>CAYQDN010000005.1:0-133144 GCA_964416335.1 uncultured Azospirillum sp.
GCGACGGGCGAGGGCCTGCGCGTGGCGTCGCTCTATCTGCCCAACGGCAATCCGCAGCCCGGTCCGAAGTTCGACTACAAGCTGGCCTGGATGGAGCGCCTTGCCGCGCATGCGCATTCGCTGCTGGCGTCGGAAATGCCGATCGTGCTCGGTGGTGACTACAATGTCTGTCCGACGGCCGACGACCTTTGGGACGAGAAGGCGATGGCGGGCGACGCGCTGGTCCAGCCGCAGTCGCGCGCGGCCTGGCGCAAGATCGTCCATCAGGGCTGGACGGATGCGCTGCGCCAGCGCCATCCGCAGGCCCGGCTTTTCACATACTGGGACTATTTCCGCGACCGCTTCACGCACGATCACGGGCTGCGCATCGATCACCTGCTGCTGTCGCCGACCGCCGCCGACCGGCTGGAAGACGCAGGCGTGGACCGCTCGCCGCGCGGATGGGAAAAGCCCTCCGACCACACACCGGCATTCGTCCAACTTCGCGCAGCCTGAGCGCCCGAGATCAGATCTTGTAGGCGAGCCGCAGACCGCCCCAGTGCCTGCCGTCCACGCGGATCGGCGCCGACACGTCCTTCATCAGCGTATACTGCCCGCCGCCCATGTCGCGACGGTAGGTCTGGACGAGGAACGCCTGCTCGCTGCGTCCGGCCGCAAGGCCCACGCGGTCGGCGAATATCCGCCGGTTGCGCGAATTGGCCGTATTCCACGCGACGTCGGCGCCCTGCGGGCGCGAGAATTTCGTGTTGTGGGTCGGCAAATAGCCGTTGCGATCGACCGCAGCGCAGAACACGACGCGCGGATCGATCTGAAGCATCGGCTCCTGGATCGTCGGGAAATGCCGATCCGTCGTTTCGGCGAAACGGGTACGCATCTGCTGCGGATTGGTGCCCTGGATCGGCGCATATTTATCGTCGAAAAGATCGGCAAGCGTCAATTCGCCCGACGACACGGCCTTCTCCAGCGCTGCACTGAGCTTGGCGGCTGTCTCCTGTGCCGCCCGGATGAACGGTGTGTCGACCGTCTCGAGGCCGGATGCGGCCGTCACGGCGATCAACCGCTCGCCCATCGATACCAGCCGGTCGACCCGCTCGCGCGTGTTGTCGAGTGCCTTGGTCGAGGCATCCACCCCGACCGTCATCTCCCGGATCGATCCGGTCACCTTGGTCGAACGCTGGTCGATCGCGGCGACCGCGTCGCTGATCTGGCCGATCTGCGAGGATACACCGGAAATATGCTCGCCGATCGACGTCATCACCTGGGCGATCGATGCAGCCCCCTGCTCGGCCGACTGCGCGCGCTTGATCGACGCCTCGGATTGGCCGATCAGCCGGCCGGCCTTGTCGGCCAGCGATTTCAACGTGGAATCGATTTCGGACGTGGCTTCGGCCGTCTGGCGGGCCAGCGCCTTCACCTCGCCGGCCACGACCGCGAAGCCCTTCCCGGCGTCGCCGGCACGCGCCGCCTCGATCGTCGCATTGAGTGCCAGGAGATTGGTCTGCCGAGCGATCGCGTCGATCCCCTTGGCCACGCGGCCGATCTGGTCGAGTGCCGTGCGAAGGCCCGCAAGCTCGGTCGCGAAATTGCGCGTCGTCTCGACGAGCGCACCGATATCGGCGATGGCGCCGTCGACCTGCCGGCGCGAGCCGTCCATGTCCTGCTGTACGCGCGAGGAATGCTGGCCGACCTCCTGCGCTGCCGCGGCGACTTCGCTGTTCGCCTTGGTCAACTCTTCGGTGGCACTGCGCACCTCGTTGAAATGCGAGACCTGCTTCTTGAGGTTGCCCGTAAGTTCGTCGAGATAGCCCGCGACGTCCGCGATTTCGATCCCGAGCGAGCCAGCCTCGGTAGCAACGTTTGCGAGCATCTTGTCGTTCGAGGGCGAGGCCAGCGTATCGTTCATTCTTCCTGCTCCTCCCAAGTCCAGTTCTAGCGGATCAAAATCTGGTGCGCGAACTTGTCGCCGTCACTGAGCGTGACGCGCGAGAATCCCATGAGCTTCAATACATCGAGAAAAGTAAATAAATTGTCGACGCCGTAATCCTGCAGGAGGGGCGTTCCCCGGGCCAGCGAGGTGAGCTGCGCCAGCAGGGCGCGGGCCCGGTAGACCGTGTCCAATTGACCCGCTTGCAGCGACACAACGATCAGCCGGTCGGCCCGCTCGCCCTTGGCGAACACGACGTAATAGGGTGCATAGCTTCCGCCCAGCTGGGATGTCGTCAGGCCGTTGACGAAATCCAGCCGCTTGTCCCGGCTTGCGTCGAGCAACACCTTGGCGCGCGCGACGTACGTCTCCTGGCTGTTCGCCTCGGGATAGTAATAACCCTCGTGCCGGTCGGCCGGCTGGGCCTGTGCAGGTCCTGCCGCGAGCAGCAGCAGGCAGAACAGACCCAGGCGGATCACGCCGCCGCTCCCTTGAAGACGGGCCCGTGCGGACGCAGACGGATGCCCGGCCGCAACCGCTTCCACTCGAGTACGGCCGGATCGGCGGGATTGGGGCCCGGCGAAGCGACGACCAGGACCTCTTCCGCGATCGGCTGGAAGTCGGCCCGGAAATGCACCGAGCTTTTGACCGCGACGATCTTCTCGCGCACCGGTTCGACCCCGAGATGGCGGAACATCTCCTTGTCGGCCGTCTGCACCTTGTGCGACGACAGGACGAGACGCACGCCGTTTGCCTCGAGCAGCGCCATGGGCCCGAGCTTCATCCGGCTGCCGCCGTAGAACGGCCCCGTGCACAGGAACTGGCCATCGCCCGTGCGCAGTACCTTGAACGGGCCGACGACCGGTTCGACCCCCGGCCAGCCCGACGTGGCACCGATACGAAACTCCGCCGTGTTGCCCACGCCGACTGCATGCGCCTGCTTGGCCGACGCGGCATCGATCAGCATGCCGAGCACGGCACCCTGCGGGCGCAGACGCAGCATTGCCGCGAGCAGGCCTGTCGTGTCGCCGTTGCCGCCTGCTCCCGGGTTGTCCTGCGTATCGGCCAGCACCACCGGCTTTCCGTTGCGCCCGCCGCGGGCACTCGCCCGTTTGATCGCGTCGTCCGGCGTGAAGAGTTCCGCGACATAGTCGCTCTCGGCATCGAGAACGGCCCGCGCGATTTCGCCCACGGCGGCATCGACGGCCGCGCGATCCGGCCCGTATCCGAACACGGACGGCGCGCAGTCGCGGATATCTGCCGCCGGAAACCCCGTGCAATACGACAGCACGACCCCGGTGCGCGTCTCGATCTCGGCAAGACGGCGATAGAGCGCCACACCCGGCTCGATCAGCGTGCACTGGGCCGTGATCGGGATGATGTAGGGGATCTGCCGGAAGGCACCGGCAAGGCGGCTGCCGCTTTTCAGAAGCTTGTCCAGAAGGCCGAATGCGCGACCGCCCGTCTCCGACATGTCGACATGCGGATAGGTGCGGTACGAAACGCACGCATCGACGAGGTCGATCATCGCTTGCGTGACGTTGGCGTGCAGGTCGAGCGACACGACGACGGGTACGCGCGGGCCGACGATCTGGCGGATCCGGGCGACGATCTCGCCCTCCCCGTCTTCCAGACTTTCGGTGACCATGGCGCCATGCAGGTCGAGATAGACCGCATCGACCGGCAGAGCCTTGACGAGATCCGCGCACATCGCATCCATCACGATGCCGAAGATCTCGTCGGTCACCTCGGCCGACGGAGTCGCGTTGGCGCAGATCAACGGGACCAGCGAATGGCCCGCAGCACCCGCCGCCGCGATGAATCCGGCGATCGGCACGTTCATGCCGGCGAATGCAGGCGGGATCGCCGCCCCGCGCACCATCGACGGCCAGCCGCCGCCGCGTTCGAACGCGGCCTTGTCTGCCTTCGACGGCGCGAAGGTGTTTGTCTCGTGCTGGAAGGTAGCGACTGCGATGCGTGCCATCAGCTGTCCGCGTACATCTGGGTTTCCATGGCACCGCCCGGATGCGTCACGGCACCCAAGGCAGCGGTGCCGACCGTCTGCGAATACTTCCAGAGCGTGCCCGACTGGAAGTTATGGGCACGTGGCTTCCAGGCCGCCTTGCGCGTGGCGAGCTCCGCATCGCTGACTTCGATCGAGAGCGTGCCTTTCACGGCATCGATCGCGATCATATCGCCGTCCTTGACGAGGCCGATCGGTCCGCCGAGGGCCGCCTCGGGGCTGACATGGCCCACGCAGAAGCCGCGCGTACCGCCGGAGAAGCGACCGTCGGTGATCAGTGCGATCTCGTCGCCCTTGCCCCAGCCGTACAGTGCCGCCGTTGTCGAAAGCATCTCGCGCATGCCGGGGCCGCCTTTCGGCCCTTCGTTGCGGATGACCATGACGTCGCCGTCCTTGATCTCGCGCTTGAGTACGGCGGCCAGCGCCTCGTCCTCGCGCTCGAAAACGCGTGCGGGCCCGCGGAACGTCTGCTTCTTCATGCCCGCGACCTTCACGATCGCACCCTCGGGCGCCAGGTTGCCTTTGAGGCCGACCACGCCGCCGGTCTTCGTGATCGGATTGGCGACCCGATAGACGACCTTCTGGTTCTCCGGGAACTTCACGTCCTTCAGATTCTCGGCGATCGTCTTGCCGGTCACGGTCATGCAGTCGCCGTGCAGGATGCCGGCGTCGAGCATTTCCTTCATCACGACCGGCACGCCGCCGACCGAATAGAGGTCGACCGCCGTGTATTTTCCGCCGGGCATCAGGTCGGCGATGTAGGGGGTCGAGCGCATGATTGCGGCCACGTCCGACAGGTCGAACTTGATGCCGGCCTCGTGCGCCATCGCGGGCAGGTGCAGGCCCGCATTGGTCGAACCGCCGGTTGCCGCGACGACGCGGGCAGCATTCTCCAGCGACCTGAGCGTGACGATGTCGCGCGGACGGATGTTGCGGCGGACCAGATCCATGATCTGCTCGCCCGAAGCCACGCACCAGCGGTCGCGGCTCTCGTAAGGGGCCGGCGTGCCGGCCGAACCGGGCAGTGCCAGCCCGATCGCCTCGGAAACGCACGCCATCGTGTTGGCGGTGAACTGGCCGCCGCACGACCCGCCGGTCGGAAGTGCCGTCTGCTCGAGGATTTCGAGGTCGCTGTCGGACATCTTGCCTGCGGCGTTGGCGCCCACGCCCTCGAACACGTCGACGATGGTCACGTCGCGGCCCTTGAACTTGCCGGGCAGGATGGTGCCGCCATAGATGAAGATCGACGGCACGTTGAGGCGCAGCATCGACATCATCAGGCCAGGCAGCGACTTGTCGCAACCCGCGATCCCGATGAGCGCGTCGTAGCAGTGGCCACGCACGGTCAGTTCGACCGAGTCGGCGATCACCTCGCGGCTGACGAGCGAGCTGTGCATGCCGGCATGTCCCATCGCGATGCCGTCGGTCACGGTGATGGTCGTGAATTCGCGCGGCGTTCCGCCGGCGGCGGCCACACCCTTCTTGGCGGCCTGTGCCTGGCGTGACAGCGTGATGTTGCAGGGGGCCGCCTCGTTCCAGGTCGTCACGACGCCGATCAGCGGCTGGGCGATCTGTTCCTTCGACAGCCCCATCGCGTAGAGCATCGAGCGATGTGCGGCACTGGTCGGCCCGACCGTGGTGTGACGGCTGGGCAGTTTCGACTTGTCGATCGGCTTGTCGGACATGACGGGGTTTCCTCGTTGGCGTCGGCAGCACGGGAAAATAGCCCGTACGAGCCGGCTTTGTGTAGCTTCTTGATCCGCCAGCAAGTCTAGGCCGGGGACTTCTCGCGCGTAAGGGCGGCGGCAAGCGTCCCGATCACCGCCACGCATGGCAGGACCGCGAATGCCGCATCGTAGGCGCCGGCCGAGTAGACGCGTGCACCGGCCCGCATCGCACCATCCCAGTTGAGATCGAGGAGCAGGCCGAGCAGCGGCTGGAAGATGGCACCCGAGCCGACCACGCCCGTATTGACGATTCCGTAGGTCGCACCGCTCGCCTCGGGCGGATTGTGGGCGCGTGCGGCTCCATAGGCGAGGATCATTCCCGAGGCGAGCACGCCGTTGATGAACATCAGCAGCCCAAGCGCCAGTGTCGGCAGGGCGGGAACATAGAGGATGGCGACGAGCGTAAGGGCCATCCCTGCCCCGGTCCCGACCTGGAACACCTTGCGCCGGCGCGCGCGGTCCGAAAGCCAGCCGATCAGCGGCGAGCCCACGGCCCAGCCGACGAACATCGTCGAGCAAAGTGCGGCCGCTCCGGCACGCTCGAACCCGTAGACGGAAACGAGCCATGGCACGGCCCAAAGGCCCGCGAAAGCGAGCATCGTCCCGGTCATCGAGAGACCGTAGATCGCATTGAGCCAGGTCTGCCGGTTGCGTGCGGCAATCCGCAGTCCCTGCGTCAGGCGGTTTTGCACCTGCGTCGCCTTCGGTGCGATGTCGGGAACGGTCGCGAACAGCAACAACGAGATCGCCGCCCCCAGTGCGGCGAGCACGCCGACGGCGGTGCGCCAACCCAGACTCTCGACGAGCAGGGCAAGCGGCGCCTGCCCGAACACGGCACCCAGCATTCCAATGGCCTGACCGAGCCCGGCAAGGCCCGAGAACCGCGCCGGCGGCAACCAGAGCGTCGTCACGGTCAGCAGGCCGATCCACGAGAACGAAGCACCCAGGCCGATCAGCATCCGGCCGGCATAGGCGAACTCGATCGCCGGTGCCGTGGCGAACAGCAAAGCGCCCATCGCCGAGATGCCGGCGGCGAAACTCATCAGGCGACGCGGGCCGAAACGGTCCATCAGCACGCCGACCGGGATCTGCATGCCCGCATAGGCATAGAAATAGAACGCCGACAGGCTGCCGAGGACGGCGCCGCCGACGGCAAATTCGGCCATCAGCTCACTGACGATCACCGATGTCGAAACGCGCTGGACGAACTCGTGCCCGAAATAGGTCGCGGCAAGACCGAATGCTGCGTAGGCGCGCCAGATCTTCATCGCCCGGTCAGTATTCGATTCGGTCGGGCTTGGCGAACCAGGCTGCGAAGACCGCGCGGGCCTCGTCCGCCAGCAGACGCGTCGCAGGCAGGGCGCGTGCGTCGATCGGCTTGGCGACTTCGACGTAGAACGCCTCGTCGTCGAAGCCGATCGATGCGGCGTCCGCGCGGTTGGCGGCATAGCACATGCGGTCGAGACGGGCCCACAAGATGGCCCCGAGGCACATCGGGCAGGGTTCGCAGCTCGTGTAGATCGTCGCTCCCGAGAGGTCGAACGTGCCCAACCGCGCGCACGCGTCGCGGATGGCGACGACCTCGGCATGCGCCGTCGGATCGGACGTGCCGATCACGCGGTTCCAGCCCTCGCCGACGATGCGCCCGTCCTTCGCGACGACCGCACCGAACGGCCCGCCCTCGCCCGCGCGCATGCGTTCGTCGGCAAGCGCGATCGCGCGGCGCATGAAGTCCGTTTCGTTCATTTCGCGGCTTTTGCCGTCAGGACAGAGTGGATCTTCTGGGCGAGCTGGGCTGGCGAGAATGGCTTGACGACATAGGCGTCCACACCGTTGTCGCGCGCCTGCACGACGAACTCGGGGTTCGCCCGGCCGGTCAGCATGATGAAGGGCATCGCCGGCCATTTCTGACGGACGGCCTTCAGCAGCTGCAGCCCGGTCATTTCCGGCATGTTCCAGTCCGAGATGATCAGGTCGTATTTCTGCATTCCCGCATTCAGGATATCGAGGCCCTCGGCGCCGTCCTTGGCGAGCGACACGTAGGGAATCTTCAGCTGCTTGAGGACCGTCTGGGCGATCTTGATCGCGAACGCATCGTCCTCGACGAGAAGCACGGAGAGATTCGCGAAAGCCTGGTCCATCGTCAGTGCGGGCGCCATTTTCGTTTCCCCGGTTCCTTCCTTCAATCCGCCGCCGCAGCGATGTCGGCGTAGCGCGCCTTCAATGCTGCGACCGCCTCGTCGACGAGACCCGGCAACGTATCGGAGACGGGGCCCGCGGTCACGAAATCCCCGGTCTCGCCGGCATATTCGATATTTTTTGCGGCCTTGAATGCCTGCGCCAGCCCCATGTTCGCAGCCGAGCTTTTCAGGCTGTGCGCCGCACGTGTCCACGCGACTCCGTCACCGGCGGCACGCGCGCGGACGATTTCGGCCAGAAGATTGCGCGCATTCTCGGCAAAATCCTCGACAAGCGAAGCGACGATCTCGCGACCCATCTGCTCCTCGAGTTCGCCCAGCACCCCGTCGTCGATGACCGCGTCACTTGCCGACAGTCGATCCTGGACGGACGGCGCTTCCGCTGTGTCTTCCGCCGCTGCCGCCTGCCCGCCGGCGCGCGCAAGCGCCCGGGCCAGGTCGTCCGGCACGAGGGGCTTGGCGATGTAGTCATTCATTCCGGCGGCAAGGCAGCGGTCGATGTCGGCTTGCATGGCGCCCGCCGTTGCGGCGACGATCCAGATGCTGCCCTTGGGCGGGGCGAGTGCCCGGATCTTCCGGGTAGCCTCGATCCCGTCCATCTCGGGCATGTGCATGTCCATCAGCACGACGTCGTATTCGCGCGCCTCGACGGCAGCGACCGCTTCGACGCCATTCGCCGCGATGTCGATCGTGTGCCCGGCAATCTTCAGGAGGCCGACGGCGACCTTCTGGTTGACGATGTTGTCTTCGGCCAGAAGGATGCGCAGCGGCAGCACGGCCTGCGGCAGGACCAACTGGCTCTCGCCGCGCGGCGCCACGCCGACCGGCAGTTCGAGTTCGAAGTGGAACTCCGATCCTTTGCCCGGTTCGCTGTCCACTCCGATGTCCCCGCCCATTGCCTGGACGAGCCGCCGACTGATCGCAAGACCAAGACCCGTACCTCCGAACCGACGGGAAATCGAGGAATCGGCCTGCACGAAGCTGCCGAAAAGCTTGGCCTGCGCTTCCTTGGATATGCCGATGCCGGTGTCGCGGATGCCCACGCGAAGCCGGGCCGTTCCGTCGAATATCCTCAAGCTGCGCACCGTGACGCCTACCCCGCCCTTGTCGGTGAACTTCACGGCATTGCCGATCAGGTTGAGCAGCACCTGGCGCAGGCGGCCGGGATCGCCGCGCAGATAGGTCGGCACGTCCGGATCGATTTCGGCGGTGAGGATTATCCCCTTCTCGCCGGCTTTCGACGCCATCAGCGCCACGGCATCCTCGACCGCGTTGCGCAGGTCGAAATCGATGCTCTCGACATCGAGCTTGCCCGCCTCGAGCTTGGAATAGTCGAGGATGTCGTTGAGGATCTGCAGCAGCGACTGCCCGCTTTCCAGCACGATGCGCGCGTTGTCGCGCTGCTCGCCGTCGAGGTCGGACTGCAGCAGTAGGCGCGACATGCCGATGATGCCGTTCATCGGCGTGCGTATCTCGTGGCTCATCATCGCGAGGAATTCGGACTTGGCCTTCGTCGCCAGTTCCGCGCGGTCGCGCGCCTCCTTGATGTCGCCCATGGCCTGTTTGAACACCGCCATCGCGCGGGCCGTGTCGCCGAGTTCGTCGCGCCGGTCTAGATAGCGGATGTGGACATCCTCGTCCCCGCGCGCGATCTTGCGCATCTTCCGGTTCAGGCTGTCGAGCGGCAACACGATGTTGCGCACCAGCAGCACGCCGACGACGAGCAGCACGATGGCCGCAAACGCGATCACGACGACGATCGCCGTGCGCGTGCGTTCGATCGTATCGCCGGCGTCTTCGCGGAACACGAAGCCGTTGTCCGCGGCGATCTGGGTCAGGACTTCGAGGTCCTGGCGGATTCGCACGCCCAGGGCTGTCCGCTGTTCGGGCGCCGCGCCATCGCCGGAGCGCGCGTGCGCCGCGGCAGTGCGCCACTTGTCGACATTCGCGCGGATGCCGGTCGCGAGCTCGGAAATGTCGTCCGACGCGCCGCGTTCGGCGGCGACGGCAAGGTCCTTTTGGAAATCGTCGACCAACTTATAGAGCTTGGCCATTTCGGCCGAACCGATCGAATCACCGAACTCGCGGTCCGTCCGCTCGATGACAGCGAAATCAGTCTGCGCGAGACGCGCGAAATTGATCGTCTGGAGCGGTCCGTCGAACATCTGGACCGTCAGCGCGCCGAGCGTGCGCGAAGCCAGATACGCGGTCAGGCCGAGCGTCGACGCCGCGAGCAGCGCGAAGAGGAAAGCGGCGATGAGCTTGACGCGGATCGACACGCGGGTGCTGCTCCCTCGGCCGGTTACTGGACGACGATCTGCAAGGCCATGCGGGGATGGATACGGCACATCACAGCGAAGGTTCCGGCCCGCCGGAACGGGACGCCGATGCGCGAGTTCGGCGCCTGCCGGCCGACGTCGAATTCCCCGCCGGCGGTCTCGGAGTAGACGTTATGGCCGAACCGGTCCTCGTTGACGAAGAACACCTGCCCGCCGACCCTGATGCGGACTTCCTTGGGCTCGAAGTCGATGTCCTTCTGGATCACGGTCATTTCGGCCGGATCGGACGATTGCGCCAGCGCCAAATGGCCGACGCCGAACGAAACGGCCGCAGCGGCGGCGATCAAGGCCAGTGGTCGCATGGGATAACTCCTCCGCCCGAAAGCCAGTATAGCAAAGCCGCGAGCCCGCGCGGCAAGCCTCGCAGACTACGATTCGCACGCTTTCGCAGGAGGTTACGCCGGGTCGCCCCTATTTCCAGAACGGGCGCTGCGCGGCGAATCGGCGCCAGACGGCCGGGAGCGCCTCAAGATCGCTGCGGACGCGCGCCGCGATCCAGCCCGTGACGATGCCGCCGGCACGCGCCAGCAGTTCGGCCGGCAGGTCACCCGCGTCGCGACCGAGCTCGGCGAGAAGCGCCCGTGCGACCACGGCGTCGTTCAGGGCGCCCAGATGCTCCTGCACTTCCGCAAGAGCGGACAGATAGGCGGTTCCCGCCTTGCGCGGGAACAGGCTGCGCATGAATTCGGCGGTGTAGCGCAGCTTCTTGCAGCGGATGCGCAGCTCGTGGAGCTCGGCTTCGGGAAGCTCGTGCAGGTTTGCGCCAAGGCGAACGACCTTGCGGTGCAGCTTGCGCAAGGCAAGGCACGCGAAATCGCGCGCCGGCGCATTCCGCCAGTCGCCCATCCCGGTCGCCCAGTCGCCGCGTTCCCACCAGGCTTCGATGTCGAGAAGCCCGTGCGTCAGCCGAGGCGTATCGAGCGTCGCCTGCACCGCGCGATAGGCGCGCCGGCGTGCGGCATCCGCGGCGCGCGTCACGCGCGACAGGCCGGGCTCGTCCTCGACATGCTTGGCGAGCGGCTTCAGCAATTGGCCGCGAAACACGTCCCAGTCGCGCGCGGCCCCGCAGCTTGCGGCGATCCAGCGTAGCTCTTCGCTGTTGGCGCGCCGCGCATCCTCGGGCAGCACGTCGCGGAAGGCTGCGAGTGCGGAACGCATCCGCCGCAATGCCACGCGCAGTTGGTGGACGCCCTCGACCGAGGCTTTTGCCCGGACCGCAGATTCATTGGCACGGGCGTGGACCAGGCAGGACCGGCCGATCGCGCGGAAGGCCCCCTCGACGGTCGCTTCGGCATCGAGTTCGACGGGCTTCGCGCGCACCGCGAATTTTGCGGGGACCGACAGCGCGTAGCCGCGCTCGGCCTTGCTGCGGGATTCGACCACCGCCGGTACCAGATCGACGATCGCGCGCGCCAACCCGTAGAGTTCGTTGGGATCGCCGGATTTCAGCTCGAGTTCGACCTCCGAAATCGGCAACTGGCCGTCGGGACCGTCGATCGTTCCCTTGTCGATCGCAAGTTCGATCACGCTGTCGGCGCGGCGCACGCGCCACGACTGGCGGCGGAAATCCGTCGAGAAAAGCGGGGCGAGTCGGCCGCGGACCTTCGCCTTTCCGAGCAGTTTGCGGGCGTCCTTGTCGCCGATTTCCGCGAGCCATGCCTCGTCGACGACCGGCCTTTCGCCGACGATCTCGCGTTCCCATTCGCTGCGCGCCAGCGGACCAAGCTCCGGATGGCCGGCCGTCTTCAGCGTCTGTATGCGTCGCCGACCGTCGCGCCGCACGCGTAAGGCCAGTTCCCCGGCAAGGAGCCGCCGGTCGGGCGTATCGAAATAGGTCGTGCGCAGATGCCGGCGCGTGCCGCCGCCGGTGACGAGCGCCTTGAGTCGCGGATCGCGCGCCAGCTTGGCCAGAGCGTCGGTCGGAACGGCGAGCTTGAGCTCGATTTCCGCCTTGTCGTCCTGCCTGTCCATGCCGCCGTTCCGATTTGGGCTTGCCCGATCCCGCTACGGCCGCACCCGTCGATCGACGGGTGCGCTGCAGCGGACGGCCGGAGGTTAAACAGCCGCCGTACCGCACTACAAGCGACGTTCTGTTGCCGTTTCGTGACGATGCTATGCGTTTATTTTTGTTATCCGGAACACAGGTTTACCGAAAACATCTAACAAATAGAATGCGGTCACATCGTGCCCGGGAATGCGCCGCCGTCCAGAACGATGTTCTGGCCGACGATATAGCCAGCGTGCGTGCTGCAGAGGAACGTGCAGGCCGCTCCGAATTCCTCGGCCGTCCCGAACCGTTCGGCCGGATTGGCTTTGCGCCGCGCCTCGGCGATCTCCTCGACCGACTTGCCAGCCGATTTCGCACCGGCAACCAGTGTCGAGCGCAACCTGTCGGTGTCGAACGGCCCCGGCAGCAGGGCGTTGATCGTCACGTTGTGCTTTGCCACCTGGCGCGACAGGCCGGCCACGAAGCCGGTCAAGCCGGCGCGCGCACCGTTCGACAGCCCCAGGAACGGGATCGGGTTCTTCACGGCTGCCGACGTGATGTTGACGATACGGCCGAACTTGCGGGCGATCATTTTGTCGATCGTGGCCTTCATCAGCATGATCGGCGTCACCATGTTCGCCTCGAGTGCGGCATGCCACGCCTTCTCGTCCCATTCGCGGAAATCGCCGGGCGGCGGGCCGCCGGCGTTATTGACGAGGATGTCCGGTTCCGGGCATGCGGCCAGCAGCTTCGCGCGGCCTTCGGCGGTCGTGACGTCGCAGGCGACGGCCGTGACCTTGACGTGGAAGCGCGCACGCAGATCGGCGGCGACGGCTTCGAGCGTTTCGGCACCGCGCGCGTTGATCACCAGATCCACGCCTTCGGCGGCCAGCGCCTGGGCGCAGCCGCGGCCGAGCCCCTTCGAAGCGGCGCAGACGATCGCCGTGCGACCCTTGATTCCCATATCCATATCCGCAACTCCCGTCGTTTCAGTTCAGTTGTCCAGACCTTCGGCGCGCATGACCTCGCGCGCCAGAGGAATCGTCAGCGGCCGGCGTGCGGCAAGTGCGGCCGCGTCGAGTGCGGCCGCGATCCGCCCGACCGCGGCAAGCGATCGCTCGAGCCGCATGGCGACGTAGCGGACCGTATCGGGGGGAACGCGCAGCTGCCGGTCGGCAAGCTGCTTGACGAGCACCGCCTCGACCAGATGTTCGTCGGGTGCCGAGATCCCAACGGCCGGGAGTGCGCGGACGCGCGACGCGAGATCGGCCAGCGCCAGGTTCCAGCGCGCCGGCGCCTCGCGTGCCGTGAACAGCGCCCACTGCCCGCGTTCGGCGAGCAGGTTCAGCAGATGGAACCAGGCGCGCTGTTCGGGCGGATTGCGGTCGACATCCTCGACCACGATGGCAGGCGACGCATCGAGAAGTGCCGGCAGGTCCGCCGTCGCGATCGAACCGGCATCGAATGCGGTCGCATTGGCGCGCAGGCGCCAGGTCTGCGCCAGATGCGTCTTGCCGCTGCCGGCCGGCCCATGCACGACGAGTGCTGCCGCCGGCCAATTCGGCCATGAGTCGATCCAGGCGACCGCGTCGGCGTTCGCCGGTGCAACGAGGAAATCCTCGCGTTCGAGGGCCGGCCTGTGCGGAAACGCGAGCGCCAGCTGCTCGCCGCTCACGGCGGTTCGCTCCCCAGATAGAGCGAGCTTTCCATGTAGCGTTTGATGGCGAACCGCGAGAGGACGCCGAGGGCGGCGGCGACCGGAATGGCGATCAGCACCCCGACGAAACCGAACAGCGCGCCGCCGGCGAAGATCGCCAGCATCATCCAGACCGGGTGGAGGCCGACGCGGTCGCCGACCAGCTTGGGCGTGACGAAATTCCCCTCGATGAACTGCCCGAGGAGGAACACGCCAAGGACGAAGCCGACATCGATCCAGGAAGGGAACTGGAACACCGCGATCGCAAGGCCGGTCGCCATGCCGACGAAGACGCCGACGTAGGGGATGAAAGTGAGGACGCCTGTGAGGATGCCGACGAGCAGGCCATAGTTGAGGTTCACCAGAGTCAGGCCCGACGAATAGAAAACGATCAGAAAGAGGCAGACCAGGGCCTGCCCGCGCAGGAAGCCCGCAAGCCGCGCATCGATCTCGCGCAGCAGCATGCGGATCGTTTCCGCATGCTTGCGCGGCAGCCAGCTGTCGATCTTCGCCTCGACCGTCGTCCAGTCGCGCACAAGATAGAAGACGACGACCGGCGTGATGAAGATAAGCGCCAGAACGTTGACCACCGCCAGCCCGCCGCTGAGCACCCCGCCAAGTGCGCGTGCGGCCCATCCCAGTGCCGTACGCACCGCGTCGCCGGCACCGCTCAGCTGCTGCACGTCGGCAGCGCCGACTTGCGCGAATATCTCGTCGAGATATGGCTTCGCGTGCTCATACAGCTGGCGCGACACGACGGCCAGCCGGTCGCCGAGCCCGACGAGCTGGTGCTGAAGGACGGGCGCCAACAGCACGACGACCGTCACGAACACGACGAAGAACGCGATCGTCACGATCGCAGCACCGCCCACGCGCGGAATCCCGATGCGCTCGAGCCGGTCGACGATCGGGTCGATGAGATACGCGATCGCGGCGGCCGCCACGAACGGCAGCAGCACGCCGCTCAGCACGTAGATCGCAAGGCCGAAAAGCACGACGATCGTCACCCACGCCGCCGGGTGGTTCCACGCGAATGTTCGCTTCGTTTCGGGCTGCGTCATACGGCATCCTCTTCCTCGGCCAGCCGTCTTGTCCAGCGGACAACGTAGGCGAGGCCCGAAGCGAACGTGGTGACGGCGGTGACATCGACCAGAATCCAGCGCCACATCTCAAAGTCGAACCCAATTCCGAGTTCGGACAACACCGTCGCGGCGAGCACGATCTGGAGCGTCGTGTTGAGCTTGCTGATCCACATCGGGTCGGCCTTGAACGTGCCGGTGATCGCGACGACGACAAGGGCGCCGCCGACGATCAGCAGATCGCGGAAGATGACCATGATCGTCAGCCAGGCCGGGATGTGTCCGGTCCAGCCGAGGACGAGGAAGACCGAAACGAGAAGCGCCTTGTCGGCAAGCGGGTCGAGGAACGAGCCCAGTTCCGTCTCCCAGCCGAAGCGCTTGGCGAGAAACCCGTCGAGCGCGTCGGTGGCGCCCGCGGCCACGAAGAGCCAGAACGCCGCTTCGAAACGCGCCACCAGCATCAGCCAGACCGCGACCGGAACGGCGAGCAGACGCGCGAACGACAGCAGGTTCGGGATGTTGATCACGGGCGTGTACCGCCCCGCTCGATGACCTGGAGCCGCCAACCGCCTTCGCTTTCGTCGAGGGCGATGTCGCGCTGTGCCAAGGCCGTGCGCAACGCGTCGGTTCCGCCGTCGTGCTGGATGTCGACGATGGCTCCGCCACGCCCGAGGACCAGTATGTCGAGGCGGCGCACGCTCGCGACTTCGGCCAGACGGCGGCGCAATGTGACCCATTCGGTAAGGTCGGCGACCGGCACCGTCGCGCGAAGCTGCGATGTGTCGCTGCCCTGCACGAGCACTTCGGCCTTCCAGCGTTCTTCGACGGCATCCGCTGCGGCGCGCGCGATACGCAGCCATGCCGCTTCCGGTTTTTCGCCCGGCGCCATGCGGAATGATTGCGGCCAGTCGGCATCCGACGCCGCGGCACCGATGCGCGAGAACTGGACCTGGACCGCCGGGCCGCCGGCGGCAGCCTCGTCGGGCTCGGCGCTGATCACGATCACGCCTTGCGTGCCGTACCGGGCAGCCAATGCACGCAGCCGCACCCGGTCGAGCATCGCGGCCTGTTCGGCGCCGATCAGGCCGGCATCCTCAAGGTCCGCCTGCGGCAGGATCCATGGCTGGAGGCCGACGGGTGCCGGCAATTCGGCCCACGCGAGGCGCCAGGCGTTTTCGTCTTCCCACAGCAGCGCTTGCCCGTCGCGCATCGCGACCGGGACGATCAGGACGCGGCGGGCCGGCGTTTCGGCAAACGCAATGCCGCGGCTACGGAAGAGTTGGCGTACCGACGCCGCCCGGAACCGGTAGGCAAGCGATCCGATCCACCGGGTACCCGTTCCGCGCTCGTTCTCGACCTCGAAACTGTCGATCAGCGGGACGATTTCGGCAACCGACAATGCCGGCAACGCATCCCGAGCGTCGGCCGGCACGAGCCGCTCGACGAGCCGCCGCCAGGCCAGCCGCTGACCCTCGGCGATCGCCTGGTCCCGGGCCTGGGCCGCCGTGGGGGCGTTCCGGTCGACCTCGACTCCGCGGACGGCATAGACGTCCGTGGTGCCGGATTGCGGAACCTGCGCAAGGGCCAATGTGCCTGCCGCAAAGACCGCTACAAATCCCAGAACAAACGCCCGAACCGCCATTGCAAACCGTTCCGAATCCTTTATTTTCCGCCCGTCGCCGGGGGCTCGACATCCGTTATAGCCAATCCGGCAAAGGGGCGCCAATGAGCACGAACCGTTACGCGGAAGCCGGGGTGGATATCGACGCAGGCGAGGCCTTGGTCGAGGCGATCAAGCCGATGGCCAAGTCGACGCGCCGCAAGGGTTCCGACGCCGGTCTGGGCGGTTTCGGCGCCCTTTTCGACCTCAAGGCAGCCGGTTTCAAGGACCCGATCCTCGTCGCCACGACGGACGGCGTGGGCACCAAGCTCAAGATCGCGATCGAATCCGGACGCCACGAGACGGTCGGCATCGATCTCGTCGCAATGTGCGTGAACGACCTGGTCGTCCAGGGGGCGGAGCCGCTCTTCTTCCTCGATTATTTCGCGACCGGGAAGCTCGATGTCGCATCCGCAAAATCGATCGTCGCCGGGATTGCCGAGGGCTGCCGGATCGCGGGCTGCGCGCTGGTCGGCGGCGAGACGGCCGAAATGCCGGGCATGTACAATTCCGGTGACTACGATCTTGCCGGCTTTTCGGTCGGGGCACTCGAGCGCGGCGCCGGCATCGACGGCAGCAATGTCGCCGTCGGCGATGCCGTCCTCGGCCTTGCCTCGTCGGGCGTGCATTCCAACGGCTTCTCGCTCGTCCGGCGCGTCGTGCACACCGCCGAACTTTCGTGGCAGGTGGCCGCACCTTTTGCGCCCGAACAGTCGCTTGCCGGCGCATTGCTGGCACCGACACGGATCTACGTGAAGAGCTGCCTTGCCCTCGTCCGGGCGGGCCACGCCAAGGCGATGGCGCACATCACGGGCGGCGGCCTCGTCGAGAACGTGCCGCGCGTCATTCCCGACGGCATGCAGGTCCGCATCGACGCGACGGCGTGGCCGCTGCCGCCGGTGTTCGCATGGCTCGGCCGCGTGGGTCTCGTGGCGCAGGCGGAGATGGTCCGCGTCTTCAACTGCGGCATCGGCATGGTCGTCGTCGTGGCGGCCGAGCACAAGCAGGGCGCCATGGCGCTGCTGCGCGAGCACGGCGAGACCCCTTTCGACATCGGCACCGTCGTGGCACGCCCCTCGCCCGACGCGCCCGGCTGCGTGGTCGACAATCTCGACAGCTGGAAGCTCTAGCCCATGGCGCGACTGCGCGTCGGCGTCCTGATTTCCGGCCGCGGCAGCAACATGCGCGCACTGGTCGAAGCGGCGCGCGCACCCGACTATCCGGCTGAAATCGCGCTGGTCGCGTCGAACGTGCCGGACGCGGGCGGTCTTGCCTTTGCGCGCGCGGCCGGGATCGCGACGGCAACCGTCAACCATCGCGACTACAAGGGACGCGAGCCGTTCGAGCAGGCGCTCGACGCCGTCTTGCGTTCCGCCGGCATCGAGTTCGTGTGCCTTGCCGGTTTCATGCGCCTGCTTACCGCCGGGTTCGTCGAGGCCTGGCACGACCGGATGATCAACATCCATCCGTCGCTGCTGCCGTCCTTCCCCGGGCTCGACACCCATGCGCGGGCCCTCGCCGAGGGCGTGCGCATCGCCGGCTGTACGGTGCATTTCGTCCGGCCCAAAATGGACGCCGGTCCGATCGTCGGCCAGGCGGCCGTCCCGGTCCTGCCCGGCGACGATGCGGACCGGCTCGCGGCCCGCATCCTTGCGGCCGAGCACCAGCTTTATCCGGCCGCCTTGCGCCTCGTGGCCGACGGCCGCGCGCGGGTGGTCGGCGAACGGGTCGAGATCGCGGACGCTCGGGCCCCCGTCCCGCTCCTCCTCAATCCGCCTCTTTGAAACCGGGCCGGTTTCGCCTATTCTCGTCGCACATTTCGGAGGATTCCATGGCCGGCGGACCGCAGCAGAAGATCGACACCGAATTCAATTTCGACATGACCCAGAATCTGGACACCTGGGCGGACTTCAATCGCCTCGCCAAGTGGGTCGGCGGCGGGACGATCCTGATCCTTGTCGCGATGTTCGTGTTCATCGTGCCGCACGGCTGAGCCGGATGGCCTGATCGAACGAAAAAGGGCCGCACCGGCTTTCCGGTGCGGCCCTTTCGCTTTTTGGTCCGGCCGTCGATCAGCCGACGATTTCGAGACCCGCGAAGAAGAACGCGATCTCGGTCGCCGCGTTCTCGAGACTGTCGGAGCCGTGCGCCGAGTTCGCCTCGATCGATTCCGCGAATTCCTTGCGGATCGTGCCGGGGGTGGCGTTCGCCGGGTTCGTGGCGCCCATCACTTCGCGATACTTCGCGACGGCATTCTCGCCCTCGAGCACCTGCACGACGACGGGGCCGGAGGTCATGAACTCGACCAGCGAGCCGAAGAACGGGCGCGCCTTGTGCACGCCGTAGAACGTCTCGGCCTGCGCCTTGGTCATGTGGATGCGCTTCTGCGCGACGATGCGCAGGCCCGACTTCTCGACCAGCGCGTTGATCGCGCCCGTCAGGTTGCGGCGCGTGGCGTCCGGCTTGATGATGGAAAATGTGCGCTCGATGGCCATAGGGAACTGCTCTCTGGTCTGGATGACGGGGGAATGAAGTCGCGCGGGCTTATAACGGTGCACGACCCGGATGGCAACCGGCCCGGGATCAGCCGGCCTTTTCCCAACCGCCCTTGTCGCCTTGGCGCCAGTAGGTCAGCGCGTGGCCCTGGGCCTTGAGCGCCTTCCAGCGTTCCCGGGCGGCCGCGACCGCACTTTCGTCATTTCCGTCAAAGACCTCGCAGACGAGTTTCCAGGCCTCGGGCGCGTCGGCCGTCTGCCCGTCGAGCAGGACGAGCAGCGTGGCGCCGTTCGGATTTTCGACCTTGGTCGAGATCCAGATCGGCTGGTCGGCCGCGAAAGGGTCGTTGCCGTTGGCCGGTTCGGCACCATGAGGCAGGAACGAGCGTTCCTCGTAGATCCACAGCGTCGCATCGACCGAGGCGACACGCTCGGCGCTTCCGGCCACCACCACCGCGCGATGCCCCTGCCCGACCGCCTTCTCGAGGATTTTCGGGAGGGCGGTCTCGAGCGTGGAACTGCGCAGGTGGTAGAAGCGGATTTCCGTCACGCGTCCTCGTAGTTGTCCGAGACGAGCCGGTCGAGGAGCCGCACGCCGAAGGCGGTGGCTCCCTTCGGGCAGGTGGCCGTGTCCTTGCCGCTCCACGCCATGCCGGCGATGTCGATATGGACCCACGGCACGTCGTTGACGAAGCGCGCCAGGAACTGCCCGCCGATGATCGAGCCCGCTCCGCGCCCGCCGGCGATGTTCTTCACGTCGGCGGCCGGGCTGTCGATGTCGCGGTCATAGGCTTCGCCCAGCGGCAGGCGCCATACCTTCTCGCCGGTCGCCGTACCCGCGGCGATCAGCTTGTTCGCAAGCTCGTCGCTGTTCCCCATGATGCCCGCGTATTCGTGGCCCAGTGCGATGATCACCGCACCGGTCAGCGTGGCGAGATCGAACATCGCCTTGGGCTTGAAGCGGTCCTGCACGTACCAGAGCACGTCGGCCAGCACGAGGCGGCCTTCGGCGTCGGTGTTGAGGACCTCGATCGTCTTGCCCGACATCGACTTGACGATGTCCGACGGGCGCTGCGCGTTGCCCGACGGCATGTTCTCGACGAGACCCACGGCACCGATCGCGTTGACCTTGGCATGGCGCGCCGCCAGCGCTTCCATGGTGCCGATGACGGCGGCGGAACCGGCCATGTCCCACTTCATGTCTTCCATGCCGGCCGACGGCTTGATCGAGATGCCGCCGGTGTCGAACGTGACACCCTTGCCGACGAACGCGACGGGGCGCTTGTCCTTGGCCTTGGGCGCGCCGTTGTACTGCATGACGACCATGCGCGACGGGCGCGCCGAACCCATGCCGACGCCGAGGAGTGCACCCGCTCCCATCTTTTCGAGCTGCTTCTCGTCGAAGATCTCGACCTTCACGCCGAAGGCGGTCAGGCGCTTGCAGCGTTCGGCGAGGCTTTCCGGATAGAGGATGTTCGGCGGCTCGGAAACGAGATCGCGCGCGAACATGACCGCGTCGGCGACGCGGTCGAGCGGGCCGTGCACCTTGCGCGCGGCGGCCACGTCCGTGACGAGGATGTTGAGCGCCTTCAGCGTCGGCTTGGCGTCTTCCTTCTCGCGCGTCTTGTACTTGTCGAACCGGTAGGCGCGCAGCTTGGCGCCGAGCGCCATGTGCGCGGCCATGTCGGCCGGGTTCAGCGACGAGCCTGGGATCTGCTCGACCGATGCGGTCGCCAGCGTCTCGCCGACATGGTTGAGGTGGGCGACGAGCTTGCCGCCGGCGGCTTCCGCACCGGCCTTGTCGAGCTTGTCGAGCTTGCCGAGGCCCGCGAGCACGATACGGCCGAAGGGCACGCCCTTGGGCGCCACGATGTCGAGGAACTCGTCCTTCTTGCCCTTGAAGCGCGTCGAGGCCATCGCACGGGTGACGACGCCGCCGGTCTTCTTGTCGAGTGCCGCCGCTGCGGGGGTGAGCTTCCGGTCTTCCAGTACGCCGACGACATAGGCACCGCTGGCGGGAGGTTCGGGCTTCAGGAACGCGATTTTCATTTTGGGTTTCCTTGGGACTAACAGCGCCTTGCCAAATGCAGATTGCGGACCGGGGTTCCGCGCCGGCGGTACAATAAAGGTTCCTTAATGAAAGAAAAGTCCGCCTCGAAAGGTTCTTGCAATGTTCCGGATATTGCATTGCAAAATCAAACGGCTGCGCCGGCCCCGCCCGTCCCGTATAATGCGCGGACCGCCATGAAGCGAATCACGGCCTATATCCTCAACCAGGTGCTGGTCACGACGCTGTTCGTGCTCGTGACGCTGACGCTTGCGATCTGGCTGACCCAATCGCTGCGTTTCATCGAATTGATCGTGAATCGCGGGCTCGGGCTCGGCGCGTTCTTCTATCTGACGATCCTGCTGATGCCGAACTTCCTGGCCCTCGTCACGCCCATCGCCTTGTTCGTCTCGACGATGTTCGTCTACAACCGGCTGACCGTCGACAGTGAACTCGTGGTCATGCGCGCCGTCGGGTTCGGGCCCGGGCAGCTTGCCCGGCCAGCACTGCTGCTCGGCCTTGCCGCCACAGCCTTCGGATACCTGCTGTCGCTCTATCTGGTGCCGCTGTCGTTCGGGCAGTTCAAGGAACTGCATTCCGACGTGCGCTCGGACTATTCCGGCCTGCTGCTCCAGGAAGGCGCTTTCACGAACATCGGCACGAACCTGACGGTCTATGTCCGCGCGCGCGAGAACAACGGCGACCTGCGCGGCATCCTCGTGCAGGACACGCGCGACCCTGCCAGCCCGATCACGCTGCTGGCCGAGCGCGGCACGCTCGCGATGACCGATGCCGGCCCGCGCGTCATCCTGCTCAACGGCAACCGCCAGCAGGTCGATCGTGCCGCAGGCAAGCTCTCGCTCCTCTATTTCGACCGCTATTCGGTCGAGATCGGCCAGACGGCGACGACGCGCGAGTTCCGCTGGCGCGAACCGGGCGAACGCTACGTCAACGAACTGTTGTGGCCGGATTTCTCGGAATCGAACGACCGCCAGTTCGCCCCGCGCCTGATCGCCGAGGGTCATACGCGCCTGTCGAGCCCGCTCTACGCGATGGCGCTCGTCCTCGTCGGCCTTGCCTGCCTGCTGCCCGGCGATTTCAACCGGCGCGGTCTCGGGCAGCGACTGCTCTTCGCGGCCGCCTGCGGCCTCGGCGTCGAGGCGCTGTCGATCGCGTTGCCGAACCTCGCGGCCCGCTCGGCAGCCGCCATCCCGTTCCTCTACGCGATGCCGCTGGCCCTGATGGCGCTCTCGGCATGGGCGCTGAGCGGCGGCCGGTTCCGCCAGCGGCGGCGCGCGGACGAACCGCTGGCCGCGGCCGGCTGATCCCATGCGCCTGTCCGGAACGCTCCTCGGCTACATCGGACGCCAGTTCGCGCTCGCCCTGATCGCGTTCTTCGCGATGTTCCTTGCCATCGTCTACATGTTCGACGTCATCGAACTCCTGCGCCGGGCGGCCGGGCGCCCCGATCTTTCGACCCAGATCGTGCTGCGCATGGCGCTGTTCAAGCTGCCGCAGATGGCCGAGGAACTTGCCCCGTTCGTCGTCCTCTTCGCGGCGATGATCACGTTCTGGCGCCTGACCCGGACGAACGAACTGACCGTGGCGCGCGCGGCCGGCGTGTCGGTCTGGCAGTTCCTGCTGCCGGTCATCGGCTTCGCGGTGCTGTTCGGCGTCTTCAAGGTGACCGTGGTCAATCCCGCCGCCGCGGTCCTCTACGGCCATTTCGAGCGGCTCGAGGCCCAGCTGATGCGCGGCGGGTCGAGCCTGCTGTCGGTGTCCAATTCCGGGTTCTGGCTGCGGCAGATCGACCCCAACGGCAATTCGGTCGTCTACGCGCGTCGCGTGGCCTCGCAGGAAATGCAGCTCTTCGACGTGATCATCCTGAACTTCGAGGGGCAGGACAAATTCGTCAGCCGGGTCGATGCCGCAAGTGCGCGCCTCGAGACCGGCAGCTGGATTGTCGCGGACGCCTGGCTGACGGCACCCGAGCGGCCCGCTCGCTTCGAGAGCCGCTACAGCATCCCGACCTCGATGACGGCCGAGCAGATCCAGGATTCGTTCGCCTCGCCGCTGACGATCTCGTTCTGGGAGCTTCCGGGCTTCATCCGCATGCTCGAAGCGGCCGGGTTCTCGGCCACCCGCCACCGCCTGCATTGGCACCAACTTGTCGCCACGCCGATCCTGCTGGCCGCGATGGTCCTGATCGCCGCGACGTTCTCCTTGCGCCCGCATCGTCGCGGCGGCACGGGGCTGCTCATCATTTCCGGGGTCGCCGTCGGGTTCGTGCTGTTCTTCGCCTCTAGTCTCGTCGGCGCGCTCGGCCAGAGTGCCACGATCCCGGTCGCCCTCGCCGCCTGGACCCCTGCCGTCGTCTCGACCATGCTGGGCATCGCAATGCTCCTCCATCTCGAGGACGGCTAGACCGGCCCCGAATTGCGCCCTCCCCCCAATCCGCCTATAACCCGGACCATCATGACCCCCTTCGCTTCATTCCGCCGATTCGCCATGGCTGCGGCCATTTTCGCGTTCGCCGTACCGGCCGTTGCGCAGGAACAGCGCATCGTCGCCGTCGTGAACGACGACATCGTTTCCAATTTCGACATCGACGGCCGCATCGCGCTGATCCTGATGTCGACGAATGCCAACGACACGCCCGAGACGCGCGCGCGCATGCGCCCGCAGATCCTGCGCCAGCTCATCGACGAACGCATCCAGATGCAGGAGTCCAAGCGTCTCGGCCTGACGATCGCGAAGACCGAGGTCGAGGAGGCGGTCAAGCGCCTGGAAAAGGCGAACAACCTTCCGTCCGGCGGTCTCGACCAGATCCTGCGGCGCGCCGGCGTTCCGCGCAGTGCGATCGAGCGTCAGATCGAGGCGGCAATCGCCTGGCAGCGGCTCGTCACGGGCCGGCTGCGGTCGCAGATCGAAGTCAGCCGCGACGAGATCGACGAGTCCCTTGCCCAGTACACGAAGGGCGATCCGGTCACCGAATACCAGCTCAGCGAGATTTTCGTCGCGATCGACAATCCCGAGCAGGAAGACGAGACACGCCGGGTGGTCGACGAGGTCTTCGACCGGATCCGGACCGGCTCGCTTCCCTTCTTCGTCGCTGCCCAGCAGTTCTCCCAGTCCGCCTCTGCGGCTGAAGGGGGCGATATCGGCTGGGTCCAGCGCGGCCAGTTCGATCCCGAGACCGAGGAGGTCCTCGCGCAGCTCGAACCCGGCCAGATGGCCAAGCCGATCCGCACGCCGTCGGGTTTCTACATCTACGGCATGAGCAACAAGCGCGTCCTCGCTCCTGCATCTCCGGACGACGCCCGCGTCGACATCGCGCAAATCGTGTTTCCGTATCCCGATAACGCGACGCCCGCCGACCGCTCGAGCGTGCAGGCGCTTGCCGAGACGGTACGCGAGACGGTCCAGGGCTGCGCCGACCTCGACCGCGTGGCGGGCGAGATGCGCGTTTCCCCGCCGGTTCGCGTGCCCGACGTGCGCATCGGCGATCTTGCGGCCGCGACGCGCGACCGTATCCGGCCGCTGAAGGTCGGCGAGGCCACGGACCTCACGCCGACCGAGGGTGGAATCGGCATGGCGATGGTCTGCATCCGGACCGAGCCGCAATCGAACCTCCCCACGGCCGCCGACATCGAGGACAACCTGGTCCGCCAGCGCCTCGACAACGCGGCGCGCCGCTATCTGCGCGACCTCAGGCGGGTCGCGGTCGTCGACATCCGCGCGTGAGCGCGCCGGCCCTTTCCGGGCCGTCCGACGGTCTCCCCCCGCTTGCCGAAATCGTGCGGCGGCACGGGCTGGCCGCACGCAAGTCGCTCGGCCAGCATTTCATCTTCGACCTCAACCTGACCCGGCGCATCGCGCGTGCGGCCGGCGACCTCGCGGTCGGGACGACCATCGAGGTCGGTCCGGGACCGGGCGGCCTTACGCGCGGGTTGCTGGCCGAGGGTGCAGCGAAGGTCGTCGCG
This sequence comes from uncultured Azospirillum sp., assembly GCA_964416335.1. Lineage (GTDB taxonomy): Bacteria > Pseudomonadota > Alphaproteobacteria > CACIAM-22H2 > CACIAM-22H2 > Tagaea. The sequence continues at coordinate 25,159 of CAYQDN010000005.1, forward strand.
ATCGAACGCGACGCGCGCGCGTTGCCGGCACTGGCCGAGATCGCCGCCTTCTATCCCGGGCGGCTGGAGATCGTCGAAGCGGACGCACTGGAGATCGACGCGGCGGCCCTCGGAACGGCGCCGCGGCGCATCGTGGCGAACCTTCCCTACAATGTCGGAACGCCGATGCTGCTGCGCTGGCTCGGGCGGCCCGACGCGTTCGAATGCATCGTCGTGATGCTTCAAAAAGAAGTCGTCGAGCGCCTTGTCGCACCGCCCGACGGCGAGGCCTATGGCCGGCTTGCCGTAGCCACACAATGGCATTGGACGGCAAGGCGCCTGTTCGACGTGGCACCGGGCGCCTTCTCGCCGCCGCCGGCGGTCGTCTCGGCCGTCGTCGAGTTGCGCCCGCGCCCGGCCCCGCTCGCGCCGGCCGACGCGCGCACGCTCGAACGGGTAACGGCCGCGGCCTTCGGCAAGCGGCGCAAGATGCTGCGCCAGTCGCTCAAGTCGCTGGGACACGATCCGCTGCTTCTGTGCGCCGAAGCCGGCATCGATCCGACGCGACGTGCGGAAACCCTGTCGATCGAGGAATTCTGCGCGCTTGCGCGCGCCGTCAGCGCCCGTCGCGCAGGCGCCTGACGAAATCGCCAAGTCCGATCTGGCGCTCGCGTCGCGTGCGCTCGGCCGTCAGGATCGCCTGGACCTTGGCGACCGATGCGTCGAGGTCGCGGTTGACGATTATGTAGTCGTATTCCGGCCAGTGGCTCATCTCGTTGGATGCCTGGCTCATCCGCTGGGCGACGACATGCGCCGGATCCTGCGCGCGGGCATTGAGCCGGCGCTCGAGCTCGGCGGTCGACGGCGGCAGGATGAAGACGGAAACAACGTCGCTTCGCGCCGTGTCCCTCAGCTGCTGCGTCCCCTGCCAGTCGATGTCGAACAGCACGTCGAGACCCTGGCTGAGCTTCTCTTCGACGAACTTGCGCGGCGTTCCGTAGTAGTTGCCGAACACCTTTGCATGCTCGAGGAGCTCGCCGCGGTTGACCATCAGGCCGAACTCGGTCGGATCGACGAAGTAATAGTCGCGGCCGTGCGTCTCGCCGGGCCGCTTTGGACGGGTGGTGGCCGAGACCGACATGCTCAGCGACGGCTCGCGCCGCAGCATCTCGCGGCTGATCGACGTCTTGCCTGCCCCGGAAGGCGACGAAAGCACCAGCATCACGCCGCGGCGATTGATGTCGGGATCCACGTCCGTCACTCCACGTTGGCGGCCTGTTCGCGCAGGCGGTCGATTGCGGTCTTGAGGGCGAGCCCGATCCGGGTCAGTGCTATGTCCGACGATTTCGAGCAGAGCGTATTGGCTTCGCGGTTGAATTCCTGGCTGAGGAAGTCGAGCTTGCGGCCCACCGCCCCGCCCTTGGCGAACAGTTCGCGTGCCTGCCCGATATGCGCGCGCAGCCGGTCGAGTTCCTCGCGCACGTCGGCTTTCACGGCCAACAGCGCGGATTCATGGGCAAGACGTTCGGGTGCTATCGCGTTCTGTCCACCGAGCAGTTCGGCGATCTGCGCTTCGAGGCGCGCCTTGATCGCCGCGGGCTGGGTCGCGGCGTTCGCGGCAGCTTCGCCCGTCAGCGTGGAAATCTCGGTGAGCGTGCCGTCGAGGATCGCAAGCAGCGCCTTGCCTTCGTCGCGGCGCGCGACCGCAAGCCCGTCGAGGGCCGCGTCGAGCGAACGCAGGATCGCCGCATCGATCTGCGCCTGTTCGGCCTCGGCGAGCGGCGTCTCGGCGACCGTCTCGATCACGCCGCGCACGCCGAGCAGCCCGTCGAGGCGCGGTGCCGCTGCATCGAGCCGGCCGGAAAGTTCGCCGATCAGCGCTATGACCTGATCGAGGGCCGCACGGTTGATCTGCAGGCGGGGGGCGGCCGCTGGCGTTTCCAATGTCAGGTTCAAGGAGACATTGCCGCGGTCGAAGCGCTTGGCGGTCCGTGCGCGGATCTCGTTCTCGAGACGGTCGAATCCCGGCGGGGTCCGCAGCCGAACGTCGAGCCCGCGGCCATTGACCGAGCGGGCTTCCCACGTCGCGGTGCGTCCGAGGGCCTCGGCACTTGCGCGCGCGAATCCGGTCATGCTGGCAATGGTCAAATTGCGTCTCCGAAACAGGCGAATCGCGACGTAAGGCTGGAAAGAGTTATACAGGCCCCGGCAAAGGGAACAACGGCATGTGGCATTGGCGGAGCATTCTGGTCACCGGCGGCTCGTCCGGCCTAGGCGAAGCCGTGGCGCGCGCCCTCGCCCGTCCGGGGGTTTCCCTGGCACTGACCGGTCGCGACGCCGGGCGCCTGGCCGGAGTTGCAGAGGCCTGTCGGCTGCAGGGGGCCGCGGTCGAGCACGCGATCGTCGACGTGCGCGACCGTGCCGCGATGGCCGGATTCATCGCGCGGATCGACGCCTGGCGCCCCCTCGAACTCGTGTTCGCGAATGCCGGCATTTCCGCCGGTACGCAAGGCGGCCCGGAAGATGCCGATCAGACGAAGGCGATCCTTGCTGTCAATGTCGACGGCGTCGTTCACACGGTGCAGCCGGCACTCGACGCCATGTCGCGGCGCGGCACCGGGCAGATCGCCCTCCTTTCCTCGCTCGCCGGATTCCGCGGCCTGCCGGGCGCACCGGCCTATTGCGCCAGCAAGGCGGCGGTGCGCGTCTGGGGCGAAGCCTTGCGCGCCGACTGGCTGGGGCGCGGGATCAAGATCAATGTCGTCTGCCCGGGCTACGTCACCACGCGGATGACCGCGCACAACGATTTTCCCATGCCGTTCCTGATGCCGGCGGAACGCGCCGCGCGGATCATGCTCGACGGCCTGGCGCGCGACCGGGCGCGCATCGCCTTCCCGTGGCCGCTCTACGCCGCCGTTCGCATGATCGCGGCATTGCCGCCCGGGCTCCTCGATCCGCTGCTGCGGCGGCTTCCGCGCAAGGGCTAGCTAGGCGGCACGTACGGCACCCATGAAGGCGGCAAGCCGCGTCTCGTCGAGCGCGCCGTTGCGGCGCAGGTTCGAGCAAAGGTCGAGCCCGTAAGGGCGGACCTCGGCGATCGCCTTCGCCACGTTGTCGGCGGACAGGCCGCCGGCGAGAAACACCGGGACATTGACCGCCCGGACGATTGCCGCACTCATCGCCCAGTCGTGGACGCGGCCGGTGCCGCCCAGTTCCTTGATCGCGAGGTTGGGATTCCCGCTGTCGAGCAGGAGCGAGTCGACATGGGGTGCGATCGCGCGTGCCTCGGAGAGGCTTTCATTGCCGGTCACGTGGACGACCTGCACGATCTTGATCCCCGGGCAGGCGCGCCGGATCGCGATATAGGCCGCCGGCCCGTCGACCGCATCGACGATCTGGATCACGGTCGGATTGCAGCGGCGCGCCTGCGCGATGAGGCCGGCGGCATTCGTCTCGCTCGACAGCAGGAAGCTTGCGATCGGCGGCGGGATCGCCCGCGCGATGCGCGCGATCGTGTCGAGATCGACGACGCCCGGCCCGCTCGGCATCGGACCGACGAGACCGACGGCGTCGGCGCCGTAGCGGATCGCCATCTGCGCCTCCTCGATCGAGGCGATGCAGCAGATCTTCACGCGTGTACGCATCGATCAGTTCCTCGTCGCCCGGGCCCTCTCGGCTTCGCGCAGGCGGGCGACGTTGCGGTTGTGCTCGGCAAGGGTGCGCGCGAAAACATGCCGCCCCTCGCCATCTGCCACAAAATATACATCATCTGTCGCGGCCGGATTAAGCGCCGCTTCGATCGAGGCGCGGCCCGGATTGGCGATGGGGGTCGGCGGCAGGCCGTCGATCACATAGGTGTTCCAGGGATGGCGGGTCTCGAGATCGGCCCGGCTGAGCGGCCGGCCAAGCGGTCCCGCCGGATCGATCCCGTAGGCGACGGTCGGATCTGCCTGCAGGCGCATGTGGCGTCGCAGGCGGTTCACGAACACGGCCGCCACCCGCGCACGTTCATCGGCATGCGACGTCTCTTTTTCGACGATGGATGCGAGAACGAGAGCCTCCTGCGGGCCGGCGAACGGAAGATCGGCGGCACGCCGCGTCCAGATTTCCGCCAGCAGGTCGCGCATCGAGCGCTGCGCGCGTTCTAGCGTGCGCGCCCGCGCGTCACCCCAGCTGTAGAAATAGGTTTCCGGAAGAAGACTGCCTTCCGGCGGCAGCGGTGCCGCGACATCGCCTTCCATGCCCTCGGCGTTGCGCAGCAGGTTTGCGACCTGTGCGACGGTCAGGCCTTCGGCGACGGTGAAGCGGCGCTGCACGGTCCGGCCGCCGGCGAGCAGTTCGGCGGCCGCACGCGCCGAGATGCCGGCGGCAAAGAGATATTCGCCGGCACGCAGGCGGCCTGAAAGTCCGTCGAGGCGCGTGCCCGCGGCAAATGCCATCGGGCTGGCGATCACGCCGCGCCCGGCGAGAAACGTGCCGGTATCCTCGCCGCCGCGCGGCACGACGAGCTGGATCGGAGCGCCCGACGGCCCCGGATCGACATAGAGCGACCACAGCCGCCATGCGCCCGCGGCACCGGCGATCACGAGCAGGGCGGCGGCGATCGCGAGGGCTCTGGCCGGCCGCAACGGCGCGACCGTCAGTCGAGCTTGGAGAAGATCACGGCGGCGTTCGTGCCGCCGAAGCCGAAGGAATTGGACAGCGCGTGACGGATCTTGCGCTGCTTGGCGTGGATCGGCACGAGGTCGATGTCGCAGCCGTCCGAGGGATTCTCGAGGTTGCGGGTGGGCGGTGCCACCTGATCGCGAAGGGCAAGGATCGAGAAGATCGCCTCGACCCCGCCGGCCGCACCCAGCAGATGCCCGATGGCCGATTTGGTCGACGACATCGACAGCTTGTAGGCCTGATCGCCGAACAGGCGCTTGACCGCACCCAGTTCGATCTCGTCGCCCAGCGGCGTGGATGTGCCGTGCGCGTTGATGTAGTCGATGTCCTCGACGTTGCGCTTGGCGTTGCGCAAGGCGCCCGTCATGGCGCGGAAGCCGCCGCTGCCGTCTTCCGCCGGGGCCGTGATGTGATGCGCGTCGCCCGACAGGCCATAGCCCGTGAGTTCGGCGTAGATCTTGGCGCCGCGCTTCTTGGCGTGCTCGTACTCCTCGAGCACGACCACGCCCGAGCCCTCGCCCATCACGAAACCGTCGCGGCCCTTGTCCCACGGGCGCGAGGCGCGCGTGGGCTCGTCGTTGTAGGCTGTCGATAGCGCCCGCGCGGCCGCGAAGCCTGCAATGCCGAGGCGACAAATTGCCGCCTCGGCACCGCCCGCCACCATCACGTCGGCGTCGCCGAGCATGATGAGACGGCCGGCATCGCCGATGGCATGCGCACCCGTGGCGCACGCCGTCACGGCCGAATGGTTCGGCCCGCGGAAGCCGTACTTGATGGAAAGATGGCCCGACGCGAGATTGATGAGGGCGGCGGGGATGAAGAACGGCGAGATGCGCCGCGGCCCCCGCTCCTTCAGCGTGATCGAGCCGTCGTAGATCGTCTGCAGGCCGCCGATGCCCGAGCCGATCATCACGCCGGTCCGGTCCTGGCCTTCCTCGTCGGTCGGCTTCCAGCCGGAATCCTCGACCGCCTGCGTTGCCGCCGCCAGCGCGAAGATGATGAACTCGTCCATCTTCTTCTGGTCTTTGTGCGGCACCCAGTCGTCGGGATTGAAGTTTCCCGACGACGTTTCGCCGCGCGGCACGCTCGCGGCCACCTTGCACGGCAGATCGGAGACGTCGAACGCCTGGATGCCGCTCAGGCCGGATTCACCGGCGACGAGGCGTTTCCAGGTCATCTCGACCCCGCAGCCGAGCGGAGTGACCAGACCGAGGCCCGTTACGACGACGCGGCGCATCGAATGATCTCCGGAAGCCGGGAACTCAGGCCTTGGCCTTGCCGATGAAGTCGATCGCGTCCTTCACGGTCGAGATCTTCTCGGCGGCATCGTCGGGGATCTCGATGCCGAATTCCTCTTCGAACGCCATGACAAGCTCGACCGTGTCGAGGCTGTCCGCGCCCAGATCGTCGACGAAGCTCGCATTCTCGGTGACCTTGGCATCTTCGACGCCCAGGTGCTCGACGACGATCTTCTTAACGCGTTCGGCGATGTCGCTCATTTTGTTCCTCTCGTTCGGCACTGGGCCGATACCCTTAAGGCTCCGTCTTCCCGATCGTCCGGTCAAGGTGGAGTCGATTGCATAAAGCGCGGTTTCGTAACACGGAATTCGGTCCGTTGACTAGCCCGCGAAACGGTTTGCGATCAACCGCTTGGGGCCGGCATCGGCGTCAAATCATGGCCATGCCGCCATTGACATGCAGCGTTTGCCCCGTGACGTAGCCCGCCTGCTCGCTGGCGAGATAGACGACGGCGGCCGCGATCTCGTCGGCCGTTCCCATGCGCCCGAGCGGAATACCGCCGAGCAGGCGCGTTTTCTGGTCGTCGTTCAGCGCGTCGGTCATCGGCGAAACGATGAAGCCGGGCGCCACGCAGTTGACCGTGATGCCGCGCGAGGCGACTTCCTGGGCCAGCGCCTTGGACATGCCGATCATCCCGGCCTTCGCGGCCGCGTAGTTCACCTGCCCGGGATTGCCGGTGACGCCGACGATCGACGTGATGCCGACGATGCGGCCCCACCTGCGCTTCATCATACCGCGAAGGGCGGCACGGCTGAGACGGAAGCCCGCCGAAAGATTGACGTCGATGACCTTCTGCCAATCCTCGTCCTTCATGCGCATGGCAAGGCCGTCGCGCGTGAGGCCGGCATTGTTCACGAGGATGTCGACCTGGCCGAGGGCGGCTTCGGCATCCTTGAAAAGCTTTTCGGTCGCGACTGCGTCGCCGAGATCGCCGGGGCATACGACTGCACGTTCGCCGATCTTGGCCTTCAGCGCTTCGAGCGGTTCGACCCGCGTGCCCGAAAGCGCCACCTTCGCACCCGCTGCGGCGAGCGCCTGCGCGATCGCACCGCCGATTCCGCCCGATGCGCCGGTCACGAGCGCGCATTTGCCGTCGAGACTGAACATGCTGCGCGACTCCCCTAGAGCGTCTTGGCGAAAGCTTCGATATCGGCGGGCCCGTTGAGGGCAATACCCGTCACGTCAGGCTCGATGCGCTTGGCAAGCCCCGACAGGACCTTGCCCGCACCCAGCTCGTAGCACTGCGTGATCCCCTGCGCCTTCATGTACGCCACGCATTCGCGCCAGCGCACGCGGCCGGTGACCTGCTGGACCAGCAGCTTGGCGATGGTACCGGCATCCGAGACCGACGACGCCGTCACGTTGGCGACCAGCGGTACCCGCGGCGGCGCCATCTTCACGGCGGCCAGCGCTTCCTGCATCACGTCGGCGGCGGGCTTCATCAGCGAGCAGTGGAAGGGTGCACTCACGGGAAGCAGCATGGCGCGCTTGGCGCCCTTGGTCTTGGCGATCTCAAGCGACCGCTCGACCGCTTCCTTGTGGCCCGACACGACGACCTGGCCCGGCGCGTTGTCGTTGGCGCATTCGCAGACTTCGTCCTTGCCGTCGGGTGCCGGACGCGAGGCGGTCGCGACTTCCTCGGCAGCCGCCAGGTCGAGGCCCAGCAGGGCGGCCATCGCCCCGGTCCCGACCGGAACGGCCTTCTGCATGGCGTCACCGCGCTTGCGCAGCAGGCGTGCTGCGTCGCCGAGGGAGAACGTGCCGGCGGCGGCAAGGGCCGAATACTCGCCCAGCGAATGGCCGGCGACGAACGCGACGTGCTTGCCCAGATCGAGCTTCGCCTCGCTCTCGAGCACCCGCATGACGGCGATCGAGACGGCCATCAGGGCGGGCTGGGCGTTGGCCGTCAAGGTCAGCTCGTCGGCCGGCCCCTCGAACATCAGCTTCGAGAGCTTCTGGCCGAGCGCTTCGTCCACTTCTTCGAAGACAAGGCGGGCGGCGGAAAAGGCTGCCGCAAGGTCGCGGCCCATGCCGGGGGATTGGCTGCCTTGGCCGGGAAACGTGAATGCGCGCATCGCGTCGGAAACCTTGTCGAATTCTCGGGAAGGCGCCTCCCGTAACCGCCACCCTGCCGCAAGTCAAGCCGTCGCCCTGCGGCACCGTGCGGGATTGCGTTTTCCATCACCTTCTATAGACTTACGAACTTATAGATATAACCCATTGAAATGGTGAAGTATGCGCCGTTCCGTTTTTGCCGCGATTCTGCTCGTGATGGCCGCCATCCCGGCCCTTGCCCAGCAGACGCCGATCAAGGTCGAGACCGCCTGGGCCCGGGCAAGTGCGGGCGAAGCCAGGACCGGTTCGGCCTACCTGACGCTCCACAATATGGGGAATGAGCCTGACCGCCTGCTGTCGGTTTCGACCCCCGTGGCGGGCAAGGCCGAGCTTCATAACCACATCATGGTCGGCAACGTCGCCCAGATGCGCCCGGTCGACGCGATCGAGGTCTCGCCGGGGTCGCCCACGGTCCTGCAGCCGGGTGGCCTGCATGTCATGCTGCTGGACCTGAAGGCTCCGCTGAAGGCCGGACAGAGCTTCCCGGTTACCCTGACCTTCGCGCGCGCCGGCAAGATCGAGGCGACCGTCGCGGTCCAGGGCCTGCGGGCCCCCGCCCCGACGGCACCGCACGCCCACGGGAGCTGAAAAAAGCCTTCCGGACCCCGCCCTTGCGGGGCCGGGGCTTTCCGTGTATATCCCGCGTCCTTCAAAGACGGACGGGGCCATATCCCGTCCGTTCTCCTTGCCGCCTTCCCCGGCCCCCGATGGGCACAGATGGCGGCTTGGACCCGGGCCTGTGGCGGCAGTCGGTCGTCGCGGGTGCTTTGGGTCCGAAACCCGAGAGGAGCTGCCGATGGCGTTCTACGAGAACGTATTCATCGCGCGTCAGGACTTGGCGCAAGCCCAGGTCGACGCGCTAGCCGACCAGTTCACCGCCACGCTCAAGGAATTGGGCGGCGAGGTGAAGAAGCGCGAATATTGGGGTCTGCGTTCGCTGACCTTCCGCATCAAGAAGAACCGCAAGGCCCATTACGTCCTTCTCTGCATCGATGCGCCCGCCAAGGCCATCGCCGAGATGGAACGCCAGATGGGTCTCAACGAAGACATCCTGCGTCACCTGACCGTGCGCGTCGAAACGATCGACGAAGCGCCGTCGGCGATGATGCAGAAGCGCGACGAGCGCGAAGGCCGCGGCGACCGAGAAGGCGGCGGGCGCTTCGGCGATCGCGACAATTTCCGTCCGCGCCGCCGCGAAGCCGAAGCCGGCGAACCGGCCGCTATCGAAGGAGCGATCTGAGCCATGGCGAATCCCTCGAACGAACGGTCCTCGGGCGAACGCGGCGAGCGTGGCGAACGCGGTGAAGGTGGCGGCGGCTTCGGTGGCCGTCGTCCGTTCTTCCGTCGCCGCAAGTCGTGCCCCTTCTCGGGCCCGAACGCGCCGAAGATCGACTACAAGGACGTCCGCCTGCTCCAGCGTTTCGTGTCGGAGCGCGGCAAGATCGTCCCGGCGCGCATCACCGCCGTTTCGGCCCCCAAGCAGCGCGAGCTCGCGCGTGCCATCAAGCGCGCCCGGTTCCTCGGTCTGCTGCCCTACGTGCTGAAGTAACAGGGTCCGTGCGGGATCGCGCGCGCGAGCGCCGGTCCCGCACCGCCCGAAACAAGGACGGCAGATGCCGATCACCTACGCGATGATCGCGGTTGCAGCCGGTTCGGCGAGTGCGCTGGTTTACGCCTCGCTGCTCACGGCTTCGCCCGCCGCTTTCCTGCTCGCCTACCTGGCGCAGCTGCCGCTCTTCGCGGTCGGGCTGTGGATGGGCACGGGTGCAGCGGCGATCGCGTCGCTGGCTGGCATCGTCGTGACGTTCATCGCGGGCGGCTTCGCCTTCGCGGCGATCTACACGATCGCGAACTGCGCGCCGGTCCTCGTCGTCGTGCGCCAGGCGCTGCTCTGGCGTCCGTCGGCCGACGGCATCGAATGGTACCCGCCGGGCAGCCTGCTGCTGGCGCTGCTGGCTCTGGCGAGCATCCTGTTCGCCGGTATCGCGATTTCGTTCGCGGGCCAGCCGGGCGGGCTCGAAGGCACGCTCGAAGCCTTCATCGTCGAGACGTTCCGCCGCCTGAAGGGTCCGGCCGGCCTCGAGATCGCCAATCTCGACGAGTTCGCGGCCCAGATCGCACGCTTCTTCGCCGGCATCGTCGCGGTGTCGTGGCTCATCATGACGGCGATCAACGGCATCCTCGGCCAGGCGCTGGCCAAGCGCACCGGTGTGGCCCGCCGCCCGTCGCCCGGGATGGCGGATATCGACCTGCCGACATGGCTGGTCGGCCTGACGGCGATCTTCGCCGTCGGCACCCTGCTCGACGGCTTCGGCGGCTTCGTGTCGCGCAACATGGTCGTGATCCTCGTCGCCATCTACGCGATGGCGGGCCTCGGCGTCGTGCACGCGCTGATCCGGAACCTGCAGTGGCGCGGCGTGGCACTGGGTGCCGTCTATGGCGCCGTCATCGTTTTCGGCTGGCCGCTTGCGGTGATCGCACTGCTCGGCCTCATCGAACCCTACGCGAACATCAAGGCGCGCGCCCCCAAGGGCACGCCGCCGAACCCGTAACCTAATCGGACTAAGGCAAGGTCAAGGAGACAAGACATGTCCCAGATGGACGTAATTCTGCTGCAACGGATCGAATCGCTCGGCCAGATGGGCGATGTGGTCAAGGTGAAGCCGGGCTTCGCGCGCAACTACCTGCTGCCGCAGAAGAAGGCGATGCGCGCGACGAAGGAGAACATGGCGTTCTTCGAGAAGCAGCGTGCCCAGCTCGAGGCCCAGAACCTGAAGCTGCGCGCCGACGCGCAGGCCGTCGCCGACAAGATGGGCGACAAGTTCGCGGTCGTCATCATCCGCCAGGCCGGCGAGTCCGGCATGCTCTACGGTTCGGTGTCGAGCCGCGACATCGCCGTCGCCATCACCGAGGCCGGCGTGACCGTCACGCGCGCGCAGGTGCTGCTCGACCAGCCGATCAAGGCGCTGGGCCTGTTCAAGACGCGCGTCGCCCTCCACCCGGAAGTCGCGATCGCGATCACCGTCAACATCGCGCAGACGCCGGAAGAAGCGAAGCTCCAGGCCGAGGGCAAGGCCCCGAAGCCGCAGGCCGAAGCCGCTCCGCCGGCCGAACTCACCGCACCGGTCGAAGAGCCGGCTGCCGAGGCTGCCCCGGCGACGGACGAGGCCGCAGCCGAAAAGCCTGCCAAGAAGGCCCGCAAGACGAAGGCGAAGGAAGAGAAGGAAGAGGCGTAAGCCCCTCACCTGCTACTCCTTCTTCGTCGATCTTGCCGATCAGCGGCGCGCATCTCTGGATGCGCGCCGTTTTTCGTTTCTTGGCTTAGCGACTCGCTTACCCTTGCTATCCTCGTTACTCACAGTGCTTTGTAATTGCGGTTCACGCGTCTGACACATAACGTCGCGCTCCCAATGGAACCATCACCCCAGAACAACGTTGCGCCATTTCCTGGCCGCTCCGGCGAAGAGATACCGCCGCGTGTGCCGCCTCATAATTACGAAGTCGAGATGGGGCTGCTAGCAGCCCTGCTCTCGAATAATCGAGCGTTCGAGAAAGTTAGCGAGCTGCTGCTGCCCGAACATTTCGCCGACGGGCGTCACGGCCGGATCTACGATGCGATCGGCAAGCTTGCACAGAAGGGCCAGCAGGCCAACGCCGCCACCCTGAAGAACTATTTCGAGCACGACGGCGAGCTCGCCGAAATCGGCGGTGCGGAATATCTCGCCCGTCTGCAGGCCGCGGCCGTCACGATCATCAACGCGCAGGACTATGCGCAGCGCATCTTCGATCTCTATCTGCGCCGCCAGCTGATCGACATCGGCACCGACGTCGTCAACGAAGCCTTCGCCTTCGACGTCGAGACCGACGCCAACACGAAGATCGAGATGGCCGAGCAGAAGCTGTTCGATCTCGCCGAGAAGGGCCAGGCCGAAGGCGGCTTCAAGACCTTCAACAAGGCGCTGACGGCGGCCATCGACATGGCTACCCTCGCCTTCAAGCGCGACGGGGCCGTCACCGGCGTGACGACGGGCTTCACCGACCTCGACGACAAGCTCGGCGGCCTGCACAAGTCCGACCTGGTCATCCTTGCCGGCCGGCCGTCGATGGGCAAGACGGCCCTTGCCACCAAGATCGCGTTCAACGCGGCCCTTGCCCGCCAGAGCTGGCTGGAGCGCGCCACGCTCGAAGGCCTCGACAAGGACAATCCCGATGCCGAAGGCGGCACGGTCGCGTTCTTCTCGCTCGAAATGTCGGCCGAGCAGCTCGCCAACCGCCTGCTCTCCGAGCAGGTCGAGGTTCCGTCGGACAAGATCCGGCGCGGCGAAGTCGCCGGCGAGGACTTTCCGAAATTCGTCGAGGCAGCCCAGCGCCTCGCCTCGCTGCCGCTCCACATCGACGACACGCCGGCCCTTTCGGTATCCGCCGTGCGTACGCGGGCGCGCCGTCTCAAGCGCACGCAGGGGCTCGGGCTGATCGTCATCGACTATCTCCAGCTCCTTGCCCCGCCGCCCGGCAGCCGGGCCGAGGGCCGCGTGCAGGAAATCTCCGCCATCACGCGCGGGCTCAAGGCGCTCGCCAAGGAACTCGACGTTCCGGTCGTGGCGCTCTCGCAGCTCTCGCGCGCGGTCGAGCAGCGCGAAGACAAGCGCCCGCAGCTCTCCGACCTTCGCGAATCGGGCACGATCGAACAGGACTCCGACGTCGTCATGTTCGTCTACCGCGAGGAGTACTACCACAGCCGCTCCGAGCCCTCGCGCCGTCCCGACGAGGACGAAAGCAAGTTCAACGAGCGGCACCAGAAATGGCAGGAGCGCGGCGAGCAGGTCATGAACATCGCCGAAGTCATCCTCGGCAAGCAGCGCCACGGCCCGATCGGCACGGTCAGGCTGCGCTTCGACGGGCAGTTCACGAAGTTCTCGGACCTCGCCGCGTCGGACTACCTGCCCGAGATGCATGACTGACGCGCGGCCCGCCTCGCTGCTCACGATCGATCTCGACGCGCTTGTCGGCAACTGGCGAAGCCTTGCCGCCCGTGTCGCCCCAGCCGCCTGCGCCGGCATCGTCAAGGCCGACGGCTATGGCCTCGGGGCCGGTGCCGTCGGGCGCGCACTTTATCGCGCCGGTTGCCGCAACTTCTTCGTCGCACGCCTCAACGAGGGCATCGAGCTGCGCGACTATGTCGGCGAGGATGCGCTCGTCTGCGTGCTCGACGGTTTGGGTGCGGGCGAAGCGCCGATGTTCCGCCGCCGCGATCTCACGCCCAGCCTCAACGATCCCGGCCAGATTTCGGCCTGGGCGGCTGCGGCCCGCGACGCCGGCGAAAAGCTCAAGGCCATCGTCCATTTCGATACCGGCATGTCGCGCCTGGGCTTGAGCCCGCGCGAGGCCGACGCGCTGATCGCCGATCCGTCGGCGCTGGCGGGCCTCGACCTGCGCTACGTGATGAGCCATCTCGTCAGTTCCGAAGAGCGCAACAATCCGCTCAACGTTGCCCAGCTCGAGCGGTTCAAGCGCATCCGCGCGGCTTTCCCCGCGGCGCGCGCCAGCTTCGCGAATTCTTCCGGCGTGTTCCTCGGGGCCGGCTACCATTTTGACCTCGCGCGGCCGGGATGTGCGGTCTACGGCATCAATCCCACGCCGGGCTTCGAAAATCCGGTTCGCGCCGTTGCGCGCCTCGAAGCGCGCGTCCTGCAGGTGCGCGAAATTGACCACCCCCAGACCGTTGGCTATGGTGCCACCTGGCAGGCGACTCGCACGACGAAAGTCGCAACGATCGCCTGTGGTTACGCCGATGGATGGCTGCGGTCGCTTTCCGGTCGGGGAGCCGCCTATGTCGGCCAGACGCAGGTTCCCTTCCTCGGTCGGGTTTCAATGGATCTCATCACCCTCGATGTCAGCGCCGTTCCGGATGCAAGCCCGGGCCAGATGGTCGAACTGCTCGGCAGCCGCATGACCGTCGACGAGGTCGCCGACCGCGCGGGCACGAACGGCTACGAGGTGCTCACGCGTCTGGGCAGGCGGTTCGCGCGCACCTATCTCGAGCCCGCCGCATGAATCCGCTCGCGACCGTCGGCCGCTTCTTCCTGAGCTTCCTGCAGCAACTCGGCGAGATATCGCTGTTCAGCGCGCGGGCCGTCTCGCACTGCTTCCGCCCGCCCTTCTATTTCCGCCACATCTTCGGGCAGATGCTCGATATCGGCTATTTCTCGCTGCCGGTCGTGGGTCTGACGGCGTTGTTCACGGGCATGGTGCTCGCCCTCCAGAGCTATACCGGCTTCGCGCGTTTCTCGGCCGAGAGCGCGGTGGCTACCGTCGTCGTGCTGTCGGTGACGCGCGAGCTGGGGCCGGTCATCGCCGGCTTGATGGTCGCGGGCCGCATCGGCGCCTCGATCGCCGCCGAGATCGGCACGATGCGCGTGACCGAGCAGATCGATGCCCTTCATACGCTTTCGACCAACCCGATGAAGTATCTCGTGGCGCCGCGCCTGATCGCCGGTGCCGTCACGCTGCCGATGCTCGTCGTCGTCGCCGACATCATCGGCGTGTTCGGCGGCTATATCGTGGGCGTCTACAAGCTCAATTTCAACGCGGCGGTCTATCTCAAGCAGACGTTCGATTTCCTCGAATTCATGGATGTCTTCTCGGGTCTCGTGAAGGCCTGCGTGTTCGGCTTCATCATCACGCTGATGGGCTGCTACCACGGCTACAATTCCGAAGGCGGCGCCCAGGGCGTGGGCCGCGCCACGACGAACGCGGTCGTGTCCGCCTCGATCATGATCCTGATCTTCAACTACGCGATCACCGAAATCTTCTTCGCGACACGCTGATGGGGAAGCGCATGGCCGACACCCCGAAAATCCAGATCCGCGGCCTGAAAAAGCGTTTCGGCTCCAAGGTCGTCCTCGACGGCCTCGATCTCGACGTCGGCAACGCGGAATCGGTCGTCATCATCGGCGGTTCGGGCACGGGCAAGTCGGTCCTGCTCAAATGCATCCTCGGCCTGCTCGATCCCGAAGCCGGCTCGATCAAGATCGACGGGCAGGAAGTGATCGGCATGCCCACGCGCGAGCGCGAGGCGGTCAACCGCAAGTTCGGCATGCTGTTCCAGTCGGCGGCCCTGTTCGACTCCCTCAGCGTCTGGGAGAACGTCGCCTTCGGCCTGATCTCCGCGCACGGCATGGCCAAGCGCGAGGCGAAGGTCATCGCGATCGAAAAACTCGCCCAGGTCGGGCTGCCCGCCCAGGTCGGCGAACTGCAGCCGTCGGAGCTGTCGGGCGGCATGCGCAAGCGCGTGGGCCTTGCCCGCGCCATCGCTACCCAGCCCGAGATCATCTTCTTCGACGAGCCGACGACCGGCCTCGACCCGATCATGTCGGACGTCATCAACGACCTGATCGCCGACTGCGTCCATCGCCTGGGCGCAAGCGCCCTCTCGATCACGCACGACATGGCGAGTGCGCGCAAGATCGCGCACCGCATCGCCATGCTCTACGAAGGCAAGATCATCTGGCAGGGACCGGTCGCGCAGATCGACCATTCCGGCAACCCGTACGTCGACCAATTCATCCACGGGCGTGCGGAAGGTCCGATCCGCATGCAGATCCCCGTCTGACGATGGCCCCGGTCTAGTCATGGCAAAGGCGGCCGCCCGCTTCGTCTGCCAGGAATGCGGGGGCGTGCATCCGCGCTGGTCCGGGCGCTGCGATGCGTGCGGGGCGTGGAACACCATCGTCGAGGAGACCGTACCCGACGTCGCCCCCAAGGGCGTGTCCCCCAAGGGCGGAAAGCGCGTCTCGTTCGTCGATCTCGAGGGCGAGAGCGAACAGGCCCCGCGCCGCAAGACCGGGATCGCCGAACTCGACCGCGTTCTGGGCGGCGGGCTCGTCAAGGGCTCGGCCGTGCTGGTCGGCGGCGATCCGGGGATCGGCAAGTCCACGCTGCTGCTGCAGGCGGCGGCCGCCCTTTCGAAGAACGCGCGCGTGGCCTACATCTCGGGCGAAGAGGCGGTCGACCAGATCCGCATGCGCGCCACGCGGCTCGATCTTGCCAAGGCGAAGGTCTCGCTCGCCTCGGCCACGAACGTGCGCGACATCCTCGCCACGCTCGATGCCTCCGACGCGCCCGACCTCGCTGTCATCGATTCGATCCAGACGATGTATATCGACCAGCTCGACAGCGCGCCGGGCACGGTCGCCCAGGTCCGCGCGTCGGCGGCCGAACTGATCCGGCTTGCCAAGCGGCGCGGGATCGCCGTCATCCTCGTGGGCCACGTGACCAAGGAAGGCACGATCGCGGGCCCGCGCGTGCTCGAGCACATGGTCGACACGGTCCTCTATTTCGAGGGCGAGCGCGGCCACCAGTTCCGCATCCTGCGCGCCGTCAAGAACCGCTTCGGCCCGACCGACGAGATCGGCGTGTTCGAGATGACCGACGCCGGCCTCACCGAGGTTCCCAACCCCTCCGCCCTGTTCCTTGCCGAACGGCGCGGCGAGGTGTCGGGTGCGGCCGTCTTCGCCGGCATGGAGGGCACCCGCCCCGTGCTCGTCGAGATCCAGGCGCTGGTCGCCCCCAGCGCCTACGGCACGCCGCGCCGGGCCGTGATCGGCTGGGACTCGGGGCGTCTGGCGATGGTGCTGGCCGTCCTGGAAACGCGCTGCGGCCTCGCTTTCGGCGGGGCGGACGTCTATCTCAACGTTGCGGGCGGCCTGCGCATCGCCGAGCCGGCGGCCGATCTCGCCGTGGCCGCCGCCCTCGTCTCCGCCCTCACCGACACGCCGGTACCCGGCGAATCGGTCGTTTTCGGCGAAATCGGCCTGTCGGGCGAAGTCCGCGCGGTCGGCCAGACCGAAGCCCGCCTCAAGGAAGCCGCAAAACTGGGGTTCGGTCGCGCCTATTGCCCGCCGCGCGGCAAGCGGGGCGGCGCGGCGGCGGGCATCGAGGTGCGCGAACTGCGCCTGCTGAGCGACCTCGTCGAAGCCCTTGGCAATCCTGCCCCCCGGCGCATGGCCCGGCCCGGATAAACTGTTATCCTCTCGGCTCCGATGCTCGATTCGCTCCCGATCAATGCCTTCGACGGTGCCGTCGCAATCGTGGTGCTGCTCTCAGCGCTGATTGCCCTGATCCGCGGCTTCGTGAAGGAAGTCCTCAGTCTCGCGGCGTGGGCCGGAGCAGCCCTCGTCACGTTGTGGGGATTCGCCTTCGCCCGTCCCTATTTCCGGGCCTTCATCGACAGCCAGCTGCTGGCCGACGTGGCCGCCGGGATCGCCCTGTTCGTGGCCAGCCTGATCGTGTTCGCGATGATCGCGCACGGCACCTCCGCGCTCGTCCGGCGCTCGTCCAGCCTGTCGGCCGTGGATCGCTCGCTGGGCTTCGTCTTCGGCGCCTTCCGGGGCTTCGTCCTGCTCGGGCTTGCCTGGCTGGCGCTAGCCTGGGCGATCCCCGAGGAAAAGCGCCCGGACTGGATTTTCGAGGCCCGGACCCGCCCGCTGATCGAGCAGATTGCCGAGTATCTGGTCGGCCTCGCCCCGCCCGAATTCCGCGGCCAGGTGAGGTCCGCCGGCGACCAGGCCCAGCGCGGCACGGAGGCCATACGGGCCCTGCAGCGGCTGCAGCCGAATCCCCCTTCACAGCCCGGCGAAACCGGATATAAACGCGACGAGGTGCAGGGCATGGACCAGCTCATCGACCGCGTCCGTCCGGCCGCACCCAGCCGTTAGTCTGTCGAGTTCGCGCGCCCTCCGGGCCGAGGACGCATTGGGGGTTTCATGGACCGCTCACCGGTGACGACCAATCCCTTCGACGACGACAAGCTCAAGGAAGAATGCGGCATCTTCGGCATTCTCGGGCACAAGGACGCGGGTGCGCTCGCGGCCCTCGGCCTGCACGCCCTCCAGCATCGCGGGCAGGAAGCGGCCGGCATCGTCGCCTCCGACGGCAGGCAGTTCCACACGCACCGCGCGGTCGGCCTGGTCGGCGACAATTTCGGCGACCAGAAGGTCATCGCGGCGCTGAAGGGCGACGCGGCGATCGGCCACGTGCGCTACTCGACCAGCGGCGGCACGATCCTTCGCAACATCCAGCCGCTGTTCGCCGAGTTCGAGTTCGGCGGCTTCGCACTCGGCCATAACGGCAACCTCACCAACGCCGACACGCTGCGCCGCAACCTCATCAAGCGCGGCTCGATCTTCCAGTCGACGACCGATACCGAAGTCATCGTCCACCTGATGGCGCAGGCCCAAGGCGACGTGACGACGCGCCTGGTCGCGGCGCTAAATCAGGTCGAGGGCGCCTACTCGCTGACCTGCATCGCCAAGGACACGATCATCGCGGTGCGCGACCCGCGCGGCGTGCGCCCGCTGGTGCTCGGCAAGCTCGACGACAGCTGGGTCGTCACGTCGGAGACCTGCGCGCTCGACATCATCGGCGCCGACTACGTGCGCGATCTCGAAGCCGGCGAGATGGTGGTCATCGACCGCACCGGCATCCGCTCGATGAAGCCGTTCCGCCCCGAGGTGAAGCGCTTCTGCGTGTTCGAGTACATCTATTTCGCCCGGCCCGACAGCGTCGCCGAGGGCATTTCGGTCTACGAGGCGCGCAAGCGTATCGGAGCCGAACTCGCGCGCGAGAGCGGCCTGCCGGCCGACCTCGTGGTCCCCGTCCCCGACAGCGGCGTGCCGGCGGCCCTGGGCTACGCGCAGGAATCCGGGATCCCGTTCGATCTCGGCATCATCCGCAACCACTATGTCGGCCGCACCTTCATCGAGCCGACCGACCAGATCCGCCATCTGGGCGTCAAGCTCAAGCACAACGCCAACCGGGCGGGCCTCGCCGGCAAGCGCGTGATCCTCGTCGACGATTCGATCGTGCGCGGCACGACGTCGAAAAAGATCGTCGAGATGGTGCGCCAGGCGGGTGCAACCGAGGTGCACATGCGCATCTCCTCGCCGCCGACGAAGCATTCGTGCTTCTACGGCATCGACACGCCGGAAAGCAGCCAGCTCCTCGCCTCGAAGAACGACGTGGCGGCGATGGCGCGCATCATCGGCGTCGACAGCCTCGCCTTCATCTCGATCGACGGGCTCTACCGCGCGATGGGCGAGCCGGGCCGCGATCCCAAGGCGCCGCGTTTCTGCGACGCGTGCTTCACGGGCGAATATCCCACGCGCCTCACCGACATCGAGGAACGCGGCGACAATCCCGTGCAGGCGAGCCTGCTCGAGATCGCGTGAAATTCCGGGTCCGATGACTTCCAGGCGGTTGCAGGGGCGCGTCGCCGTCGTCACCGGCGCTTCGCGCGGCATCGGGCGCGCAGTGGCGCTGCGCTATGCGGCCGAAGGTGCCCATGTCGTGGCGATCGCGCGCACGGTGGGCGCCCTCGAGGAACTCGACGACGCGATCGTCCGCCAGGGCGGATCGACCACCCTCGTTCCCGTCGATCTCAACGATCTCGACCGGCTCGACCAGCTCGGCCCCTCGCTCTACGAGCGCTTCGGCAAGGTCGACGTGTTCGTGGGCAACGCAGGCGCACTCGGCACGCTCGGCCCCCTCACCCACCACGACGCGAAGGACTGGGAAGAAGTCATGCGCGTCAACGTGCATGCCAACTGGCGACTGATGCGCACGCTGGAGCCGGCCTTGCGCCTGTCGCCGGCCGGCCGCGCGATCTTCGTGACGTCGGGTGCAGCACACATGTTCCGCGCCTACTGGGGGGCCTACGCCACCAGCAAGGTGGCCCTTGAGATGATGGTCAAGACATGGGCCGCGGAGCTGGCGGCAACGCCCATCCGCGTCAATCTCCTGTCGCCCGGCCCGGTCGCCACGCGCATGCGCGCGTCCGCTTTTCCGGGCGAGGATCCCGCGACGCTGCGCCAGCCCGACAGCATCACCGACGCGTTCGTCGACCTTGCCGCGGCCGATTGCCAGCGCCACGGCGAAACCGTGGAGGCCTTCAAGTGAGCGTCATCGGACCGATCGAGCAGATCCATCTGACGGTGCGCGACATCGCGGCCGCCAAGGCGTTCTACGCCGGCAAGCTGAAGCTCAAGATGGTCGCGGCCGGCGACGACCTTGCGATCTTCGACACCGGCCAGGCGAAGCTGATTCTTGCCAAGGGCGACGGGGCCGCCAAAGGCGTGGAATTCGGCTTCACCGTCGAGAGCCTCGAAGCCGCCATCGCCGAGCTGATCGCGGCCGACGTGCGCATCGCGGCACCGCCGAAGACCGAGGAATGGGGCGGGCGCGTGGCCAGGATCGCCGATCCGGACGGGAACACGCTGTCGCTCGTCCAATACCCGTAACGCGACAAGGGTTGCGGTCGTTCTCCTGGAGTGCTTCGATCCCGGTCCTTTCGACCGCAGCCGGAGAACAAGAATGACGATCTCGATGTACCAGATCACCGCCCCCGTCTTCACGAAGATGCTGGGCGCCCTTTCCATCGTCCTCGACAAGGGGGCGGCCTTCGCCGTCGCCAAGAAGATCGAGCCGTCCGTGCTGCTCGCCTCGCGCCTGGCGCCCGACATGTTCCCGCTGACCAAGCAGGTCCAGCTCGCCTCGGATTTCGCCAAGGGCCCGATGGCGCGCCTTTCCGGTTCCGAACTTCCCAAGTGGGAAGACAACGAGACGACGTTCGAAGCGCTCAAGGCCCGCATCGCCAAGACCGTCGACTACGTCAAGTCGTTCAACGCCGCCCAGATCGACGGCAGCGAAACGCGCGACATCTCGCTGACCGTCGGCGGCCAGCCGGTGACGCTGAAGGGGCAGGAATACCTGCTCCACAGCGCGCTGCCGAACTTCTATTTCCACGTGACGACCGCCTACGCGATCCTGCGCCACAACGGCGTCGAGGTCGGCAAGGGCAACTTCCTGGGGCGCAGCTAGCGCTTCTTCTTCTCGTCGTAGGGGTTGTTGGACGCCCGCAACTGCAGGCGGACGACAACCCCCTGAAGACCGAACGTCTCGCGCAGCGAATTGACCAGATAGCGCTGGTACGAGTCCGGCAGCGAAACCAGCTTGTTCCCGAAGATCGCGAAGGTCGGCGGACGCAGGCCGACCTGGCGCATGAAGCGCGGGCGCGGCCGGCGGCCCTGGACGATCGGCGGCGGATGCTTCGAGGTCACGCCTTCGAGCCAGCGGTTGAGCTGCGGGGTCGGCAGGTCGGCGTTCCAGCGGTCGTGCATCGTGATGACCGCTTCCATCAGGTCGTCGAGCTTGCGGCCCTGCAGCGCCGACACGGTGACGAAGATCACGCCCTTGATCTGCGGCATGGAGATTTCCATGCGGTCGCGCAGCTTCTTCAGGGCGGCCTGCGGATCGTCGACCAGATCCCACTTGTTGGCGCACACGACGACCGCGCGCCCTTCGTCGACCGCCAGCCGGACGATCCCGAGATCCTGATTCTCCAGCATCGTCGTGGCGTCGATCACCAGCACGCAGACATGCGCTTCGCGGATGTTGCGGATCGTGTCGCCCGTCGACATCTTCTCGAGCGGATCCTCGATGCGCGCCTTGCGCCGCAGGCCGGCCGTGTCGATCAGGCGGAACTTGCGGCCCTTCCACTCGAACGGGGTGGCGATCGCGTCGCGCGTCGTGCCCGGCTCGGGGCTCGTCAGCATGCGCTCGTCGCCCAGCAGCTTGTTGACCAGCGTCGACTTGCCGACGTTCGGCCGGCCGACCAGCGCCACGCGGATATCGGGCTTCGTGCCTTCCGGGATTTCCTCTTCGGGCGCGTCCGGGTCTTCGACCGCCTCGTCGGGTGCGAAAGCCTTCAGCGCCTCGTGCAGGTCGGCGAGCCCCTCGCCATGCTCGGCCGAGACGGCCACCGGCTCGCCCAGCCCCAGCCCCGCGGCTTCCGCCACGCCGAAGCCGGTACGCGCCGCGTTCTCGGCCTTGTTCGCCACGACGATGGTCGGCTTGCCGGTCTTGCGCAGCCAGTTGGCGAAATGCGTGTCGTGCGGCGTGAGACCTTCGCGCGCGTCGACGACGAACAGCGCCACGTCGGCATCGGCGACGGCGCGCTGGCTCTGCTTGGTCATGCGCGCGGCCATCGTCTTGGGGGGCGCATCTTCCAGGCCGGCCGTGTCGTAGACCGTGAAATTGAGGTCGCCCAGGCGCCCCGCACCCTCGCGCCGGTCGCGCGTCACGCCCGGCGTATCGTCGACCAGGGCGCGCTTGCGCCCGATCAGACGGTTGAACAACGTCGACTTGCCCACGTTCGGGCGTCCGACGATCGCCACGCGCCACGCCATATCCGCTAGCCTCTCAGCGGACGGCGGCGATGTCGCCGTCGTCCGTCAGGACAAAAATGGTCCGGTTGGCCGCGATCGGCGCGATTTCCGCCGATCCCGGCAGGGAGATGCGCGAGACGACCGTGCCCTTCGCGGCATCGAGGAGGACCGCCTCGCCCTGGTTGTTCACCACGAACACCTGGCCGCTGGCGACGACGGGGCCGGTCCAGACGATCCGGCCGCGCTTGCGCTTCACGTCGGTGAAGCCGCCAAGCGGCGTCACCCAGACGGCGCGGCCGTCGCGGCGCAGCAGGCACGCGACCTCGCCGTCCACGCCCATCACGAACACGTAGTCGCCGGCCACCCACGGCTGGCCGAGCGACCCGATCTCCTGCTCCCACACGCGCGCACCCGAGCGCATGTCGATCGCGACCGTGCGGCCCGACTGGGTGGAGACGAAAGCCATGCCCTTGTCGATCGCCGGGCGGCCGCGGATGTCGGCCATGCCGGAAACCTGGCCCGTGCGGATCACGCCCGACAGCGTATCCGACCACAGGACGCGGCCGCTTTCCGCGCGAAGTGCGAACAGTTCGCCCGACGAATAGCCGACCAGCACCGTCGTCCCGTCGACGACCGGGCTTGCGGCACCGACGAACCCGGCCGATTCCGAAATGCCGGTGTGCTGCCAGATGCGCTTGCCGGTGACGGCGTCGACCGCGTGGGTCTGGTTGTCGATCGTGGCGACGAAAACCCGCCCGTTGGTGACGGCCGGACCCGAGCGGGCCGGTGCGCCCATCTGGTAGCGCCAGAGTTCCTTGCCCGTCTTGGCCTCGAGCGCGATCAGCTGGCCGTAGCCGGTCGCGAAATAGACCTTGTCGCCGTCGACCGCGGCACCGCCGCCCGAGCCGCCGCCGCTGCGGTCGTCGTCCGGTTCGCCGTTGAACGTCCACAGGCGTCCGCCGCCCGACACGTCGATCGCCGCCAGACGCGAGCTGGCATCGACCGCGAACAGGCGACCGTCGGCGACGACGGGCGCACCCGTCACGCGGCCCGAGCGGCTGTTGCCCTCGCCGATCGAGGTGCGCCACGTGTATTTGAAACCGTCGACCAGCACGTTCGCCATCGTGGTGCCGGGCCGGCCCTGCGGCTGCGGCCATTGCTGCACGTCCGCCGCGTCGGGCAGCTTGACCGCCGTCTCGCGCAGGCGCTCGTCCGGCTCGAGCTTGCGGTCGACCGTCAGCACCGGCGTGCGTTCGCCCGGCAGCGGCGGCTTCACGCTGCCCGTAAGCCAGTCGCAAGCACCCAGAGTCAGCAGGGCCGCGATCAGGATCGGATTTCGCCAACGCATTCGCGGGGGAACCTTCAGCCGGCCAGTGCGGCGGTGATTTCGGCCGCGCGCTGGCGCAGGCCGGCGGGTGCCGTCAGGTCGTCGGCAAGCGAACGGTAGATGTCGGCGGCCTTGGTGCGCTCGCCCGCGCGCAGCAGGGCCAGTGCCTCGACCTCGCGCGCCGCATGCCGCCACGCACCCGCGGGCGACTGCAGCGGTGCGACCGTGCGGGCAAGGTCGGCCGGCGCTTCGCTGTCGACGGCCAGCAGGGCCGCGACGAGCGTGGCGCCGTCGCGAAGCTGCGCATCGAGCGACGCGTCGGCGGCGATCTGGCGGTAGAGCGCGAGTGCCTGCGCCTTGTCGCGATCGAGCGTGACCGCGGCTTCCTTCAGCCGTGCGAGGACCGCGTAGCCGGGCTTGCCGTCGCGCGCCAGGGCGCGCAGCTCGACGAGGGCGCGCTCGGCATCGGTCGCGGCCATGTCGCTCGCGGCGACGAAACGCAGGGCGTCGGCCTCGGCGCGCTTGCGCTGGTGGTCCTGCCACATGACCCAGGCGGCCGTCGCGACGACGATCGCGACCGCGGCCCCGACGATGACCGGGGCATATTTCTTCCACAGCTTCAGCGCGTTCTGGCGCCTGAGCTCCTCGTCGACTTCATCGAAAACGTCGGCCACGGTGCCTCGACTCTTGGGGGTATCGAAAGGTGCGCCAAACTAGCCCGTCCGGCGGCAGGGCGCAAATCACGATTGGTGCGGTGCGGGGCCGACAATCCCCATATGCGATAGGGGCTTAGCGGCTGTTTTTCAGCGCCTGGAGGCGTTCGAAGGCATGAATATAAGGGTCCATGTTGATCCGCCGGTCGACCGCCCCCGGCCCGCCCATCGACGTCAGCGCCATTTCGAGCGCCTTGAGCAGCAGCTCGGCGCAGTCGATCGCATGCGTTTCGCACGCCTGATCGAAGGCCAGCAGGATCTTGTCGCTGAGACGTCGCGTATAGACCGTCATCGGGCAGGTCTCCTCGGACCCTTGGCCAAGGATGACCACATCAGCGGCGGCTTTGTCAAAGCAGGCGAATGTAGCGCGCTTCCCGGCCCCGCGGCGTCGTCACGTAGGAGGCGCGCACCGCCTGGTCGACATCGACCGACGGAATGCTCGACCGGCGCAGGCACGCCGCATTGACGAATACGTCCTTGCCGCCGTCGCTGGACGCGACGAACCCGTAGCCCTTCTCGGGCGAGTACCACTTGATCGTGCCTTCGACATCGACCGCACCGGCCATGTCGACTTCGTCGCGGAAATTGCCGCCGCCGGGGCCGCCGCGCGAGGGGCGCGGGCCGCCGCGCGGCGCACCCATTCCGCTGCCGCCACCCCCGCCACCGCCGCCGCCCGTGCCTGCACGGCCGTCGACTTCGTGCACGCGCACGACCTGCGGACCCTTCTTGCCGGGACCGACCTCGCACTTGATCTTCGCACCTTCGCCCGGGGGCGGCAGGCCGGCCTGCTCAAGGGCGGCCGCATGCAGGAACACGTCCGGCGACCCGTCCGTCGGAGCGACGAAACCGAAGCCCTTGGTCGTGTTGAACCACTTGACGACCGCTTCGATGGTCTTGGTCGGGCCGGGATTGAAAGGGGCCATGTCTGGGTCTTACTCCTGAATTGAATGGAAAATCGTCATTCCCACTCGATCGTGCCGGGGGGTTTCGAGGTCACGTCGTAGACCACGCGGTTGATGCCGCGGACCTCGTTGATGATACGCGTCGCCACGCCCGCAAGGAAGGCGTGCTCGAACGGGTAGGATTCGGCCGTCATGCCGTCGGTCGAGGTGACCGCGCGCAGCGCGCAGACGAAATCGTAGGAGCGCGCGTCGCCCATGACGCCGACGGTCTTCACGGGCAGCAGCACGGCGAAGGCCTGCCAGATCGCGTCGTAGAGGCCGGCGCGGCGGATCTCTTCCAGATAGATCGTGTCGGCCTTGCGCAGGATGTCGAGCTTCTCGCCCGTGATCTCGCCGGGAATGCGGATCGCGAGGCCCGGGCCGGGGAACGGGTGGCGGCCGACCAGCGATTCCGGCAGGCCGAGCTCGCGGCCGAGGGCGCGCACCTCGTCCTTGAAGAGCTCGCGCAGCGGCTCGACGAGCTTCATGCGCATGCGGTCAGGCAGGCCGCCGACATTGTGGTGCGACTTGATCGTCACCGACGGGCCACCGGTGAACGACACGCTCTCGATCACGTCGGGATAGAGCGTGCCCTGCGCGAGGAAATCGGCACCGCCGACCTTCTTCGCCTCTTCCTCGAACACGTCGATGAAGGTCGCACCGATGATCTTGCGCTTGCGCTCGGGATCGGTGACGCCGTCGAGGCGGCCGAGGAAATCCTGCTGCGCGTTGCGGTGGACGAGCGGGATGTTGTAGTGGCCGCGGAACAGCTCGACGACCTGGTCGGCCTCGCCCGCGCGCATCAGCCCGTGATCGACGAGGATGCAGGTGAGCTGGTCGCCGATCGCCTCGTGCAGCAGGACGGCCGCGACCGACGAATCCACGCCGCCCGAAAGGCCGCAGATCACCCTGCCCTTGCCGACCTGCGCGCGGATCTTGGCGATCGCGTGCTGGCGGAAATGCGCCATCGTCCAGTCGCCCTTGAGGCCGGCGACGCGCGTGGTGAAATTCTTGAGGAGGGCCGCCCCGTGCGGGGTGTGCACGACCTCGGGGTGGAACTGCACGCCGTAGAAGCGGCGCGCGTCGTCGGCGATGGCGGCGAAGGGTGCGCCCTCGCTGGTGGCGACGGTGCGGAAGCCCGGCGGCAGCGAGACGACGCGGTCGCCGTGGCTCATCCACACCTGCTCGCGCGTGCCCTTGGGCCACACGCCGTCGAACAGCGTGCATTCCTGGAAGATGTCGATGAAGGCCTTGCCGAACTCGCGGTGATGGCCGCCTTCGACCTTGCCGCCGAGCTGGGCGCACATCGTCTGCTGGCCGTAGCAGATGCCGAGCACGGGCACGCCGGCCTCGAACACGTATTGCGGGGCGCGCGGCGTGTCGCTCTCGGTGACCGAGGCGGGCCCGCCGGAA
Source organism: uncultured Azospirillum sp. (assembly GCA_964416335.1). GTDB lineage: Bacteria > Pseudomonadota > Alphaproteobacteria > CACIAM-22H2 > CACIAM-22H2 > Tagaea. The sequence goes on from CAYQDN010000005.1 coordinate 51,833, forward strand.
AGGATGATGGCGTCGGCGCCGTAGGCCTTCAGGCGCTCTTCGGGCGCGTTGAAGGGGAGGATTTCGCAGTAGACGCCGCTCTCGCGCACGCGCCTGGCGATCAGCTGGGTGACCTGGCTGCCGAAATCGAGGATCAGGACTTTATCGGGCAATGCGCAACCGCTTCATGAAAAGAGGCCTTTCCTTATCCGAAACGCGTCTGGCGGACAAGGCCCAGACGCGCGCTTGCGACGGCGAGATCCGGCCAGCCATAGGCCACCTGCGAGACCGCCACGCCCCACAGGTCCTCGTCCCGGTCCGCGATGTAGCGCCCGCCCATCCGTTCGTAGAAATAGCGGGCCGGATTGCTGTCGAGGACCCAGACATAGGCCTTGGCGAGGCCCTTTTCGCGCAGCCCCGCGAACGCGGCCCCCAGCAGCTGGCGTCCCACGCCCTTGTCCTGGTGGTCGGGATGGACATAGAGCGTGAAGACCTCGCCCGAGCCGAGGCTGACATTGCCGCTGAGGAACGGGGCGGAGGCCGGCCGGTCCTCGATGCGCGACTTGCCGAAGCTGGTCATGCCCACCACCCCGGCCCGGTCGTCGAGGGCGACCAGGATCGGGCAGTGCAGCCCCTTGTGGCGGATCTGGTGGGCCCATTCGACCATCTGGCGCTCGTACGACATGCCGGTCAGCGCACGCGCCGGCAGCAGGCCCGCATAGGTGGCGCGCCACGCGTCGACATAGACGCGCGCGATCCCCCTGGCGTGGGCGACGTTGGCTTTCAGGAGCAGGATCGACATGGCGGCAGGCCGACCTTAGCCGCCTTCGGCGGCCGGGGCGAGCGCGTCGGCCTTGCGCTCGAAGACGGCGACGAAGAAGCCGTCCGTGCGGTCGCGCGCCGGATTGAGCGTGAGATACGGTCCCGCCGTCGGGCACGGCACGGTCGCGACCTTCGCCCAGATGTCGGGAACGGGAACCGGCATGAATTCCGGGTGTGCTGCTGCAAACGCGTCGGCCTGCACCTCGTTCTCGTCGGCGAGCAGCGAGCAGGTCGCATAGATCAGCCGGCCGCCCGGCTTCACCAGGCGCGCGGCACTATCGAGGATGCGGTGCTGCTTGTCGGCAAGTTCGGCGATCTCGGGCTCGCGCAGCGTCCAGCGCGCGTCGGGATTGCGCCGCCACGTGCCCGTGCCGGTGCAGGGCGCGTCGACCAGCACGCGGTCGTAGAAGCCCTTGTGCTTCTTGACCCAGTTGTCGCGCTCGTCGGCCAGCGTCGTGCGCTCGACATTGAACACGCCCGCCCGGCGCAGGCGCTGGCCCGTCGCCTCGAGCCGCTTGGCCGACACGTCGCACGCGGCGATCTGGCCCTTGTTGCCCATCGTCGCGGCGATCGCCAGCGTCTTGCCGCCGGCACCCGCACAGAAATCGCATACGCGCATGCCCGGCTCGGCCGCCGCAAGCAACGCGACGAGCTGCGAGCCTTCGTCCTGCACCTCGACGAGCCCGTCCTTGTAAGGCGCACTCGCCATCAATGCGCTGCGCGTCGCCGCACGCAGGCCCCAGGGCGACAGGCGCGTGGGCTCGGTCTCGATGCCGATCCCGGCGAGCAGCCCGCGCAGCTTCCGGCGGTCCGTCTTCAGGATGTTGGCGCGCATGTCGAGGGGCGCTTCCTCGGTGAAGGCCGCCATCTCGCGCGCGTGGTCGTCGCCGAAGCGCTGGCGGAAACGCTCGACGATCCAGGCCGGGATGTTGGCGCGCACGGCTTCGCCCTGCTCGGGATGCTCGATCGAGCGGCCGGACAGCGCTTCGACCGCCGCGAGTTCGCCGCGCGACAGGGGCGGCGGATCGTACTGCTCGCCCGAGAAGGTGGACGCGATCTTGTCGGGCGGGATCTTCTGCAGGATCGCGAGATAGGCGATCGCCCAGGCCCGGCCGTTGGGCGCGAACGGCTCGCGCCGTGCACCGTCGCGCACGCGCGCCAGCCACCATTCGAGCTGGGCACGATGGCGCAGGCAGCCATAGACGATGGCCTGTACCGCCGTGCGGTCCTTCGAGCCGATATAACGGCGCGAACGGAAATAGTCGTTGGCAAGCCTGTCGGCCGGCGTACGCGTCGCGATGATCTGGTCGAGGATGTCGATCGCCGCGGCCGCGCGCCCGCCGGGCGTCATCAGCCCGGGCCGCCGCTGTAGTTGGGCGCTTCGCGTTCCATCGTCACGTCGTGCACGTGGCTCTCGCGCAGGCCCGCACTGGTGATCTTCACGAAGCGCGCGTTGCGCACCATGTCGGCGAGCGTGCGGCTGCCGGTATAGCCCATCGATGCGCGAAGCCCGCCGACCAGCTGGTGGATGACGGCACCGACCGGGCCCTTGTAGGGCACGCGGCCTTCGATGCCTTCCGGCACCAGCTTGAGCGTGTCCTTGATCTCCTGCTGGAAATAGCGGTCGGCCGAGCCGCGCGCCATCGCACCCACGCTGCCCATGCCGCGGAACGACTTGTACGAGCGGCCCTGATAGAGGAACACCTCGCCCGGCGCCTCGTCGGTCCCGGCGAAGAGCGAGCCGATCATCGCGCACTCGGCACCCGCGGCCATCGCCTTGGCGAGATCGCCCGAATACTTGATGCCGCCGTCGGCGATGACGGGCACGCCCGAGGGACGCGCCGCCTCGACGCAATCGAGCAATGCGGTCAGCTGCGGGATGCCCACGCCCGCGACGATGCGCGTCGTGCAGATCGCACCCGGCCCGATGCCGACCTTGATCGCGTCGGCGCCCGCGTCGATCAGCGCCTTGGTGCCTTCCGACGTCGCGACATTGCCGGCAATGATCTGGCTGTAGTTGGAAAGCTTGCGGATCTTGCGCACCGTGTCGATCACGCCCTGGCTGTGGCCGTGCGCCGTGTCGACGACGACGATGTCGACCTGGGCATCGAACAGCGCTTCGGCGCGCGCGATCCCGGTCGGGCCCACGCCGGTTGCGGCGGCGACGCGCAGGCGGCCCTTCTCGTCCTTCGACGCGTTGGGGAAGCGCTGCGCCTTCTCGATGTCCTTGACGGTGATCAGGCCGATGCAGCGATAGGCGTCGTCGACGACGAGCAGCTTCTCGATGCGGTGCTGGTGGAGGAGCCGCTTGGCCTCGTCCTTCGACACGCCTTCCTTCACCGTGACCAGGCGCTCGTGCGTCATCAGTTCGCGCACCGGCTGGCGGGGGTTGGAGGCGAAGCGCACGTCGCGGTTGGTCAGCACGCCGACCAGCTTCTTGGTGCCCGGCTCGACCACCGGCAGGCCGGTGATGTGGTGCGCCGCCATGACCTGCAGGGCGTCGGCCAGCGTCTGGTCCGGCCCGATGGTCAGCGGATTGACGACCATGCCGGATTCGAACTTCTTCACCTTGCGCACTTCCTGCGCCTGCGCCTCGATGTCGAAATTCTTGTGGATGACGCCGAGACCGCCGGCCTGCGCCATCGCGATGGCAAGGGCGCTTTCCGTGACCGTGTCCATCGCCGAGGAAACGAGCGGGATGCCGAGATCGATCGAGCGCGTCAGGCGCGTGCGGGTATCCACGTCGCCGGGAAGGACGGCCGAAGCGGCCGGTTCCAGAAGAACGTCGTCGTAGGTCAGTGCATCGCGGATTTGCATGCCGCCTCCGTTGTCGGGAAGTGGCGCGCATCAATACACCAGTCGGGCGGCTGCGGGAACCCCGTTCGATACCCCCGGAATCGTTGGGTTTTCAGCCCTTGAAGCCGATCGCGACGATGTAGAACTCGGACGACTCCGAGCGCGAGGCCGGCGGCTTGACGCGCACCACCTTGGCAAAGCGCGTCTGCGTCGCCTTGAAGATGTTCACCTCGTCCGGTCCCTGGCGGAACTTGGCCACGAACGCCCCGCCCTTGCGCAGCGTGTGGGTCATGAACTCGATCGCCGCCTCGACGAGGATGACGATGCGCATGTGGTCGGTCTCGCGATGGCCCGTGGTCGACGGCGCCATGTCGGAAAGCACGACATCGACCTTGCCGCCGAGGACCGCTTCCAGTTTCGCGGGCGCCTTGGCGTCGAGGAAGTCGGCCTGCAGCACGGTCGCACCGGGAACCGGCGCCATCTCGAGGATGTCGAGCGCGACGACCACGCCGCAGCCGCGTTCGACGGCGACCTGCGTCCAGCCGCCGGGGGCGGCTCCCAGATCGACGACGCGGCTCCCCTTCTTCAGCAGCTTGTACTTGTCGTCGATCTCCATGAGCTTGAAGGCGGCCCGGCTGCGATAGCCCTGGTCGATCGCCTTGCCGACATAGGGATCGTTGAGCTGGCGCGAGATCCATTGCTGGGACGCCGTACTGCGCCCCTTGGCGGTCTTCAGCTTCACATGCAGGCGTCGTTCGGGGCCGCTCATGCGCCTGCCTCGCGCATCATGCCCAGCAGGATGCCTTCGCGAAGGCCGCGGTCGGCCACGCGCAGCCGGCCCACCGGCCAACGCCGGCAGATCCCTTCCAGCACGGCGCATCCCGCCACGACGAGATCGGCGCGCTCGCGCCCGATGCACGGATGGCGCGCGCGCGTCTCGAAATCCTGTGAAGCGAGTTCGAGCGAATGGCGGCGCATCGCGTCGAAATCCAGCGACGAGCCGTCGACCCGGTCACGCTGGTAGCGCGCAAGCCCCATCGCGAGGCCCGACAGCGTGGTGACCGTGCCCGACGTGCCAAGCATGTCGACATCCCCGGCCGCGACGCGGGCCGCGATCGAATGGCGCATGTCGAGATCGGCAAGGCCGGCAGCGATCTCCAGCACCATCTCCTCGTAGACCTGCGGCGCCACCACGCCGGGGCCGAAGCGTTCGGAGACCGGGACGACGCCGCACGGCATCGAGACGAAATCGACGATCCGCCAGCCGCCGCCGCCGTCCCCGCGCGCCAGCCACATCACTTCGGTGCTGCCGCCGCCGATGTCGAAAACGATGGCGTTGGGCCGGTCGGTGTCGAGCAGCGGGGCGCAGCCGGCAAGCGCCAGGTTCGCCTCTTCGGCCGGTGCGATGGGTTCGAGCATCAGGCCGGTCTCGTCGCGCACGCGCGACAGGAACGTCATGCCGTTGTGCGCGCGCCGGCACGCCTCGGTCGCCACGCCGCGGAAATGGACATGCTCGCGCCGGCGCAGTTTCGAGGCGCAGACATGCAGTGCTTCGATCGAGCGGGCCATCGCAGGTTCGCTCAGCAGGTTGTCGCGCGACAGGCCCTCGCCCAGGCGCACGATGCGGGAAAACGCGTCGACGACGCGGAAACCTTCGCCCGACCGCCGGGCGACGAGAAGGCGGCAGTTGTTCGTTCCCAGATCGAGGGCCGCAAAAATTGCATCCTCGCCCGGTCCCGGCTCGCCTGTCGGCCGGTCATCGCGCCGACGCGCGCTTGCGTAGACCACGCCAAACTCCCCTGGCCGCCGACGCCCCCCGGTCCCCCCGAGCACCATCCGCGGCAAAATCGCTTTTCGACGAACACTCTAACGGCCGCACCCGATGCACGCAATCGACACCCAAACCATCCCGGACCCGTCGAATTGACGGGCGGGCCGAACGGCGATATAGACACCGCCTCGCCGACACGGACCCTGCTGGGGGATCGTCTAACGGTAGGACCGCTGACTCTGACTCAGCTAGTCTAGGTTCGAATCCTAGTCCCCCAGCCAATCCCTTCCCGATCCGCGTGCCGCCGCACACCTTCACGGTACGCCGGAACGTCGGTTCATATTGGTTCCGATATTTCTGTCGGCCGGCGAATCCCGGGACTAGCCTCGGCACAAGCGTTCACGACGGACGCATTCCCGGGGGGAGACACCATGAAACAAATCCACATCGCCGCCGTTCTTGCGGTTGCCGCACTCGCATCGCCCGCCGCCGCGTTCGACGGCTGGCATCAGGTCGGCGCCACCGAGATCGAAAGCAAGGGCTCGGCCTGGGACTATGTCGCGTTCGAGGCGACCCGCAACCGGCTGTTCATCGGCCACCGCAAGGAAGGTCTCCAGATCTTCGATCTTGCGACGCGCAAGCTGGTCGGCGTGCTCGACGGAACGCCGGCCGCCAGCTCCAACGGCGCCACGCTGATGCCCGAGTTCGACCTCGGCATCTCGAACAACGAGAACGGCACGATCACGCCGTTCAAGCTGTCTACCCTCGCCGCCTCGCCGGCGATCAAGCTTGGCGAAGAAATCGACACGAGCCATTACGACCCGGTCTCGAAACGGCTTCTCGTCAACATGGGCTCGGGTGCGGACGGCACCGAACTGATCGCCCTCGACGTGCCCTCGCTCAACGTCGCGGGGATGATCAAGGTCAAGACGAAGAAGCCCGAGCACGCCGACGCCGACGGCAAGGGCAATCTCTTCATGGCCGCGCGCGACACCAACCAGGTCCTGCGCATCGACATGCGCACGCTCAAGGTCACGGGCGAATGGGCCACGCCGGGCTGCGACCAGACGAACGGCCTCGCGATGGATGGCGCCAACAACCGCGTCTATGTCGGCTGCCGCGGCAGCGACAAGGCCAAGCCGATGTTCGCCGTGCTCGACGGCGAGTCCGGCCGCACGATCTATACGAGCGAGATCGGCGGCGGGAACGACGGCGTGGTCTACGACCCGGAACTCAAGCGCGTCTTCCTCGCCAACGGCGTCAACGCCGTGCTCAACGTGTTCGAGGTCGTCGACGCGAACACGTTCAAGCCGGTCGAGAGCCTCGGCACGCGGGCCGGCGTCAAGGCGCTGGCCTATGACGCGAAGGGCAAGAAGCTGTTCTCGGTCGTGGCCGAAGGTTCGGCGGATGCCGGCAAGAAGATCCTCACCACCGTCTCGCCGTTCTACGCGAACACGTTCGTGCCCAACACGTTCACGATCCTGACCTACGCACGGTGATTGCGGTCCCGGTACCTGCCCCGTCGCCGATGGCGGCGGGTCGGGTGCCGGAATTCGTGATATGGTATTTAATTACCGCATGCCATCGCAAAACTGCATACGGAATTCCGGTATCCCTCACAAATTACGGGTTCTTAACAAAATCGGACCTACATTCCAGAAATCATGGCCGTGTCGCCCCGAACCGGAATCTGGAAGTCGAGCTACGCGTCGCCGATCATCGCGACCGCATTATTCGCCGCCGCCGTTCTGGGCGGCATCTGGACCGTCACCTACTGGAGCCTGGCCGGCGACCGCGAAGAGCTCTACCGCACGGCGCACGCCGAGCTGCTCGGCGGGCAGAACATCCTCGCGGCCCAGGTCGGCCGCACGGTCGAGTCCGCGGAAAGCCTGATCGAGGCCGTCGAGCACTGGGTCATCGACCAGGAAGGGGCACCCGATCCCGCCGAATTCGACAGCCTGATCGAACGCCTCCAGCGCCGGCACATGTTCCCGCTCTCCGTGCGTCTCTTCGATCTCGCCGGCGACCTGGTCAACCCAGGCGGCTACACCACCGGACGGATCAATGTCGCGGACCGCGAATATGTCCAGGTCCTCGCTGAAAGGCCCGAAGGCACCATCCTGATCGGGCGGCAGATCCTCGCGCGCGACGTCGGCGTGCGCCAGATCCCTATCGCCATGCGGGCACGCCCCAACATCCTCAATGTCGCCTATGTCGTGACGGCGATCCCGGTCGAACAGCTCACCAACATCTTCGACGGCCTGTTCGTCACGGCCCCCGGGATCGTCGGCATCGTGCGCGAGGACGGTCGCGTCCTTTTCCGCAGCCCGGATCCCGAGGGGTTCACCGATCGAAACGTCGATCTCGAATCGCTCGTCCCGGGGGGCATCCGCAATCCGCGCCGCCAGTTCGGCCTGTTCGAGCACCGGATCGACCCGAACGGCCAGCCGATCGCGACCGCGTTCAAGCGTGTCGATCGCCAGCCGCTCTATGTCTATGGCAGCTTCCGCATCAACGACCTCGAAGCCAAGCTCGCGTCCCGTGCCCCCTGGACGTTCTTCGTGGCGATCACCACGTCGCTGGGCGTGATCCTCCTGGCGGGGACCATCGCCGTGTTCGTGTCGCTGCGCGAACGCGAGGCCGAGCGGGTCCGCGCCGCCCTCGACGAGGCCGAAGCGGCCAACACCGCCAAGCGCGAGTTCCTCGCCAATGTCAGCCACGAGCTGCGTACGCCGCTCAACGCGATCATCGGCTTCTCGGAATTCGTGGTGATGCAGACCTTCGGCCCCATCCACGAACGCTATCGCGGCTATGTCGGCGACGTGCTGTCGGCCGGCAGGCATCTCCTGGGGGTCGTCGACCAGCTGCTCGATCTCGCGGCGATCGAGGCGCGTCGCTTCGTCGTGCGTCCCGAAGCGATCGACCCGGGCGACGTCGTGCACGACGTCGCGGAAATGATGCGCCCGCTCGCCACCAAGCGGCAGGTGCGCATCACCGTGCAGCCGCCGGCCGAGCGGTTCGTCGCGATGACGGATTCCGGCGCGCTGCGGCAGATCCTCGTCAATCTCGTCGGCAATGCCGTCAAGTTCTGCCGCACCGACGGCATCGTCGCGATCGACTGGGTAGCGCGCGCGGAAGGCGGGGTCGAGATCACGATCGCCGATACCGGCGAGGGAATTGCCGCCGACGACATCAAGAACATCTTCGAACCGTTCTGGCGCAAGGAAAGCTCCTATGTCCGGCGTCACGGCGGCACGGGCCTCGGCCTGTCGCTTACCCGCCAGCTGGTCGAGCGGCTCGACGGGCGCATCGAGGTGGAAAGCGAACTGGGCAAGGGCAGCCGTTTCCGGATCTCGCTGCCCGACAAGGCCGGAAGTGCCGCGGCGAAGCTCGCCGCCTGAGCCGTCATGACGGAACGCCTCGCCGACCACTACGCCAGCGCCGATATCGCACCGCGCCTGCTCGCCGCCCTGCGCGCGGCGAAGGGCCCGGACGTGGCGGTGACGCCCGAAACGCTCGCCCCGCTCGACCATTTCCACAATCGCGGGGTCGTCGCGACGCGCGAGCTGCTCGCGATGCTCGATCCGCGACCCGGCGATCACGTGCTCGATATCGGCTGCGGCATCGGCGGCCCGGCCCGCTGGATCGCGTGGACTGCCGGCTGCCGCGTGACGGGTATCGACCTCGTGCCGGCGTTCTGCGCGGCCGCCGAGGCACTGACGCGAGCCACGGGACAGGCCGGGCGGGTGCGCGCGATCGCCGGCAGTGCGACGTCCCTGCCCCTGCCCGACGCCGCGTTCGACCGCGCCTATTCCCAGAACGTCGCGATGAACGTCGCCGACAAGGACGCGATGTTCGCCGAGGTGCGGCGCGTGCTGAAGCCGGGCGGCGTCTTCGCGCTGTCCAACCTCGCCGCAGGGCCCGGCGGTCCGCCGCACTATCCCACGCCGTGGGCCGCCGATGCGGGCACGAGCTTCCTTTCCACGCTCGACGAGACGCGCCGCGATCTCGAACGCGCGGGCTTCGCGATCGTGTCGATCGAGGACACGACCAACCATGTCGTCGATACGCTGGCCGCCATGCGCCGCAAGATGGATGCGAACGGCCGGCCTAGGCTGTTCACCCACGTTCTGATGGGCGAGCGCATGTGGGAATACCAGGACAACGTCTTCGCGAGCCTGTGCTCGGACCGGTTGCGCGTCGTCGAGGCGCTCGCGCGGCGCCCCTAATTCATAGGTTTATTTTCGTGACAATCGGTGCGTGTCGTGCTATTCTTCACAACCTTGGTGAAGCGCTCTTTGACAAGTGAATATCGCCCCCTGTTACGGTAACGCCACTTGCGTTGCAGTAACATCCGTTTAACTTCAAGGGGATAAATACGTTACCGTAACGCAATGTTTTGCGGTTGAGCTACGGCGTCGCAAGAACTTCGGACGGATCGAAATCGAGCTCGACCTTCGCCCCGTTCGGATCGTCGAAGAAGATCTGCCAGACTTTCGTGCCGGTCTGCTGGAATAGCCGGTACGCGATCCCGTGCTTCTTCAGCCGGGCGACCGTCGCGTTGATGTCGGCGGCGCTGAACGCGATGTGGTCGATCACGCCGGCGGGCGGGCTCGGCATCTTGCGGCCGGCGACGACATGCAGCACCCACTGCTCGCCGACATAGAACCAGATGCCCGGAAAGCCGAGATCGGGCCGCGGGCCTTCCTTGAGGCCGAGGATCTCGGTGTAGAAACGCCGCGTCTCGTCGATGTCGCGCGACAGGATCGTGAAATGGTTCATGCCGGTGACGTTCATCTGGCCTTCGCTCCCTCGATGGTCCGCATCATGCCTTCGTAACCGCGCCTGCGGGCATGTTCGAGCGGTGTTGTCCCCTCGCGGTCGGCGATGCGCACGTCGGCACCCTTCGCGACGAGAAGGCGGACGATCTCGGCATGCGCCTGTCCGCCGTCGCCGAGAATGACCGCTTCGAGCAGCGCCGTCCAGCCGAGCCGGTTGACATGGTCGATGTCGACAGCCGTGCCGAGGAGGATGCGTACCGTCTCGACATGGCCGTGGTGCGCCGCCGGGATCAGCGCGGTCCCGCCGTAGCGGTTGACGGATTTGAGATCGGCGCCGGCCGCCAGCGTCAGCCGCAGGATCTCGTTGCGGCCCTCGGCCCCGGCGTAAAGGTAAGGACTGTCTTCGATCCTGTCCTTCGCGTTGACGTCCGCACCGGCCGCGACCAGCACGCGGGCCACCTCGATCCGGTTTGCGTGCGTAGCCAGCAGCAATGCGGTCCGGCCCTCGACGTCGCGCGCGTCGAGGACGGCCCCCGCGGCCAGCAGACGGGCGCATTCCGCCGCATCGCCGCGTCGGGCCGCAAGGTGGAGATCGCGGTCCATGGGCCGGATTTCCTGAGCCAGCGCCATGGCACTCGCACCCATGCATACAAGTGTCAGCAGGAGGATCCTGCGTTCCATCGCCGCAGAATGCGCCGGTGCCGCCGGCACCACAAGCCGCCCTTGCCTCGAATCGGCGAATGCCGGCTAACTTCGGCATGATCGATCTCCGGCCCGACGAATGGCTGCTCAATCTTGCCGGCAATGTCCGCCTGGTGGTACCGGCAGACATCACCGGCATCTCGACCTTCGTCTTCCTCGAACAGGAAGACTGGTTCGAGGACGAAGCGCCCTTCGTGCGCGCCCTTGCCCCGCATCTCAACATGGCGCTCGATATCGGTGCCAATCTCGGCTTCTACGCCGCCACGCTCGCCGCCGCGCGCGTCGCGACGCTCGCCTTCGAGCCGCAGCCGGATCTCGCCAACAAGCTGCGCCGGTCGGCGACCGCGATGCCCGGCGTGCAGCTCAGCGTGTTCGAAGTCGCACTCGGCGAAGCAACGGGCACGGCCGAGTTCGGCGGCCACCGTCACCATGAGGGTTCGCGCCTGGGTGCAGGTGGCGCCATGCGCGTCCAGGTGGCGCGGCTCGACGACATGCTGCCGCCCGCCTATGTGCCCGCGGTCGATTTCGTGAAGATCGACATCGAGGGTGCGGAACTCAGCGCCATCCGCGGGGCCGCGAATTTCCTGGCGGCCGGCAATCCGCTGGTGATGATCGAGATCCGCGACGGCAGGGGCTTCGACCTGTCGGCACTCCGGGCGCTCGATGCGCATGGCTTTGCGCGCTACAGGCTCGTTCCGGCACTCGGCTGCCTCGTGCCGATGGGCGACGGGCCGGACACGCCCGAGCAGCTCAACGCCTTCGCGGCCAAGCCGGCGCGCGCCGCTTCCCTCGCCCGCCTCGGCCTTCTGTGTACACCGGAAACCATCGACGATCTTCCGGATGCCCTCGCCCATCACGCGCGCGCCGGCGACAAGGGCCGCACGCCGGGCCAACGCTACGCGGACCTGCTGCGCGCATCCGCACGGCTCGATATGGCGGCACCCTCGCTGGCGCGAGACCTGTCGCTCGCAAGGGTCTGCGTCGATCTCGGCCGGCGCGAACTTGCCGCACGCTTTCTCGAACCGCATGTGGCGGCCGTGCAGGCGGGCACGCTCGCAGCACCGGATGCGCCGTTCCTGTGCCCGCTCGCGCACTATCAGGACCGGCCGTCGCCGCTCGGGCAAGCGGCGTGGCTGCGGGCCCTCGTGCTCGAAAGCTTCCACGCCTTCTCCGCCTTCTCCTCGCTCTTCGCCGATCCGGCCGGGCGCGAAGCAGCACTCGAGTTCGTCATCGCGGCGGGCATGGCGCGCGCGCAGACGATCCGCCGCCTGCAGCTCTACCGGCTCGCCGTCGGGCGCAAGGCGGCGGCAGCCGCGCACCCGATGCTTTCGGCGGCGGGGCCCGGCAATCTCAATCCGGCGTTCTGGCGCAATCCGAATCTCTACGGGGTTTCCTAGGCCGCGTCCTCGCCCGAGCGCGAGATCGTCCGGTCGCGGCCGACGAAACAGCTCATCGCCAGGCCCATCGCGATCAGGCTCGCGATCATCGCCGAACCGCCCAGCGAGAGCAGCGGCAGCGGCTCGCCCACCACCGGCAGCAGACCCGCGACCATCGCGACATTGACGAAGACGTTGGCGAAGAACATCGCCGCCACGCCGATCGCCAGCAGGCGCGCGAACACGCTGCGCGCGCGTGCGGCGATCGCCAGCAGGAAGATCAGGATCACCGCATAGACGCCCAGCAGCGACAGCGAACCGACAAGGCCGAATTCCTCGGCAAGCACCGCGAAGATGAAGTCGGTCTGCTTCTCGGGCAGGAACTGCAGCTGGCTCTGCGAGCCCTGCGCGAAGCCCTTGCCCCAGATGCCGCCCGATCCCAGTGCGATGCGCGACTGGATGATGTGATAGCCCGCCCCCAGCGGGTCGCTCTCGGGATTGACGAAGGTCAGCACGCGGCGTTTCTGGTAATCGTGCAGGAAGCTCCACGCGATCGGCACGGCACCGGCGATGCCGGCGCCCAGCAGCGCGAATTTCCAGAGACGTACGCCGGCCGCGAAGAACACGACCAGGCCCGTGAACCCGATCAGCAGCGCCGATCCCAGCTTCGGCTGCACGAGCACGAGTGCCGCCGGCACCATGACAAGCACACCCGGCCAGATCAGGAACAGCGGGTTTGCCATCCGTTCCTGCGACATGCTGTGGAAATAGCGCGCCACGACGAGCACGACGCCGATCTTCACGAATTCAGAAGGCTGCACGCGCACGATGCCGAGGTCGAGCCAGCGCTTGGCGCCCATGCCGACGACGCCAGCGATCTCCACCCCCACCAGCAGGATCACGCCGAACGCATAGACCACATAGGCGAAGCGGAACCAGTCACGGATGTCGACGAGGGCGGCCGCCAGCATCATCGCCAGCCCGATGGCGATGAAGATCGCCTGGCGCTGCGCCCACGGCTCCCAGTCCCCGCCCGCCGCCGAATAGAGCATCGCGCAGCTGACTGAGGTCAGCAGCACGACGAGCAGCACCAGCAGCCAGGGGATATCCTTGAGCCGTCCGAAGATTCCCGGTCGCGCGCGGTGCGAGGTGAGGCCGATCGCCATTCCGTCTTTCCTTGCTGGCCCGCAGGATACACCGCCGGCTCGGCGGCCATGGTAAGATTTCGGTCGTGCGCGAGTCGCTTCTCCAGCCCAGCGAGGCCACCATGGCCGGTCCCGTCTACACGCTAAAGGTCACGGCCGACGAGGCCAAGCTGATGGTCTATCTGCTGCGCCAGGCGCAGATGAAGGGCGATTCGGCCATCGCGATGGGGATCGCCGAGAAGGACCTCCTCGCGCTGACGATGGACAACTACAAGAGCCTTGCCGACAAGCTCGAGGAAGCGACCGTGGGCAAGAAGCCCACGCGCGCCCAGAGCGTCAAGAAATGGCTGCCGGGCCAGACCGTCGCCGCCAAGAAATTCTCGTCGGGCGCGAAGCGCTGACGGCGCTTCAGGCGCGCGCGCGCATCTCGAAGAACGCCGCCTCGATCGCGCGGGCGAGGCCCGCACCGTCGCAAAGTTCGCTCTCCCGCATGCGCTTGCGCAGGCCTGCACGCGTCGCTTCGAGCGCGTCGAGATCGCCCGCCGCCGCAACGGCGCGCTCGACATAGGCAGCCGCCGTGTCGACGCACCAGCCGTCCATGCCGAGTGTGCCCAGCAGACAGTCGCCATAGCGGCCGAGCGGCGCGCGGTCGCGCTTGGAGACGAGCGGCGCCCCCATCCACAGCGCCTCGAAGCTCGTCACGCCGCCGTTGTGGGCGAAGGGATCGAGCGCGATGTCGACCTCCCGGTACGCCGCCCATGTCGAGGGCTGCGGCCGGGTATAGCGAAGATCGAGCCGGTCGGCCGCGATCCCGTGCGTCGCGAACCTTGCCGCCATCTGCACGCGGAACTCCGCATCCACGAACGGCAGGGCGTTGAGAAAAAGCCGCGACCCCGGCACGCGCCCGAGGATCGCGGCCCAGGCCGCGACGACCGCATCGTTGAGGCGCACCAGGCGCGAGAAACTCGCGAACGTCACATGTCCGGCCTTGCGTGCCGGAAGCGCGCCCGGCTCCGGCATGTCCGCCGGCGGGTCGTAGGCAAAGCACGCGCGCGGCAGACGCCATGCCCCTTCGACCAACCCGGCCTCGGCCCCGGGCGGGAGCATGCGCGCGTCGCCGAGATACCAGTCGATCGCATCGATGCCCGTCGTCCCGCCATAGCCCAGCCACGTGACCTGGACCGGTGCTGGCCGCTGCGCAAAGACCTTCAGGCGCGTGCCCGCCGTGTGCCCGCCCAGATCGACGAGCACGTCGATCCTGTCCGCGCGGATCGTCTCGGCAAGGTGCGCATCGTCGATCGCAGCGACCTCGCGCCAGTTCTCGACCAATCCGCGCAGGCCGCGCGTCTCGGCATCGGGTTGGGAGGTGGCGCTATAGGCGAAGCTTTCGACGCGCTCCCGGTCGTGGTTTGCCAGCAGCGGGCGGATGAAATGGCGGATCGAATGCCCGCGCAGGTCCTGCGAGACGTACCCCACGCGCAGCCGCCGCGATAAAATGGCCGGTGCAGCCGCCTCCGGGCGCGGTGCGCTCGGCGCGAACTTCGTCGCCCAGTCGACATAGAGTTCGCGCAAGGCCGGCGCCGACAGGGCCGGGTCGTAGTTGGCGGCGAACAGGTCGTCGGTCCAGACCTGCTCGAAATCGGGCGCAAGCGCCTTTGCCGTGCCGAATGCCGCGCGCGCCTCGTCGACGCGGCCTTCCTGGACCAGGACCGTGCCGAGCCAGTGATAGGCGCGCGCCGGCTCGGCGGCCCCCTCGATCGACTTGCGGGCCATCCGCTCGGCCAGTGTAATCTCGCCGAACGCCACCGCGTTGACGGACCGGCGCTGGGCAAGCTCGGGAGATGCCACACCGGCCCGCTCGGCCGCGTCGAGCGAGGCAGCGACCGCTTCGTAGCGGCCAAGCCGATGCAGCAGGTCGACATGGACCAACCGCGCCTCGACGGACTCAGGCGCCAGCTTCAGACAGGTTTCGATGTCCGCGATCGCCGCGTCGCCGTCCCCGACGGACGCGGCCGCGCGCGCCCGGACCAGATAGGGGCCCGGAAGATCGTTGGCCAGCGCCACGGCCTCGGCCGCCGTTCGGCGTGCCTCGTCGATGAAACCGGTCGCGAGATAGACCTGCGCGCAGACGAGCTTGGCGTCGGCGTGCGACGCGGCCTCCTGTTCGTGGTCGAGGGCCCGGGCGTGCGCCAGTGCTTCGCGCCACGCGCCCGCATTTGCATGCCGGGCGATCGTGGCGATGGACGCGAAGATCTGTTCGGTCACGCCGCAGGCTTGGAGGCAATCGCCTCTTCAAGCTCGTAGAAGGTCGGCTGGAGTTCCGAGGGCACGCTCTTGCGGCCGATCTCGGTCGAGATCTGCGGCGCGTTGCCCTGGAGATGCGCCACGAACGTGTCGCGGATGATCTCGTAGAACTTGAACTCGTCCTCGTAGACCTGCTTCAGGCGCGCGGACATCGGACCGAGGATGCCGTACGACAGGAGCACGCCAAGGAACGTGCCCACGAGCGCCGAACCGATCAGACCGCCCAGAATGATCGGCGGCTGGTCGATCGACGACATGGTCTTGATGACGCCCATGACGGCCGCGACGATGCCCAGTGCCGGGCATGCGTCGGCGGTCGTGGCCAGCGCGTTGCCGCCGCGCATGACCTCGTGGTGGTGCTTCTCGAGCTCCTTGTTGAAGATTTCCTCGAGCTGGTGCGCGTCTTCCACGCCCATCGACAGCATGCGCATGTGATCGCAGATCAGCGCGATGGCGTATTTGTTCGCCAGCACCTTGGGATAGGCCATGAAGATGTTGGATTCGTCCGGCTTCTCGATGTGCGGTTCGACCGCCAGCGTGCCCTTCGAGCGGGCCAGCTTCAGGATCGTGAAGATGAGGCAGAGGAGATCGATGTAATCCTCGCGCTTGTACTTCGGACCGCTGAAGACGCGGCCGAAATCCTTGAGCGCATGGCTGATGACCGAGCCGGAATTGCCGACGAGGAAGGAGCCCGCCGCGGCACCACCGATGATCAAAAACTCGAACGGCAGTGCCTTCAGGATGATGCCGATTTTGCCGCCGGCGATGATGTAGCCGCCGAACACGCAAAACAGCACCAGCAGCAAGCCAACGATCGCGAACATCCGGCCCTCCTTGGGACCCCGACGGAGAAAAATCCGATTCGATACCCTAGCGGCGATTGGTTAACGCTTGGTAAGTTACGGAAAAATAGACGCCTTCACAAAGAGTTGCCAGTCCATGCCGGCGGTACTTTCAAACAATGAACCGACGCCGGCCAGCGATCAAGGGGCTTCCCCGCCCCCGACGCGGTCGCCGACCACGGTGAAGACCGGTTTGGCCGCCGCCGATGCCGGCGACACCGGATCGGCGATCGCCGCATCTGTCTGACGCATGCGCTCCTGCACGAGCATCGAAACGGGAATCGCCGCCAGATACCCGACCCCAAGCACGAGCAGCGTGGCCCACGGCGCACTCGCGAGGGCCGCGAAGAACAGTCCGACAAGCGCGAGGGTGGGAACCATCCAACCGCGCGGAATATGCACCTTCTTGCCCGAAAAGGTCGGCAGGCGGCTGACCATCAGGAACGCGACGATGCCGAGCGTCAACGCGCCGACGACGGGCCGATCGACCCACCCCGGCCCGATCTCGAAATGCAGCATCATGGGCAGCAACGCCAGGCCGGCACCCGCCGGGGCGGGAACGCCGGTGAAGAAATGCCCCGACCAGCGCGGCGGATTGGGATCGGCCAGTGCCGTGTTGAAGCGCGCCAGACGCAGCGCGCAGCACACCGCAAAGCCGAGTGCGATCACCCAGCCGAGCCCGCCCCAGCCGTTGAGCGTCCAGAGATAGACGATCAGCGCCGGTGCGGCGCCGAAGCTGACGAAATCCGCAAGCGAGTCGAGTTCCGCGCCGAATTTCGACGTGCCGTTGAGCAGCCGCGCCATGCGCCCGTCGAGCCCGTCGAGAATGGCCGCGACGACGATGGCGCCGACGGCCATCTCCCAGCGCGCATCGATCGCGAAACGCACGCCCGAAAGGCCCGCACAGAGGGCGCCCACCGTAATCGCGTTGGGGATCAGGCGGTTCATGTGGCCGCCGCCGATCCGCTCCTCGCGGTCGCGCAGACGCCGCTTGCGAGCCTTGCCGAACATCAGCGCGTCTCCCCTTCCCGTCGTATCTCGCCGGAGTTGAGGTCTGCGATCACGGTCTCGCCGCCGATCGTCGTCTGTCCGACACAGACCAGCGGTGCCACACCATCCGGCAGATAGATGTCGCAACGGCTGCCGAAGCGGATCAGGCCGTAGCGCTGCCCGGTCGCCACCGTGTCGCCGTCCTTGAGGTCATAGAGGATGCGGCGGGCGACCAGGCCGGCGATCTGGACGAACGCGATCTCGCGGCCGTCCGGCATCTCGACACGCACCGACATGCGCTCGTTTTCGTCCGACGCCTTGTCGAGTGCGGCGTTGAGGAACAGCCCCGGCCGATAGCGCGCCCGGACGACGCGCCCGCCGGCCGGCACGCGGTTGACGTGAACATTGAAGACGTTGAGGAACACCGAGATGCGGGTGAGCGGCTGGTCGCCCATCTCGAGTTCCGGCGGCGGAACCGCCGGCACGATCAACTGCACCATCCCGTCGGCCGGGCTGACGATCAGGCCGGCGCGCGTCGGAACCACGCGATCCGGGTCCCGGAAGAAATAGATCATCCAGGCCGTGACGACCGCCAGGACAGCTGCCAGAGGCGCCCACGTGATCGCCGCCAGGAACGTCGTGATAACGCCGCCGACGACGAACGGAACGCCGGCGCGGTGCATCGGCGCGGACACTGACTTCCACATATCGCTCATATATTTAGCCGCCGTATCTAAAGTCGTAATGCAGCAAACGGGGCGAGTTTAGCGTCTTGCCCTGATTTGCGCCACAGATGACCCGGCTCAGTTCGTCTTGGGAACCGCAAAAACCTGACCGGGATAGATCAGGTCCGGGTCACCGATCTGGCCCTTGTTCGCCTCGTAGATCGTCGTGAACCGCAACCCTTCGCCGTAGACACGCCGCGCGATGCGCCACAGGGAATTGCCCGGCTGCACGACGACGATCTGCTGGCCGGGCAACGGCACAATCATCGTGTCGCGCTGGAATCGCGTCTCGGCCCGCGCGACGACCTTGCCATCGACCCCCAGCGAGTCGACCCGCAGCGTGTAGCTGCCCGGCGCAAGTTCTCCGATGCGCATCTGCCAGCGGCCGTCGGGACCGACCGTCGCGGTCGCGACCGGCTTGTTGTCGACATAGAGCCGGACGGCCGAGCCGGGCTCACCGTGCCCGGCGATCATCACATCGCCCTTTTCACCGTAGTCGAGCGCGTCGATGGCGATCCGCTGCCCCGGAACCGGCGTGCCAGGTACCTGGATCACATTGGGTGCGCGCCCGGGCTCGGTCGGGAGCAGTGCCGCAAGCGGGCCGCCACCGGGTGCCAAAGTGCCACGCGGCGGCACGACCATCGCGACACTCTGATCCGAGGTGAGAACGCTGCCGTCGGCTCCTTCCGTCCGCAGGCGCAGGTCATGCGGGCCCGGCGCAAGCGGCTCGACCGTGACGAAGACCCATTCGCCGCGCCCGTCGGCCGTGACCTTGCCGATCTCCTTGTCGCCGTCGAGGATCGTTACCGGGGCGTTTGGCGCCGCGCGACCGGCGATCACGGCATCGCCGGACGGGCTGACGCGAACGACATCGAAACTCGGCCGCATGACAGCCGGCGTAGCCGAGGATGGCCCGGCCGGCGCAGCCGGTGTGGCGATTGCCGACGGAGCCGATGCCGTGGCGCGAGGGGCCGGACGGGCGTCTTCCGTCTGCCAACTGCGCAAGGCAATGACGCTCGCGACAATGAGAAAGATCGCGCCGACGAGGGCAAGGAGCGAATTGCGGTTCATGCGCTTGGGACGACTCGGAGGGAAAGCGGGAATGTCGCCGCAGACTAAGCCCGCGCGAGGCCGCCCGCAATCGCGCGGCGCGTATGTTCAGGGCGCGCCGGTGCGCACCCGGTTGACGACCGGCGGCAGCTGCCGCAGGAACGCGATCAAGGCCTTGCGATCCTCGGCGGTCAGCTTCGAGGTCGAATTCTTGACGACTTCGCCCATTTCACCGCCCACGGAATCGCCGTCCGGGGTCATACCGCTGCCGAGCAGGTCGTCGAGATCGCCGTCCGACCACTTGCCGATGCCGGTTTCCGGGTCGGACGTGATGTTCGGAATCTTTCCGCCGCCCGGCGGATTGCGATCGCCGGCAAAAAGCATCGAACGGTCGAGACCGCCGAGCGGATTGCGCGGTGAATGACATTCGACGCAGTGGCCGAGGGCTTGCGCAAGATAGGCACCACGATTGACCGCGACGGTTTTTGCCGGATCCGGTTTGAACTCGCCGGGTGTGAAATAGAGCAGCTTCCAGCCGAACTGCAGGAAGCGCAAATTGAACGGAAATCCGATGTCGTGCGGACGACTCGGCTTGTCGGAAATCGGCAGCGAAAAGATGTACGCTTTCAGATCCAACAGGTCGGCGTCGCCGATCTTTGTGAACGAGGTGTACGGAAAGACCGGGAAATAATGGGCACCATCCGGGCGCCGGCCTTGCCGGACCGCACGGACGAAATCCGCGTCGGACCAGCTGCCGATGCCGGCTGTCGGGTGCGCGGTGATGTTCGGCCCGTAGAAGCTGCCGAACGGCGTCTTCAACTCGCGTCCGCCCGCCAGCAGCGGGCCGTTGTTCTTCGTATCGGTGTGGCAACCCGCGCAGCCGCCGGCCGCGAAAAGATAGGCGCCCCGCCCGACATCCGCCGCATCGGCCGGTGCAGCACCGGTCGCCAAACCAAAAGCGAGCGCGCAAGCACCCGCATGGCGGAAAATCGCCACCATGCGGGCGCGCAGCGTCATTTTGTCTTGCTCAATTCGCCGGGCGACGGAACGGCGTGTGGCAGGTGCCGCACATCTGGCCGAGCGCCGGGAGGGCCGCCTTGAAGCCGGCCTCGTCGTTCGCCGACGCGAGGCGGACGAGATTTCCGGCTGCTTCGGCCGCGCGGTCGAACAGGGCCTCGAATTCCGCCTTGCGCTCCCAGATCACCGGAAGGGCGGCCGTCTGGCCCTTGTCGGGACCGGTGCCCGCCGGGAACAGCGCCTTGGCGCGCGTCGCGGTGTTCAGGGCGCTCGCGGCTGCCTGCCCTGCCGCCTGCGCGTTCCACGGCACGTCGCCACGGGCCATCGGGGTGAGCACGCGCATGGCACCGCCATTCGCCTTCATCAGTTCTTGGCGCTGCGCGATTTCGGCGGGCGCCTGCGCGGCAGCCCCGAATGCGGTGCCGAGCGCGACCAGACCGACGCTGAGGGCGAAGACGGCTCGGCGGACTGAAACCTGCATCGAAAATATCCCTTTCTTGGTCCTGGTTAACGACACGGATGCCGGACACCGACGACCTTGTTAAGCGGCGCCCGGCGATTTAAGCATTCGCTCGACGACAGCGGCAAGACGGTCAACAATGCGGTCACGCGCAATACACTGTTTTATAATCGGTAACAATCAATGACGGAACTACGCTCGGTCTGTGTTTACTGCGGATCCTCCAACGATGCGGCACCCGCCCACCGCGAGGCCGCCCGAAGCCTCGGAAAGCAGCTCGCCTCGGCCGGAATAGCACTGGTCTATGGCGGCGGGCGCGTCGGCCTCATGGGTGCCGTCGCCGACGGTGCCATCGAAGGCGGTGGCCATGTCGTGGGCATCATCCCCGAACACCTGATGAAGGCCGAGGTCGGCCACGGGCAGGTGTCGGAGCTGCATGTCGTGCCGTCCATGCATCTGCGCAAAGAGATGATGTTCAACCGGTCGGATGCCTTCGTCGTCCTGCCTGGCGGTCCAGGAACCCTCGACGAGATGTTCGAGATCCTGACCTGGCGCCAGCTCGGCCTGCACGACAAGCCGCTGATCATCGGCAACCTCGACGGCTACTGGGACGGGCTCATCGCGATGATCGACGGGATCATCTCGGCGCATTACGCGCGCCCGTCGTTCCGGGCCTTCTACGAAGTCGTCGACCGGATCGACGCGATCCTGCCCGCACTGCGCGCCGCACCGCCGTCGCGGACCGTTCCGCAGCCCGAACGGCTCTGACACGCGGCACGGGCCGAATGGCCCAGTGCCGGAGTGGGATTCCGCGCCCGCGCGGCACGCCGCCGCATGCCGGCGGTCCGCGGCGCTCGGCGCTGGATTTCCACCGGCACGTATCGTATCCCTCACCCTGAAGGTCCGCGTGTTTCAGGGGAGTCCGCAGTCATGAAAAAGATCAAGGTCGCCAACCCGATCGTCGAGCTCGACGGCGACGAGATGACCCGCATCATCTGGAAGATGATCCGCGAGCGGCTCATCCTGCCGTTCCTCGATGTCGACCTCAAATATTACGACCTTGGCATCGAATATCGCGACAAGACCGACGACAAGGTGACGGTCGACGCGGCCAACGCGATCAAGCAGTACAAGGTCGGCGTCAAGTGCGCGACGATCACGCCAGACGAGGCCCGGGTCAAGGAATTCAACCTGAAGCAGATGTGGCGTTCGCCCAACGGCACGATCCGCAACATCCTCGACGGCACGATCTTCCGCGAGCCGATCATCTGCAAGAACGTGCCGCGCCTGATCCCGAACTGGACGGCACCGATCGTCATCGGCCGCCATTCGTTCGGCGACCAGTACCGCGCGACCGATTTCATCGTTCCGTCGGCCGGCAAGCTGTCGATCACCTTCACCTCGAAGGATGGCGAGACCAACATCCGCCATCAGGTATTCGACTTCCCCGGGCCGGGCGTGGCGATGGCGATGTTCAACGTCGACGAATCGATTCGCGGCTTTGCGCGCGCTAGCTTCAACTACGGCCTGAGCCGCGGCTACCCGGTCTATCTCTCGACCAAGAACACGATCCTCAAGGCCTATGACGGCCGCTTCAAGGACCTGTTCCAGGAAATCTTCGACGCCGAGTTCAAGGACAAGTTCAAGGAAAAGGGCCTCACCTACGAGCACCGCCTGATCGACGACATGGTCGCCTCGGCGCTGAAGTGGCCGGGCAACTTCCTCTGGGCGACGAAAAACTACGACGGCGACGTCCAGTCCGACACGGTAGCGCAGGGCTACGGCTCGCTTGGTCTCATGACCTCGGTGCTGACGACGCCCGACGGCCAGTGCATCGAGTCCGAAGCCGCCCACGGCACGGTGACGCGCCACTACCGCGAGCACCAGAAGGGCAAGGAGACGTCGACCAATCCGATCGCGTCGATCTTCGCCTGGACGCGCGGCATCTGGTATCGCGGCCAGTTCGACAAGACCCCCGAGGTCTGCCTGTTCGCCAAGACCCTCGAGCGCGTGTGCGTCGAGACGGTCGAGGCAGGCTCGATGACCAAGGACCTGGCAGCACTCATCGGGCCCGACCAGCCATTCCTGTCGACGACCAAGTTCCTCGAGAAGATCGAGCAGAACCTGATCAAGGCGATGAACTAGGTCGAACCATGCGACCGGGGCCGGCCATTGCGCCGGCCCCGCGTTTGGCGCACGCTACAATCGTCTTTCCCCGCGCCGAGTTCGACACCCATTGCTGCGCCCTTTCATAAATTCCCGCCCCCTGCCCCGTGCCGCTGACGCGCCCGCGGGCGTGGTCAATGGCGCCAACCTCGGCGAGCACATCGTCGTTGACCTCGGCACGCCGCTGAGCACGTTCGACCGGCCGGGTGCCAGGGCTTATGCCGCCGTCGACCGGCGGTTCCCCGATGGACAGCATCTCGCGTTCGTCTGCGAACCCGACCGTTCGGTGCGCATCCGTGCGGCACAGCGCCAGCGCGGCGTGTCCCGCTCCGGCCTGCTGTCGCTTCTCGATGTCGGCGTGCTCAAGCGCAGCGGCGCGCGCGACGGCTATGCCTTCGTCTACGAGAAGCCTGTCGGCCCCACCCCGCCGCGACGCATGTGGGGCGGCTGGGCGCCGCGTACGCTGATCCAGAATTTCCTCAAGCCGATGTGCGCGGCGCTCGCCGAGCTCATCGAGCGCGGCGAAATCCACGGTTCGATCCGCCCGGACAATATCTTCAACCAGGACACCAAGGGCCAGCTCTTTGCGCTCGGCCCCTGCGTGCTCGGCCCGGTCGGCTACGACCAGCCGGCCCCGTTCGAGCCGATCGAGCGCGCCCTTGCCACGACCGACGGCAAGGGCGCGGGTGGCTCGATCGACGATATGTTCGCGCTCGGGATGACCCTCTATTGCTTCGCGACCGGCAAGTATCCCGGTGAGGGCCAGCAGCCCGACGCACTGATTGCGCGCCGGCTCGCTTACGGCTCGACCAGCGCCATGATCGATACCTCGCAGATCCCGAGCGAGCTCTTCGATCCGGTGATGGCCCTGATCGATGACGACGTGAAGACGCGCTGGTCGCTCGCCGCGATCACCGACTGGACGAACGGACGCCGGCCGCAGATCCCGCAGAAGCGGCCGCCGGCTCGGCGCGGATCGCCGCTGCAGATCGGTCCCGTCCAGTGCCTCGAGCCGCGCGAGCTTGCTTTCGCCATCAGCCGCTATCCCGAACCGGCCGCAACGGCGATGGAACGCGGCGAGATCGCCAACTGGCTCAAGGCCAACGACGTCCAGCGCGCCATAGCGCTCAATATCGACGAGAACGGCCCGAACCAGCTTGGCGTCTCGCAGGCCGTCCTTCTTGCGCGCGAGGCCGTGCGCCTCGATCCGGTCGGTCCGATCCGCTACCGCACCCTGTCGTTCTTCCCGAACGGTGCGGGTGCCGTCATGTACGCGGCGATGCTCGATCCGGAAAAACGCCAGCAGTTCGAGGAGCTGTTCTCCGCCCGCCTCGTCCATCTCTGGGCGAAGGCCGCCAATCCGCTGGGCCTGATCGACGAAGCGGCGAAGGCGCTGCTCGATCTCGAGGATCGCGTCTCGAACGGCGTCGAGAAGCTGGAGAGCGCCCTCTACAAGCTCAATCCGGATGCACCGTGCCTGTCGCCCGAAGTCCAGGGACGCTGGGTCGACACGCTCGGCGATCTCCTCGACGTCTTCGAAACGGGCCTGGCACGCGGCAATTTCGAACCGGACGCGCATATCGTCGCCTTCCTTGGTGCGCGCGGCGGCATCACGGCGGCCGATCTCGGCGCGCTCAAGACGTTCGACGGCAAGGACCCGCGGCGCGCGGCCGCGATCCTCAAGCTCGGCGTGCGCATCGTCGTCGAATCGAAAGGCAAGCAACTGCCGAACCTGACGAATATCTGCCATTCGGCGGCGCGTGCCATGATCGGGCGCCTGCGCAACCCGGGCGTACGCGAGGAGACGTTGGCGAAGGCGGATGCGGCGGCGGCCGTCTACGACATCCAGACGCTCGCCGACATCGCGACCGATCCCGACATCTTCGGTGCCGACAATGCCGAGTTCTCGCGCGCCAAGCAGGAGTTCGACGCCAACCAGCGCATCCTCAACATGCGCGACGCGATCGTCGAGACGACGGCCCGCATGGGCAGCGAAAAAGGCCAGGAAATCTCGCTCGTCATCCTGTCGGGTCTTGCCGTCGTCACGGTCCTCTTCCAGCTCTTCACGCAGATCGGAAAGATCGGCCAATGAGCTTCCGCACGCTGCTTTTCATCTTCGCGATCCTTGCGGCCGCCCTGCTGATCGCCGCCGTCGTGGTGCTCAAACCGTCGATGCTGATCTACGTCTTCGGCATCTTCGCGCCGTGCGCCGTCGTCAGCCTGCTCGAAGGCGGCGGCAAGCGCTTCGTCTCGCTCGGCGGAGGTGCGATGACTCTCGCGGCGGCTGGTCCTGTCATCCTCGTCGGCCTGCTCGATCCGATCCGCAATCCAACGGCCGATCCTTCGGCCTGGCTGTTCCCGCTGATCGCCGCCGGCGTCGGCTTTTTCGTCGCCTATATCGGACCGGCGGTCGGCCGGGCCATCCATCGTCGCAGCCAGGGCGACCAGTTCGGCGTGCTCGAGCAGCGGCAGGAGGAGCTTCGCGCCGTATGGGGTGATGCGCTCGAGGATCCCAAGCCCGAGGAAGCTGCGAAATGACACGAGGGGAACGTTCGATGCGCAAATTCGCCCGGCCGGCGGCCCTGATCTCGGTGCTGGCGCTCGCCGCCTGCGGTGGCGGCGGCGGCGGCGAGTTGCAGCTGGCCCAGATGGGGTCATTCCATGTCGGCGGACGCGATGTGACGGTCAGCGGCCAGCCGGTGCGCGAAGTCACCTTCACGCCGGGCGGCGTCCCGGCCCGCGTCGATCCCAACGGCACATTCACGGTCGAACAGGCCTACGTGCAGTTCTTCATCCCGAGCTACCGCCGCTCGAGCGTGCCGATCCTGCTGATGCATGGCGGCGGGCTGTCGGGCGTCAGCTACGAGACGACGCCGGACGGTCGCGAGGGATGGGTCAACTATTTCGTGCGCCGCGGCTGGTCCGTCTACAATGCCGATGCCGTCGAGCGTGGGCGTGCCGGATGGTCGCAGACTTTCACCGGTGCCCCGGTTTTCCTCGCCAAGAACGACGCCTACGAACGCTTCCGCATCGGTGCGGGCCCCGGCAGCTATGCCAAGCAGGAAGTCCTGCCCGGCAGCCAGTTTCCGGTCGAGGCTTACGACGTCTTCCTGAAGCAACTCGTGCCGCGCTGGACCACGACGGACGACGCGACGGTCGCGGCCTATGTCGCGGCGATCGACCGGATCTGCCCCTGCGTGCTGCTTGCGCACAGCCAGGCCGGCCAGTTCGTCTTCCGGGCCGCCGAAGCGCGCCCGGACAAGATCCGCGCGATCGTCGCCGTCGAACCTGCCGGATTCGGCGATCCGGCGAATGTCGAACGGCTGAAATCGGTTCCCGTCCTCGCGGTCTACGGCGATTTCATCGACCAGGACGCGCGCTGGCCGACGATCAAGGGCAACGGGATCCGCTACTACGACGCGATCCGTGCGGTGGGCGGGAACGTCACGGTCGTCGATCTGCCTCAGGTCGGCATCCGCGGCAACAGCCACATGATGATGATGGACAAGAACAACGCCGAAATCGCCGGCGTGATCAACCGCTGGCTTGGCGAGCGCGGTCTTTGGCGCTGACGCGACCGGCCGCAAGCGCATAGAGCCCGGCCGCGACGATCAGCACGATGCCGGCCACCGTCGCCGCATCCGGCAGCTGTCCCCAGACGAGGTAACCGGACAGGACCGCGCACAGGATCGCGGTGTACCGGAATGGCGAAACAACAACGACCTCGCCGACCCGCATCGCCTTGATCAGCAGCATCATCGCCACGCCGACCAGGATCGCCGATCCGATGACGTAGCCCATCGACGGCATGTCGAGCGGGCTCCATCCCGTCATCGCGGTCCCGATACCGCCGGCGACGGTTCCGGCGAAAGCTCCGCAGAGCAAAATCAGGACGGTCGGAACGCCCGCCGGGATCGCCCGCGTGACGGTATCGCGCACGGAGAAGACGACCGCCGAAGAAAGGCTGACAACCAGCCAGAAATCGATCCCGTCGATCGACGGGCGAAGCACCGACAGGACGCCGCCGAGCCCGGCGACGACGGCCAGGAATTGGCGCAGGCCGATCCGCTCGTCCAGCAACCACATCGCCAGCGGCATGACCAGAAGCGGCGTCACCATGTTGATCGCCAGCGCCGTCGCGATCGGAATGTGCACGAGCGAAACGACATAGGCGAAGGTGCCAACACCTTCGCAGGCCATCCGCAGCAGCAGGCGCGGCCGGAGCCCCTCGCGCAGCCGGCGGAGTGCCCCCATCCGCAATGCGATGAAGAAGATGGCGGGTACGAGCAGGATTCCCCGCACGAGCAGGAGCTGCGCAGCGCCCACATGGTCGCTGGCGACCTTGATCAGGGAATCCGAAACCACGAACAGGGACATGGATCCCGCCATGGCAAGGATGCCACGGGCGTTCCCCGACATCATTGCTGGCGCGCGCGGACGCGCTCGCGATGGAGGGCATAAAGCCCCGCCGCGAGAATGAGGGCAATCCCCGCCCACGCCGTCGCATTGGGCGTCTCGCGCCAGACGGCCCAGCCGAAGATCGTTGCCCACAGCAATGCCGTATATCGGAAGGCGCCGGTGAAGCTCACCTCGCCCAGGCGCATCGCCTTGACGACGAGAGTGTAACCAAAGCCGACCATGACCGCCGCCAGGGCAAGCAGAGCCAGCTTGCGGCCGTCGAGCGCCGCCCAGCCGTCGATCAGGCTCCAGATGCCGGTCGCGACAGTCACGATCCCTGCCATCGCGAGGGCAATGAGCAGCGAGGGGATATCCGCGGAAATGCGCCGCGTCGACACATCGCGCATCGCGAAGAAGATCGACGAACTGAACGAGAGCAACAGCCACGGATCGACACCGTCCGTCGACGGCTGCAAGATCAGCATGACGCCAATAAAGCCGGCGACGATCGCCGCGATGCGCCGCCAGCCGAAGCGCTCGCCCAGGAATATGGCCGCCAGCGGCAGCACGGAAAGCGGTGTCGCCATGTTCAGCGAGATCGCCGTCGCGAGCGGAATGTGCGGCAACGAGAGCATGAACGCGAAGGAACCGACCGTCTCGAAGCCGGAGCGTGCCACGACAACCGGATCGGCAAGCTTGGGCCACCGCAGGAGCGCGCCGCTCATGTAGGCGAGGATTCCAAGACCGAGCGTCACCATCACGCCGCGGATCGCCATCGCCTGCAGCATCGGCAGCTCTTGCGCCGCGTATTTCATCGTCGCGTCGTTGACGGAGAAGAATACCGTCGACAAGGTGAGCAGACCGGCGGCCCGGATGTTCTCCTGGCGGATGCCGGTCATCGGGCGATGTCGCTTGCCAGACGAGCCGCTGCTTCGCGTTCGACCCGTTCCTTCAGCTGGGGATATTCAGCGCAAACGCGCTGGAAATCGATCGCGCCAAGTTCCAGCATCTCGCAATCAGTCGCAGCGACCACGGTCGCCTTGCGCGGCACGTCCATAAGAAGCGCGATCTCGCCGAAATAGGTCCCCGGCCCGAGCACCACCTTCTGCGGTTCGACATGGACTTCGGTCTGGCCGCTCAGGATGAAATACATCGCATGCCCGGGTTCACCTTTGCGCACGATGACGCTGTCCTTGGGCATCGAACGCGGCTGCAGGAGACGCGCGATCGACGCGATCACCGCCGCATCGAGATCGGCGAAGATCGGCAGCTTGGCGATCAGCCGCCACGTCACGATGAATTCGCGCTTCTTGAGCTCGACCGCGAAGCCGTTGGCAAGAATGCCGGCCGGGACCGCGAACAGCGCGATTCCGACGAGCAGCACCACGCCCGCCGTCAGCTTGCCCCAGAGCGTGACGGGCGCCATGTCGCCGTAGCCAACCGTCGCGATCGTGACGATGCCCCACCACATCGCATGCGGAATCGAGGCGAACATCTCGGGCTGTGCGACGCGCTCAAGATAGTACATGGCGCTCGACGCCAGCAGCAGCAGGGTCAGCATGGCCGCGAGGGCAGCACCCAGCGGCTTGATCTCGGTCCGCAGGACCGAGAAGACGAGATCGAGACCGGGGAAATAGCGCGTGAGCTTGAAGACAGCGAGCAGTTCGCAGATCTCGACCGTCGCCCCACCGAGACCCAGAACACGGTCGCCGATGAAATGGATGGCCGGCACGCCGAGATCGATCCAGCCCAACGGCGAAACCAGGTACGCGATGCGCGCCTTCGCGTCGGACATGGCGCCGGCATGGTAGCGATCGGGCGCGATCCAGATTCGGACCAGCCACTCGGCAGCGAAGAGCGTTGCGACCGAGAACTCCAGGACGCCGAACGTACCCATCACATCGCGGCCGAGTTCCGGGACCGTTCGCAGCACGCCTTCGGCCAGCCAAAGCAGGATCGCCAGCGTGAACACGAAATTGCAGATGCGCCGCGACCACGAGGGTACGCCGTCGTTCTCGAACGTCGAATAGATCCTGCTGCGCACTGAAACCCGTTCCCCCCGAAATCGCGAACCGAGACTGCCTGCGCCGTCAGGCCCGATCAAGCCTCAATCGACGCGCCAGGGCGCATGCGCGAAGCGTCGCAGCATGAAAT
This sequence comes from uncultured Azospirillum sp., assembly GCA_964416335.1. Lineage (GTDB taxonomy): Bacteria > Pseudomonadota > Alphaproteobacteria > CACIAM-22H2 > CACIAM-22H2 > Tagaea. The sequence goes on from CAYQDN010000005.1 coordinate 81,311, forward strand.
CGACGAAGGCTGCCGTTTTGGGCACGCGATGCTTGCTTTGCGGATACACGACCGAGATCGGTACAGTATCGACCTTGTGATGGTCGACGAGTACGGGGATCAGCCGCCCTTCGCGGACATACTGGGCGAAAGCGAAATCGGCGAAGCGGATGATGCCCATGCCGCGCAACCCCATTTCCATCACCGCGTTGGCGCTGTCGGCGGTGGCAGACCCGGACACGGTCACGGTCCCGCTGCGAAAAGGCCAGCGCGCGAGATTCGGCATCCCTGCCATCGTGATGCACTCGTGGCGCACGAGGTCCTCCGGTTTGCGCGGCGTTCCGCGACGCGCCAGATACGACGGTGCGGCACAGATCATGCGGCGCAGATCGCAGATTTTCCGCGCGACGAGCTGCTCATCGACAACATGCCCGACCCGGATCGCAAGGTCGGCGCCGGATTCGATCAGATCGACGCGCTTGTCGTCGAGCGACAGTTCGATCTTCAGATCGGGGAACCGTTGAACAAATTCGGGCAGCGTCGGCACGAGTTGGTGAATGCCGAATGCATTGCCGCAATTGATCCGCAGCAGGCCGCGGGGCCGCTCGCGAAATCCGGCCACTTCGGATTCGGCGCTGCGGATGTCTTCGACGATCCGGCGCGCACGCTCGAAATAGGCCTCGCCCTCCGGTGTCAGCGACAGCCGCCGCGTTGTGCGCTTCATCAAGCTGACGCCGAGCCGGGCTTCCAGGCGTGCAACGAGTTTCGAGAGCGCCGACGGTGTCAATTTCAGGGTCTTGGCCGCGGCTGAAAAACTTGCCCTCTCGACCGCCTCGACAAACGCGGCCATCTCACCGGTCCGATCCATCGCCCGCTCCATTCATGACGAATTGTCACAAATCATAGTCCAATGACGTGGATTATCGCCAGCGGGATTTCGCGGGAAGATCGCAGCCTCAGATCGAGGAGAGAGCCATGTCCCCCATCCCCATCGAAGTTTTCGAAAAGCACGTCGCCAACGCGCGCCGTCTGCGGGCCGAGGCTTATGCGTCGGTATTCGCAGCATTGTTCCGCCGGATCGAAGCCATCCAGAAGGCGACGGTGGCGAGGCTACATAGGCACAGCAGCACCCATAGCACGGCAGCATAGCCACCCCATCCCCAGATCACGGCAGCGGCGACGGGTGCCATGGCGCGCGCCGTGTTCGAGGGGAGCGACAGCGCACCATTGATCGTCGCATACCCGCGCGGTCCCATGATCTCGGGCACGATCGTTCCGCGCACGATCGTGAACATGCCGTTCGAAGCGCCATAGATGATCGCAAATCCGAAAAGTATCGGCGCTGCGGATCCGGCGCCGGCGAGCAGGATGACCGAGATCGGCAGCAGGACGATCGCGGCACGCCCGGTCGAGCGCGCGTCGACGCGATGGCCCAGAACCATGAGCGCCACACGCCCGGCGACCTGCATCGGTCCGATGGTGGCCCACACCGCTACGATCGTTCCGGCCGGGACGGCCCGCTCCGCAAGGATCGGGATCAGGTGGAACACCGTCGCCGCACCGACGAAATTATAAGCGAAATAAGCGATCGCAATTCCCCAGAACGCGGGGCGTGCCATCGCGGCACGCAATGCACTTGGCGCGCCGCGCGACGAAGCGTCGGCGGCCGCAGCCGCCTCGCCCTTCGCTTTCGTTCCCGGAAGCACGGCAAGATGGATTCCGCCCCCGACGATCGCGACGATTGCACCAAGGACGCGCAGTGCGATGCGCCAGTCCCACGTCTCGACGAGCCACTGCGCCAGCGGCACGAACGCCGTACTGGCAAGCCCGCCGACGAACGTCAGATAGAGAATCCCGCGCCGCCAATCGGCGACGTTCGCCGCGATCACTGCGAACGCGGGCTCGTAGAGCAGGGCGGCAAGCGTCACGCCGAGTGCGGCCCAGACGACATAGAACTGCCAAGGCGCATCGACGAAGGACCAGGCGACGAGCAACGCCCCGCCGATCACAGAGCCGAGGGTCATCGGCCAGAAAGCGCCGCGCCGGTCGATCCACTGGCCGATCCAGACAGCCGACACTCCCGCGACGAGCAGACCGAGCGTCAGCGCGCCATTCGTCTGCGTCTTCGCCCAGCCAAGGTCCGCCTCCATCGGCGTGACGATGACAGCGAAACCGTAGTAGAGCGCGCCCCAGACGACGAGCTGTCCGATCGAAAGTGCTCCGACAAGCCGCCACTCGGCCATCGATCCCCGCTTGCGAGCCTTCCAATCGCGGCCCCGCCCATGCAACATGCCCGCACGGCAACCGACGAGGCAAGGACCATGGCCGACGAGAAATTCGATTTTGCCACGCGGGCGATCCATGCGGGCGCGTCGCCGGATCCGACGACGGGCGCTCGCTCGACGCCGATCTACCAGACGACGGCTTATGTGTTCGACGACGTCGACCACGCCGCCTCGCTCTTCAATCTCCAGACCTTCGGCTACATCTATTCGCGCCTGACGAATCCGACGGTCGCCGTCCTTGAAGAACGGATCGCCAATCTGGAAGGCGGACGCGCGGCTGTCTGCGCGGCATCGGGGCATGCCGCACAGCTCCTCGCCTTCTTCTCGATCATGGAACCCGGCGACGAGTTCGTCGCGAGCCGGAACCTCTATGGCGGCTCGATTACCCAGTTCATGCACGCCTTCCGCAAGTTTGGCTGGATCTGCAAGTTCGTCGACCCGGCCGATCCGCAGAACTTCAAGCGTGCCCTGACGGCGAAGACCAAGGCGATCTTCTGCGAGGTCCTCGCCAATCCCGGCGGCAGTATCATCGACCTCGAGCCGATCGCCGAAATCGCCCGGGAAGCAAAGGTGCCGCTGATGGTCGACAATACGTTGGCCACGCCGTTCCTGTGCCGGCCGTTCGACTGGGGTGCGGACATCGTCCTGCACTCGACGACGAAGTTCCTGTCCGGGCACGGCAACGCCATGGGCGGTGCCGTCGTGGAAAGCGGGCGCTTCGACTGGTTCGGTACCGGCGGGAAATTTCCCTCGATGACGGAGCCCGATCCCGCCTATCACGGCCTGAAATTCGCCGAGACGTTCGGCGATTTCGGCTATTCGATGAAAACGCGCGCGGTCGGCCTGCGCGATCTCGGGCCGACGATGGCACCGCTCAACGCGTTCCTGACGATCACCGGGATCGAGACGCTGCATCTGCGCATGCCGCGCCATGCCGCGAACGCCCAGGCGGTGGCCGAGTTCCTCGAGACCCATCCGGCGGTGGCGTGGGTCTCTTACGCCGGCCTGCCGAGCAGCCCGTACCACGCACTCGCGCGAAAATACCTGCCCAAGGGGCCGGGTTCGGTCTTCACGTTCGGGGTCAAGGGCGGCTATGACGCAGGCGTTGCCCTTGTCGAAGGCGTGGAGTTGTTCAGCCACCTTGCCAATGTCGGCGACACGCGTTCGCTGATCATCCATCCGGCTTCGACGACGCACCGCCAGCTGACGACGGAGCAGCAGGTCGCGGCCGGTGCCGGCCCCGACACGATCCGCCTGTCGGTCGGCCTGGAAAGTGCCGACGATCTGATCCGGGACCTGTCGCGCGCCCTCGCCCGCGTTCCGAAATAGGCGTTATTCAGCTGGCTGGGCCTGGGCCACGGCCGGCTGTGCCGGGCCCGACGGCCGGTCGTTGGGCAGGAATGCGCCGATCGCGGCAACCAGTGCCGCACAAACGCCGAGCAGGATGAACAGCCAGTAGAACCCGCCCGTCCGGTCGTAGATCTGCCCGACAAGCGGGACGCAGGCCGCCGCCACGCCGAGCGCCAGCACGAACTTGGCGCCATAGGCCGTCCCGCGCCACTTGCCGGGCGTGAAATGCGCGAGCATCCCGTTCTCGGACGGCAGCGCGCCGACATTGACGAAGACCATCGCGAGCGCCACGAACAGCAGCGGCCATGAATCGAGAAATGCGGCAAGCGTGAGGATCGGCGCCTGGATGACGAAAGCGGTGACGTAGATGCGCTTCATCGCGAACCGGTCGGCAAGCTTGCCGCCGTAATACTGAGCAGACGCGCCGATCAGATAGACGAGCGTGACGAGCGCGCCTGCACCCAGAGCGCCGCCATCGGTGATGTCGGCAAGCCGCTCGGCAAAAAGCTTCGGCAGCATGACCATGAAGGTCGACCCGATCAACCCGACGAACGTCATGGTGAAAGACAGCAGCACGAAGGCGCGCACCGCATCGACACGCGTCGGTTCGGGCATCGGCCGCACGTCGCGGGCCGTGTCGACGACGCGGCCCCGCCGGGCGCAGACCAGAAGTGCAAGTCCGATAGCGATCGACGTCAGCCCCGGCAGGATGAAGGCCGCGCGCCACGAAATCACGTCCGTAAGCACGCCGGCGACCAGCGGGCCGAGGGCAATCCCGATTGCGCCGTAGACGCCGTTCACGCCGAGCGCATGCCCGCGGTTGATAGCCGTGCGGACAAGCCAGGCCATCCCGACCGGGTGGTAGATCGAGGCGAACAGCCCGATCGCTGCAAGACCGGCCGCAACCTCGAACGGCGACCGAGCGGCACCCGTCGCGACGGCGGCGGCACCGGTCCCGATAAAATAGACGATCATCATCCCGACCGCCGACCAGCGGTCGCCGATCCAGCCCGCCGGCAGGGCCGCAGCGCCGAACAGGATCTGACCGGCGAGCATCAGGGTGATCAACTCGCCGTAGCTCAGCCCCCAGGTCCGCTCAAGAGCGATGACGATGGTCGGGTAAAGCATCGTCATCAGATGCGAATAGGCGTGTCCGACGTTGGAAAACGCCTGGGCGAGTTGCGCGGAGGGGATCTGGGGGGGCGGTACGGCGGTCATACCGTCAAGAATGCGGTGGGACCGCCGCAGCGGCAACATTGGAAATGTCGCCTTACAACCTTCCGGCCCTCCCGGCCTCCGCAGCCTGCCGATCAGCGGCGGTAGTAGGCCAGAATCGCCACCCGGACCTTCGAGGCGAACCGGCTCCGGCCGTGAATCCGCTCGATGTCCAGGAGGACCCCGGAGATGGTCGAACGCTGCTCGCGGGCAATCTCGCCGAGGGCCGTCCAGAACTCCGGTTCGAGGCGGATCGACGTCCGCCGAGACCCGATCCAGACGCTGCGAGGCGTGATTTCAATGCAGGGATATGAAGGCTTTGCGGGTTTTCCTGTCCCCGGAGTCGGGGTGGGTTCCGCTTCGACAGGCATCGCCATCGGGGCGATGCGCGGCTTGGCCTGAACCGGCTGAGGCGCAATGGAAACGGTGTCTGTGGGGAGGGGGCGCACGCGAAGTGCACGGAGCATGTTCTCGGTTGCCATTGTATGTTTTCTCCTGTGAGTACCGGGAAGACTTATGAATACAATCGCAGAGCCCGTAAGCAGTTCTACTGGCTCGGGAGCGCAGAACTGCTGGAACTGTTCCATCAATTTTACGAAGGATTTGAGGGCACTTCCCGCAACCACCGCAACATTTCCGATAGTTGACTCCACACACTTCGCACAGCTGCAGAACCTGATAGGATTGATGCAACCGAAGACACACTCCGGATCACACCGGAAAGCCGGAATCTGAATGGCGGAAATCGACCTCATCGAGAACTTCCGTGCGGCACTGACGCGACGGGGAATAACGATCAAGGAAGCCGCACGCATGTGCAGCATCCATTCGGATACGCTTGAGCGTCTGTTGGGCGGGCGCACGCGCAAGCTCGATGCCCAAATGCTTGATCGGATCGCCGCCTGTGCGGCGCTGCGGCGCAACGACTGGCATGACCGCCATCGCTTCATCGCCGAGGTTTTCGACCTGCCGCTGGCGCCCGAGACAACGCCGCGCCTCGACAGTCAGATTGCCATTCTCATGGCCAGAGTTGCCCAGCTCGAGGGTAGCGGCGAACCGAGCCACAAATCTTCGGGCGTCAGCCGAACGGACCCGGCCCCGCCGGAATTAAAATCCAAATCTGAATAGACGGGCCGGCCGGTGACGCGCACCGGCCGGCCCGGGTCGGCAAAATTACTTGGCGGCGAGTGCAGCCAGCATCGTCTTGAGACGCTTCTTCAACCGCTCGTCCTGGATCGACGCGATCTTACGCGCGATCTTGGCGGTTTCGTCGTCGATCTTGCGCTCTGCCTTGCTCGGCATCGCAGCCTTCATTTCGGTCTTCGGCGAACCGAGCCCTTCGAAGAAATAGACGACCGGCACGCCGAGGACGGCCGCGAATTGCCACAGGCGCGACGCCGACACGCGATTGGCGCCGTTCTCGTATTTCTGAATCTGCTGGAACGTGATGCCGCAGGCCTGGGCCAGGGCGGTTTGCGACATGCCGAGTTCGATGCGCCGGCGGCGGACATTGCGGCCGACCTGGACATCGACCGGGGTCGTGCGACGGGTTTCCGCGCGCGAACGGCGGCGCTTTGGCTTCACTCGAGAAGGCATGTCGGAACTGCTCATGGTAACGCTCCTTGACTCACGGCAAATACGGGATGGATCACTCTTACCCCTATTTGTATCTTCCACACAACAAATTTGGCGCACAATCGTAGTACCCGTTTGGGCTGCTATCCGAACCCAGGACATAACCACCAATTGGGTTCGGATATTAGCATCAAATCAACTCCCGATACCGAGCCAATCTGCAATAAATGGCGCGCGTCATGAATTTTTATGCGGCAATCCCAAGTCGAATTCACCCCAGTTTGGTCCTTTCGCGATGCGGTACTGTTACAAGATTGCACGAACCGCCTAAACCCGGCGCGACCATAGGGTGTGCATCCATTTGACGCACCCGAGTCGCAAACCCGACCGTGGCCTGCGGGACACGATTGCCCCAAAACTTGGCGAATTTGGCGTTCGGGTCTAGAGTTCGCTTCCCTCTGACAGACCACGGTTCGATGACCTCCTCACCAATCCCATTTCCGGTGCGCCGCGTGTCCGGATTCGACGACCCCCCTGCCCCCGCGCGCGACCCCGACAGCAAGCCCAAGGGCCTGCCACCAGGGCCCGGCGAGCCGACCGCCTTGCAGCGTGCATGGCTTGAGCGCGGTCTTGTGCAACCTGGCGGGAAGCTGCCGCTTTTCCTAGGCGACGCGCGTCGTGTCGATTCGCGGACGGTAAAGGCGTGTATCGACAAGGGCTGGTGCGAGCCTTGGTATGCAAATCCGACGAAGCCCGACTGGCTCGTCTGCAAACTCACCGACAAGGGCCGCAGCCTTTTCGAAGCTGCCTGAGGCGTGAATGCGATGCCCACCGGCTTTGCGGCGCGAATCGCGCGCTGCTTCCTGCCCTTCGCGGCGGGCTATTTCCTCTCCTACGCGTTTCGGGCGGTCAATGCGGCAATCGGCCCGGACCTGTCCCGCGAACTGGGGCTCGGGCCCGGGGCATTCGGGGCGATAACCTCCGTCTATTTCGTGACGTTCGCGCTCGCCCAGCTCCCACTTGGCGTGGCGCTCGATCGCTGGGGTCCACGCCGAACCGAATCCGTCCTGCTCTGTGCGGCTGCAATTGGTGCAGCGATTTTCGCGCATGCATCCGGAACGACAGAACTGTTGGTTGGACGCGCGCTGATCGGCCTTGGCGTTTCGTCGTGCCTGATGGCCGCATTCAAGGCGAACGCGCTTTTCTGGCCGATCAGCCGGCTGCCGCTCGTCAACGGCCTGCTTATGGGGTTCGGCGGCCTCGGCGCCGCAAGCGCCACGATACCCGTCGAATGGCTGCTCGCCGCGACCGACTGGCGCGGCGTGATCGACCTCATGGCCATCGCGACCGTCGGTATTGCAGCACTGGTCTGGTTTGCAGCACCCGACCCGGCGTCGGTCGCCGTGAAGGCCAGCCTCACGATGCAGGTCCGCGGAATCGCGACCCTGCTTGCAAGCCCGATATTCTGGCGCGTCACGGCATTGACCGGAATTTCCCACGGCACCTATCTGGCCTACCAGACCCTATGGGCCGGCCCGTGGATGCGGGACGTGGCCGGTCTCGATCGGGCGGACGTGGCGGTCGGAATGGCGCTGGTCACCGGGATGATGGCCTTCGGCTATCCGATCGTCGGTGCCATCGCCGACAGGCTTTCGGCGCGCGGTGTGGCGACCGCGGATACGTTTGGCATCTATGCAACGCTTTTCATCGTCCTTCAGATACCGCTAGCCGCCGGCTGGAACGGTGCCCCGTTGGCAAGCTGGGCCGCGTTCGGCTTCCTCGGCTGCGGTACGGTCGTGGGCTACGCGGCACTCACGCAGCTATCGCCGCCGGAAATGGCGGGACGGGTCAACGCCGCGATAAACCTTGTCGTGTTTCTCGTCGCGTTCGCGGTCCAATGGGGCGTCGGTGCGACATTGACGGCATATTCCACGAACCTGCCGGAAGGTCATACCATCGCACTATCTACCGTGACCGGGTTGCAAGTCTTGGCCTGGCTGTGGTTCATACTGGGACGAATTCGGCGCGGTTGAAACCTGAACCCCGCCGGCGCTGAGAGGTGTGGGACCAAGCAAGATGTTCAAGAGAAACAAATACGAGTTCGCCATTTTCAACGAGCATGTCCGCGCAGCTGTCGCACGCGGCGAGCAGCACAAGGTCTACAAGGACGAATGGCAGAACCAGCATTTCATCGAGATCACGGCCATGAACGAAAAGGATGCGACAGCGCGTATCCGCGCACGCTATCCACAGGAACAGGGCTTCGTGATTCTGGCATGCAAGGAAATCCCGTCGGACTGATCCTGCGTGCGGCCGCAGTGCTGGCATGGCTCGTCCATGCCGCCCCGGCGCTTGCCCAGAACGACGCCTCCCCGCTCGACGATCCGACCGGCTTCTGGCTGGTCGCCGAAACCGGCCCACCGGTAAATCAGGGAATCGCGTCAATCCCAATCATCGGGTTGGCGGTTCGCGCCCAGATCGGAAATCCGCGCGCGGTGTGGGAAATACGCCGCGAAGGCGACGTATACTCGATCGATATTCCGTCGCGAAGCCTGTCGTTCCGCGGGCTCTCCTTCGCCGACCGGAAATTCCATGCCGAAGCCGTAGACACGGGCACGCCATCGGGCCGGATCGTTCTCGAAGTCTCGATCGCCGATGGCCGCCTCGCGGGCCGGCTCGCCTACCCCGCCTATGCGTTCGAACTCGACGGGCGACCGCCGGAGTCGGTCGAGGCCCTCCGGCAGGCTTTCGTGATGGCCCGCGGTCGCCTAGCCGAAATCGACGGCCCATATGTCGTTCCGGAGATCGAAAAACTCCGTCAGGAAAACGTCGTCCTGATCGAGCGTATACGCCGCGTCGAAGCCGAGTTGCGCCAGCGTGGTGGTGCCGTCCGGCCGCCTGCCGCAGAACCGACATTGTCAGCCCGGATCTCGATGCGCGGTGTTGTCGCCGATCTTTCTGTCGCGCGTGCCGCAGCACTTCGCGCCGCACCGGATGCCAACGGCGCGATCGTCGCGCAGTTGGCCGGCGGAAGTCCGCTGGTCCGCCTTGGCGAAGCGCCGGTTCCGGGCTGGCTGCTCGTCGCCGACACGCGTGGCGTCGTCGGATATCTCCAGACCGTACAGACGGCTGCAGTATCGTCCCCGGCCGCTGCAGCCGTGCTGCGTGCGCCGCGCGAGATTTCGATCAGCTTCCCGATCTGGGATTCCGGCCGTAGCGGCCGGCGCATGACCGTCGCCGACCCGGGATTTGTCAGTCTCGTCGGGCGCGTGCGGGGCGATGCGCCGCTGCGCGACGTTCGGATTGCGGATTCGCAGACCGTCTTCAATCCGGATGGCAGCTTCACGTCGGTCGTGCCCGTGCCCCGCGAGGGCCGGAAGGTGCGGATCGAGGCAAGCTTCGCGTCGGGGCCGGCAGCAATCCTTGAATTCGAGATTATTGTTTTGAAATAGAAACATAATCAAATGGTTACTTGGCTTTTTTGGCGTGAATTGAGAACCTGTGCTATAGTTGCACTATGCCGTTAGCTCCCGTCTTGCCGCCGATGCCGGCGCAGGTCGCCGTCGCGCATCCCCACTCTCAGCCGACCGCCGTGCCGATGCCCAATGCGACGGCTCAGGGCGTGCGCGCGCAGACGGCGCGTGCCGTGAAACATGCCGGCGAAACCGATGCCGCCCGCCGGAGCCGATCCGGCAGCGAATCCGACTCTGCGGTCGATGAAGATGCCAATGCGCTCGGCGCCAAGTCGCAGCGCAAATCCGGCCAGCACGCCCTCGACGTCGAGGTCTAGCCGCTCGCCAGCGCGCGTTCGACGCGCAATGCCAGCACTTCCGGCGTCACGGGCTTGACGATGTAGCCGTTTGCCCGAAGCTCCCGTGCGCGCTGGGCAAGATCGCCTGTCGCCGTCGCTGTCAGCAGAACGACCGGGATTCGTGCCCGGTGGACTTCCGGCATCGCCCGCAGTTCGGCCAAAAACGTCAGCCCGTCCATCGGCTTCATGGCGATATCGCAGACGATCAGGCTGGGCAGGCGATCGGCCGAACGGATCGTCTCGAGTGCCGCAGAACCGTCGGTCGCGGCATCGACGAATCCGAACCCCAACCGCTCAAGCATCTTGAGAAGCATCGTGCGGACGACCGCCTGATCGTCCACCACCATCGCGCCAAGCTTGGCATATCGTTCATCGCTCATGTCCGGGCAACTCTAGCGCAAGGCGCCGCCGGCAGGCGAGAGCGCCATGAGCAGATTCGCTCGCGCCGCTTCGAACCTTGTCCGGGCCGGATCGAGCCCGGCAGCCACCGCCGTCCAGTCCGCGGTCGAAAACGCGGTTTCGAGCGAACTTGCCGCGTCGCCAACCCCGAGCGCCCCGATCGTCCGCGAGGCCCCCTTCAAAGCATGTGCGGCGTCCTTGCCGGCCTCTGCGTCGCGCGTCTGCGCCGCAGCCGCCATCTCTTCGACCAGCCGCGTTCCGTTCTCAAAATAGAGACCGATAACCTGCCGGAGGTCTTCGCTATCGCCGCCATAAAGCTGTTTGAGTGCTGCGAAATCGACGTCGCCGCCCCCTAGCCCGCCGACCGGTTCTTCATCCGGGGGAACCGCGACATCACGACCGAGTACGTTCGCGAGCGCACCACCGAGTGCAGCAAGCGTCGCCGGCTTGGAGACGAAATCGTCCATTCCGGCGGCAAGGCACCGCTCCGCCTCGCCGGCAAGGGCATTTGCGGTGAGAGCCACGATCGGCGTGCGCACCTCCCCGCCCAGCTCGGCTGCGCGAATCTGCCGGGCAAGCTCGAACCCGTCCCAGATCGGCATATGGCAATCGGTCAGGATCGCGTCGATGCCGCCCTTCTTCCATCGTTCGAATGCTTCGCGCCCGTCTGCAACCACTTCGTGCGTGTAGCCCAACTTCGCGAGTTGGCGCATGACGACCACGCGATTCGTCGGATTGTCCTCGGCGACGAGTATGTTTCCGCCGGTTCCGGCCCGGTGCGGCTTGACGGCGCGCATCTCCGTCTCCGCCCTTTCGCCGAGAATGGCGCGAACCAGCATATCCCGGCGCACTGGCTTCAGCAGATAGGCATCGATCCCGCGTTCCAGAGCCTTCTTGCGCAGGCCCGGCCGGTCGGCCGCACTTGTAAGAACGATCCGGGTATCGAACAGGTTCGGCGTGCCCTTGATCGTCTCGCCAAGCACGATGCCGTCGAACTCGCCCAAGGCAAATTCAATGATCGCGGCGTCGAACCGCCGGCCCGCATCGGCCGCTTTCTCGATCATGTCGAGGGCGGCCCGTGGATCGTCGATGCAGCTGACTTCGGCGCCCGCGGCAGTCAGATAGGTTTCGAAGATGCCGCGCGACGTTACGCGCGGCTCGACGACAACAATACGCCGGCCTTGCAACGCCGGATCGCCCGGCGAAACCGCACCTGCGTCGAACGCGATCGAGAATGCGAATGTCGAACCGGCACCGGGCGCGCTCTCGACCGCGATCCGTCCGCCCATGAGTTCGACAAGCCGCATCGAGATCGTAAGGCCGAGCCCCGTTCCGCCGAAGCGCCGCGTCGTCGAACTATCTGCCTGGCTGAAGGGCTGGAACAGGCGGCCAATCGCCTCGGCGTCGAGTCCGATGCCGGTATCGCGCACAGCGACACGCAAGGCTCCGCCCGGCGCATCGCCGTCGGGCGATATCGTCACCGCGACCTCGCCCTTCTCGGTGAACTTGATCGCGTTCCCGACGAGATTGAAGAGGATCTGCCGCAGGCGGACCGGGTCGCCCAGGACGATCGTCGGGACGCGCGGATCGACGAGCGAGGTGAGTTCCAGCCCTTTCCGGCGCGCCTGGGGCGCCAGGGTTTCGACGACGCTTTCGACGATCGTCTGCAGAGAAAGGTCGATCCGCTCGAGATCGAGACGGCCGGCCTCGATCTTGGAGAAATCGAGGATATCGTCGATGATTTTCATCAACGACGAAGCGCTCTCGCGCACGATCTCGACCATCGAATCCTGTTCGGAGTCGAGACCGGTATCGTGCAGCAGTTCCAGCATCGCCAGCACGCCGTTCATCGGGGTGCGGATCTCGTGGCTCATCGCCGCCAGAAATCGCGATTTCGCGTCGTTCGCGGCTTCGGCGAACTGGCGCATCCGCACCAGTTCGGCCTGGGACCGCTTCCGGTCGGTCACATCGACATAGGTCGATACGAACCCACCTTCCGGTAGCGGGTTCGAGTGGACCTCGAGGATGCGTCCATCGGGCCGCGCGACCTCGAAGATTGCGCCTTGCGCACCTTCGCGCCACGTCCGGAACGCGGCCTGCACGTCGAGGGCACCCCGCGCGACCATGAAGCGCGCCATCTCGCGCTGCGGATCGGCCGCCTGCGTGACTTCGGGCGGGACGGCGTAGTAGTCGACGAAACGCTGGTTGTACGCGACGACCTTGAAACCGGCGTCGGAAACGACGACGCCTTCGTCCATGTTGTCGAGGACCGCGCGCAGCAAAGTGCGCTCGCGTGCAAGCTCGCGGCGCAACCGCGCGATCTCGACGTTCTGTCCCTCTCCTGTGTCGTCCTGGCTCATGCCGATGAGATACGGCCGGCCCGACGTGCGGCGCCGGTCAGCGCCGCTGGGGCGCCGGCGGCGCCGCAGTCGGATTTTTGCAGTCGCCGAGCGACGGCGAGGAGCAGCGCTTGCCGTCCGGCATCGTGGCGCCGGACAGATCGGTGTCCGCCTTGAGGTCCTGGAAGCGCAGCCCGGCACCGGTCATATCGGTGTTCACGAACTTGGCGCCATAGAGCGCCGCACCGCCGAGATTCGCAAATCGCATGTCGGCATCCGAGAAGTCGGCACCGCCGAGATCGGCGCCCGACAGGTTCGCGCCCCGCAGCCGCGCACCCTTCATGTTGGCATCGCGCAGATTGGCGCCACGAAGGTCCCTGCCTTCCAGATCCGCGCCCTCGCATTTCGCACCGCGCGTGATGCGACAGCCGCTGCTTTGGGCAAGCACGTCCGGAATCGCACAGCCAATGGCCAGCGACAGAAACGAACCGGCAGCGATCCGTAGGACGATATACGGAATCATCAAGGCAGATATTGATTGAATTTTCAGAGTCGTCAAGGCCCAGAACCTTATTTTCATTCGCAAATTGCGGCCGGCCAGAATTAGAAATTCATCTGATCTGTTGACCGACTCGGTCCGCTCGCTGCATAGAATGACTCCAGTCCTTTGGCGTCAGCGGATGCAAAACGACATCGTTCTTCGTGCAATGGCTTCAGTTCTAGGTCCGGATGATGCAATCGTCCGCGACGTCGAGAAAGCCATGCGTACCGACGACGGTCTGGATTGGCTCATCGCCAAGGCCGCGTTCGACAGTATCTCCCGCGTAAAACGCCAGGAAATTGCGGATATGGCCCGCTGGATGGCCGAAGAGTCGATGCGCGAGCAGCGAAGCACCGCCATTCCGAAACGACGCGGCTGAGTTCTATTTAAAATCATCGGCTTACAGGTTACGATCGAGCTATCGTTCGCTTGTAGGGCAGTTGCCGGCGCGCGAAACCATAAGTGCCGAGGAACACACACCCCTGTTCTCACGACGATTTCATCCAGAAGAATTCGAGAATGACTGAGGAAACCGAAGACATTGCCGGCAAAGCGGTTTCCGAAGAGGCGCACGATATCCCGGCGCCGAAGGATTATACCAAAAGCACCCACTTCCTTTTCGACCACAAGCTCTTTGCCATTCCCGATTGCTGCTTCACGAAGGACCCGAATACCGGCGATCCAGGTCTGTCGCTTCCGCTCGGTGACGTAAGGGCATTCCTGCCCCTCGGCCCGCTGATGAAGATGTTCAAGGACTTCTCGGAGGACGATACGCGCCTCCTGAATGTCGCGATCCGCGGACTGACGCATGTCCGTGAAATCCGTCCCGGCGATTCAATCCCGGCCGAAATTCTCGACGGTTCCGCGTCGTGGTCAGTCGGTCCAGAGCAGCTCGACAAGGCGCGGGGACGCATGCTTGCGGCCCTGCTCGCGGCCGACGGAACGCCAATCGATCCCCTCCATCTCGAGATCGGCGCCGCTGCAATAGCGGCCAATCCAAATTTCGAGGCCCGCCACGCGGCGGCTCTCGCGTCCATTAAAGTGAAGGTGGGCGAACCGCTCGGCAGCCAGAAGACGATCCAGGACATCTCCGACCGGATGTCGCGCGAACTCTCGTATATCGAAGGCCTGCGGGAACGCTATGGCCTGGTCAGCCGGATATCGGCGCGCATCCTGTCCTCCGCCCGACTCTACAAGAACACAGGTGGCACGGCAGAGGAGATCTACCGTATCCGGATCCTGATCCGCGCACCGATCGACGAATACCGGAGCGCTTTCGCGAACATCGATGCCCAGTTCGCGGAAATCCTGAACGTGCTGCGCAAGCCCGACGACATGGTCGCCTTTGCCCGCAAGAATCGCGACAACCTGCACCAGCGCCTGATGATCTGGGACGCGCTCATCGAGGAGTGGAAGGACGAGGAAGCAAGTTCCCGCTCGAAGCGCCTCGAATCCCTTCTGCGAGCCACATACCGGTTCGTCGCCCGCCGCTTCCCGGCCGACCAGGACTGGACTCTCACCCGCTAGCCGGCTTGTCCGCATCCGGATAGGCGATCTTCAAAACCTCAAGCTGGTCCGTCCCGTTCGGCGTGCGGACCTCGACCGTATCGCCGACTCTCGCGCGCAGGAGCGCCCGCGCGACAGGCGCTATCCACGCGATTTCGCCGGCATCCCCGCGCGTCTCGTCGATACCGACGATCCGTACCGTCCGCTCCTCGTCGCGCGAATTGACGAATGTCACTGTCGCACCAAAGAACACCTGCTTGCGGTTCTTCTGGAGCTGCGGATCGACGATTTCCGCAATCTCGAGACGCTTGTTGAGGAACCGGACCCGCCTGTCGATCTCCCGAAGGCGCCGCTTTCCGTAGATATAGTCGCCATTCTCGGAACGGTCGCCATTTCCGGCCGCCCACGAGACAGTTTCGACGACCTTCGGCCGCTCGACACGCAACAGATGCCGCAGTTCGTCCTGCAGACGCTTCCATCCGGCCGGCGTGATGTAGTTGCGCGTGCCCGGTGGCAACGGCGGAAGGATCTCGTCGTCTGCCTCCTCGCCGTCGCTTTCTTTCGTGAAGGCCTTGCTCACGCTCCGCCGTCCCGCATGACCCGCGTTCCCGCAAGCGCCTTCTTGATTCGGCCAAGCCGTTCGTGGACCTGCGGGCCGAGACGGATCGCAAGGCCGGTCATCAGGACGTCGATAAGGGCAAGCTGCACGATGCGCGAAGCCATCGGCGTGAATATCTCGGCATCCTCGGCTGGTTCGGCAAGGATGGCGACAGTCGCATTCTCGGCTAGTGGCGATTCAGGCGCGCCAAGCACGACGACCGAAATGCTCCGCGCACGGGCCGTCGCGACAATGTCGATCAGTGCCCGCGTCCGCCCGGTGTTGGAGATGACAAACAGCACGTCGCCCGGTTCCGCCGATTCGACCGCCATCAAGGCCAGCAGCGGATCGGCGAGTTGGCGGCACGGCATCGGAAAGCGCGTCAGCTTGTGGACCGCGTCGACGGCCGTGGCGGCAGACCCGCCGAAGCCACACACGAGGAT
The DNA here is from genome assembly GCA_964416335.1 of uncultured Azospirillum sp. Lineage (GTDB taxonomy): Bacteria > Pseudomonadota > Alphaproteobacteria > CACIAM-22H2 > CACIAM-22H2 > Tagaea. The sequence goes on from CAYQDN010000005.1 coordinate 97,352, forward strand.
CTGCCGCGCCCCGGCGAAAAGCGAGACAGCGGCGGCAACGCGATCGGTATCGACACGGTTGCGCGCCGCGCGAAGTGCGGCCGCAGCGGCATCGAGGACCTTGGGCGTATAGGCCGCCGCCTCGTCGTTCGCCTCGACATGCGCGCTGACATAGGCGACGCCGGACACGAGGCTCTGCGCCAGAGCGACCTTGAATTCCGGGAATCCGGAATAGCCGAGCGACCGGCAGAATCGCAGTACCGTTGGTTGGCTTACCGACGCCTGACGGGCAAGACGCGCGATCGCAACATGGAGGCTCGCGTTCGGATCCGCGAGGATGGCGCGCGCGACGGCCGCTTCCTGGCGCGGCAGGCGCGGGAGGCGCGCGCGCAGCTCGTCGATCAGACTGGACATGCGACCGACACCGGCGGTCCGGGCGGCAGGATCGTCGCCCCTTCTTCGGCACTTCCGACATTCTGGCGAAACACGGCGAAGAGTTCTCGTCCGTATCCCCAGTGATTTGCACCGGGGTCGAGTTGCGCCGGCGAGCGTGCCGCCAATGCCGGCTCGTCGACGCGCAGTTCGATCTCTCCGCGATCGGCATCCAGACAGATGATGTCGCCGTCGCGGACGCGTGCAAGCATTCCGCCGGCCGCCGCCTCCGGTGACAAGTGGATCGCGGCAAGGACCTTGCCTGACGCACCCGACATCCGCCCGTCGGTCAACAGTGCCACCCGCTGGCCGCGATCCTGCAGAACACCGAGCAACGGCGTCAGCTTGTGGAGTTCGGGCATCCCGTTGGCGCGCGGGCCCTGGAAGCGCACGACGGCGACGAAATCGCCCGACATCTCGCCTTGCGCGAACGCCTTCTGCAACTCGCCCTGGCCGTCGAACACCCGCGCCCGCGCTTCGATCCGGCGATGCTGCGGCGCAACCGCCGAGACCTTCACGACCGCACGACCGAGATTCCCGGAAAGCGTGCGGATGCCGCCCTGCGGATCGAAGGCGCGGGCAACCGGACGCAGGACCTTTTCGTCACCCGACTCGGCAGCCGATGGCCGCCAGTCGAGCCGACCGGCATCGAGCCAGGCCTCGCGCGTGTAGTGCGCAAGTCCCTCGCCGGCGACCGTCAGGACGTCGTCGTGCAGCATCCCCGCACCAATCAGTTCGCGGATCAGGAACGACATGCCGCCGGCCGCCTGGAAATGGTTTACGTCGGCGGTGCCATTTGGATAGATGCGCGTCAGCTGCGGAATGGCAGCCGACAGCGCGTCGAAATCGTCCCAGCGCAGGACGATTCCTGCCGCACGCGCCATTGCAATGAGGTGAATCGTATGGTTGGTCGATCCGCCGGTCGCAAGAAGCCCGACAATGCCGTTTACGAAAGCGCGTTCGTCCAGCACATGCCCAACGGGTGCACGGCCCGCACGTGCCAGTTCGACCGACAGCACGGACGCGGCGCGCGTGAACGCATCGCGCAGTTCGCTGCCGGGATTGGGAAAACTCGCACCGGGCAGATGCAGCCCCATGATCTCCATCAGCATCTGGTTGGAATTGGCCGTACCGTAGAACGTGCAGGTTCCCGGACCATGATAGGAGGCCGCCTCGGCGGCAAGCAGGTCGGCGCGGCCGAGCTTTCCCTCGGCATAGAGCTGGCGGATCCGGCTTTTTTCGGCATTGGGCATGCCGGATGTCATCGGGCCAGCCGGCACAAACACGAAGGGCAGATGCCCGTACGCCAGCGCACCCATGACGAGACCCGGCACGATCTTGTCGCACACGCCAAGACAGAGGGCCGCATCGAACATGTCGTGCGATAAGGCGATCGCAGTGGCCATCGCGATCGTGTCGCGACTGAATAGCGAAAGTTCCATGCCCGTCTGGCCTTGCGTCACGCCGTCGCACATCGCCGGTGTTCCGCCGGCGAATTGGGCGACACCGCCTGCATCGCGAATCGCCTGCCGGATCAATGCGGGATAGGTCTCGAATGGCTGATGGGCCGATAGCATGTCGTTGTAGGCCGAGACGATGGCGATGTTCGGCGCATCGCCGTTCTTCAGTTCGGCTTTTTCGGCGGCAGCGCACGCGGCAAACCCGTGGGCGAGATTCCCGCACGACAGCGTCGAACGCCGAGGTCCCTTGGAGAGCTGTGCGGCAAGTCGCTCCAGATAACCCGTGCGTGTCGGCGCGCTTCGGGCGCGGATCGCATCGGTAACGGACCGGATCGCGGCAATTGGCATCAGGCAAGCTCCTCGTGCCAGGTACGCCCATCCCGCTCGATCAGTGCCGTCGCCGCCGCCGGCCCCCAGCTTCCAGCGACATAGCTTTTGGGAGCTTCAGCGGAGCGTTCCCAGTGGCGGATCGGCGGCTCAATCCAGTGCCAGGCCGCTTCGACCTCGTCGCGCCGCATGAAGAGCGTCGGGTTGCCGCGCACGACATCCATCAGCAGGCGCTCGTACGCCTCCGGGAAGCGCGTCGAGAATGTCTCGGCAAAACTGAGGTCGAGCGGAACCGAGCGCAGGCGCAACCCACCCGGCCCCGGCTCCTTGGTCATCAGACGCAGCGTGATGCCCTCGTCGGGCTGCAGGCGCACGACCAGCCTGTTCGCGACCAATGCAGCGCCGGCACCGGTTCCGAAGATCGAATGCGGCACGGGCTTGAACTGGACGACGATCTCGGAGGCCTTGCGCGCCATGCGCTTTCCGGTCCGCAGGTAGAACGGCACGCCGGCCCAGCGCCAGTTCTCTAGCGATAGCCTGATCGCGACGAACGTCTCGTTCCGACTGGTGGCGCCCTTGCCCAGCTCGTCGCCGTAACCTGGCACAGCCGCACCATCGATGGCGCCGGCCACATACTGTCCGCGTACCACATGGCTATCCGCCAGACTGCCGAGCGAGCGCAGAACCTTCAGTTTTTCGTCGCGAACCGCGTCGGCCGAAAGGGCCTGCGGCGGTTCCATCGCGACAAGGCACGTAAGCTGCAGCAGATGGTTCTGCACCATGTCGCGAAGCGCGCCCGCGGACTCGTAGTAGCCCGCGCGCCCCTCGAGCCCCACCGTCTCGGCGACGGTAATTTGCACGTGATCGATCCACATCGAATTCCACAACGGCTCGAAGAGAGAATTCGCGAAACGAAGTGCCAGAAGGTTCTGGACTGCCTCCTTTCCGAGATAGTGATCGATGCGATAGATGTGCAACTCGTCGAAGACCGATCCGATTTCGTCGTTGATCCGTTGGGCGCTGGCGAGATCGGTGCCGATCGGCTTCTCGACGACGAGCCGGGCGCCGTCGCGTGCCAGACCTGCGGCACCGAGCCGCCGCGCGATCGGACCGTAGAACTGCGGCGATGTCGCCAGATAGAAGACCCGCACGCGCGAACCTGCCGGGCCAAGCGCGTCGACAAGCTTGTCCCAGCCCGCATCTGATTCGGCATCGAGCGTCACGTGATGGAGGCGCGCACAGAAGCGGGCCCAGGCGACAGGATCCGGCGCGTCCGGCCCCAGATGCTTGCGCACCTGCGTCTCGACGAATGCGACATAGGCGGCATCGTCATAGCTCCGCCGCGAGATGGCGAAGATCCGAGCTTCGGCAGGAATCTGGCCGTCAATGTCGCGATGGAAGAGAGCCGGAAGGAGCTTTCGCGTCGCGAGGTCGCCGGTTCCGCCGAACACGACATAGTCGAACGGAGCGACGGGAATGATCTGGGCCATTCATGTAGTCCCTTTTCGAATTCGTAGCTTTATTACTTATGTTGATAAAAATACCTCAGAAAGCACGAATACGTAATAAAATTATGAAACCATATTTATCAGGCCAACAACGTGATTTGACGTGAATAAACTGTAAATACTTGATGCTGCAAAGCCCGACCGCCACAATCCGCCGCCTCCAGAACGCATGACCGGCGGAGCAGCAGCCAATGCTGGAAAACGAAACGACTCGCGCCATGCCCGCCAGACTTACCTTCGCGGAAATGTTCACGCCCAAACTCGTGACCGTCCTACGCGAGGGTTACGATTTCGGCGCGTTCAAGGACGACGCGATTGCCGGCCTGACCGTCGCAATCGTCGCAATCCCCCTCTGCATGGCGATCGCGATCGCATCCGGCCTTTCGCCTGACCGCGGCCTTTTCACCGCGATCATCGGCGGCTTCCTGATTTCGGCGTTCGGCGGCAGCCGGTTCCAGATCGGCGGACCGGCAGGCGCCTTCATCGTCCTCATCGCGTCGGTCGTCGAGCGGCACGGCTATGACGGGCTTGTGCTCGCCACGGCCATTGCCGGGATCCTCATGCTTACGGTTGGCTTCCTCCGGCTCGGGACCTACATCAAGTACATCCCCTACCCGGTTACGGTCGGTTTCACGTCGGGCATCGCCGTGATCATTTTCGCAAGCCAGATCAAGGAACTTCTCGGGCTCGATGTCGTGAACGAGCCTGCCGCTCTGCTGCCCAAACTGCAGACGATTTGGGCAGCACTCGGCACGTTCCATTGGCCGACGATCGCGATTGCCGCACTTGCCGTCGCGACCATATTGCTTTTGAAGAAGCTTCGGCCGACCTGGCCGGGCTTCCTGATCGCCGTGGCGCTTTCCGCCGGCGTGGCGGTGTTCCTCGGGCTCGACGTCGCGACCGTCGGCTCGCGCTTTGGCGGCATACCGGACCGGATCCCGGCACCTGCCCTGCCCGAGGTCACGTTCGCGAAACTCCGCTCGATCCTTCCCGACGCGCTCGCCATCGCGTTTCTCGGCTCGATCGAATCCCTGCTGTCGGCGCTGGTGGCGGACGGCATGACTGCGCGGCGCCATAGGTCTAATTGCGAACTGGTCGCGCAAGGCGGCGCCAATATCGCGGCGGTCATCTTCGGCGGCATGCCGGTTACCGGGACGATCGCGCGGACGGCGACGAATGTCCGCGCCGGTGCGCGCGGCCCAGTCTCCGGCATCCTGCACGCGCTCTATATCCTGCTGTTCATGATGTTCGCGGCGCCGCTCGCTTCGTACGTGCCGCTTGCTTCTCTCGGCGCCGTGCTTGCGATCGTGTCCTGGAACATGGCCGAGCGCGACGAGTTCGCGGCCCTCGTGCGCGCCTCCAAGGGCGATGCGCTGGTCCTGCTGGCCACGTTCCTGCTGACGATTTTCGAAGACCTGACGACCGGAATCGCAGTTGGCGTCACGCTCGGCGCTTTCCTGTTCCTCCATCGCATGGCGGAAGCGGTAGAAATCGAAGGTGGCGGAACATTCGTCGCACAGGACATCGCGGACGGACCAGCTGCCCGGCGCACTCCCTATCCAGGTGCGAAGGCGATCGATCCCGATGTCGTCGTTTACAAGATCAGCGGCGCTTTCTTCTTTGGCGCCACGGCAAGCGTCATCGCGACGCTGGAGCGCATCGGTCGCCTGCCGCGCGTGTTCATTCTCGATTTCGACAATGTCCCGCTGGTCGATGCGACAGCAGCGCGCAGCCTTGAAGCGTTCGCCCGCCGGCTGCTGTCGCACGGCGTCAAGTTCACGATCGCGGGTGCTCGTCCGGCCGTCCGCAAGACGCTGCTTCAGGCCGGCCTGCGCGAACCGGAAATCCACTATGCCGCGACGATTGACGATGCCCGGCAGATCGCCCGCGAAGCGGCAGCCTGATCGGCGGCATCACTTCGGCGGTTTGGGGCGATCGTCGTCGAACAGGATGCGGCTGGCGGCTCCTTCCATGTCGTCGTACTGGCCGCTACGCAACGACCAAAGGAATGCCACCAGCGCGATTGCGGCGAAGAAAAGAGATACCGGAATCAGGACGATCAAGGAATCCATCACGCATCCTTCCGCCGCGACAGGCGCAGCGCATTTGCAACAACGGCGATCGACGAACTCGACATCAGCGCCGCCGCGATCGGCGGCGTCACAAGCCCAAGCACCGCGAGCGGTACCGCCAGTGCATTGTACACGATCGACATCGCGATGTTCTGGCGCACGAGGACACGGGCCTGTGCCGCGACATCGAGAATCTCGACAACTGCAGAAAGACGGCTTCCCTGGAAGACGGCGTCCGCTGCGACCTGCGCGATGTCGGCACCGGTTGCCGGTGAAAGCGAGGCATGGGCTGCGGCCAGTGCGGGCGCATCGTTGATGCCATCACCGACCATCAGCACGCGTCGGCCTTGCGCCGAAAGCTCGGCCAGTCGTGCAGCCTTGGCGGCCGGCACGACCTCACCCCGATATCGAGCAAGCCCGAGTTGACCTGCTATATCGGCCACGACCTCAGTCCGGTCGCCCGACAGCAACTCGACCGGAATTCCGCGCGCCACTAGTGCGGCGATGGTCTCCTTCGCGTCGGCACGCAGGGCATCGACGAAAGCAAACCGGACAGGAAGCCTGCCCGGTCGGGCAAGCCAGATTTCCGGGCCAACCGGCGCTGGTTCGTCCGGCGAAACGGCGCAGAATTCGCGTGACCCAAGGCGGATCCCGCCAAGTTCGAGCCCCGCTCCCGCCGTCTCGCGTACGCCAAATGCCGCTGATTGATCCGGGCAGGCGCGGCACAGTGCGCGGGCCAAAGGATGGCGCGAACTCGCCGCCAGCAATGCCGCGAGCCGGAGATCGCCATCCGAGCGGTCGGGTTCGTCGATGAGGACCGGGCGGCCATGCGTGAGAGTTCCGGTCTTGTCGAACACGACGGTGTCGATCTGGGCCAGTCTTTCGAGCGCGGTGGCATTCTTGAGAAGGATGCCGTCGCGCATCAGGCGACCCGACGCGATCGTCTGCACCGACGGCACGGCCAACCCGAGCGCGCACGGGCATGTGATGATCAGCGTCGCCACCGCATAGAGGAGTGCGACCTGCCACTGGGCACCGGCAAGGAAATACCAGCCGAGGAAGGTTGCCAGTGCCGCCACATGGACGACGGGCGCATAAAGTCGCGTGACGCGCTCGGCGATCGCGACGAAACGCGAACGCCCCCGTTCCGCCACCTCGACGAGCCGGACGATCCCGGCGAGCAGCGTCCGCTCGCCGGTTGCCGTCGTCTCGATCCGCAGAGCCGGTCCGAGATTGACCATGCCGGCAAAGACGCTCGCTCCGGGCCTTACGGCAAGCGGCACGGTTTCGCCGGTCACGATGGATTCGTCGATCGTCGAAATCCCGGCAAACACACGGCCGTCGATACCGATGCGCTCGCCGGTCGCGGCAAGGACGATATCACCAACCTTGACGGTATCGGCCGAGACGCTCCGAGGGTGGCCGACACTATCGAGTACCGTAACCGGCCGCGCGGACAGCGCCAACAGGTGTGCGGCACTCGCCCGGGCCCGTCCCCGCGCCCGACGGTCGAGATAGCGGCCCGCGAGCAGGAAGAACAACAGCGTCAGCGCCGCATCGAAATAGGCATAGGGTCCGCCGCGGATCGTTTCCGACAGGCTCATCGCCGCGGTCATCGTCACGCCGACCGCGATGGGCACGTCCATGTTGAGGCGTCCGGCGCGCAATGCTGCGGCCGCCGATCGATAGAACGGCAGGCCAGCGTAGAAGATGCACGGCAAACCGATCAGCGCAGACACCCAATGCAGAAGGTCCTTCGTTGCCGGCCCCATGTCGACGCCGACCCAGACGGCCACCGACAGCATCATCACGTTGCCGGCGGCAAAGCCGGCGACGCCTGTCGCGCGCAGGAGGTCGCGTTCTTCCCTGCCGTGGGCATCGTCGAGGCAGCCCGGATCGAATGGCACAAGGCGGAACCCGAGCCGGGCGACCAAAGCGGCAAGGGAAGCAGCCCGATCCGCGGGTCCGCGCCATTTGAGGACAAGCCGGCCGGTCGACAGGTTGACACGCGCGTCCAGCACGTCCGGCTCGCGGGAATAGACGCTTTCGATCAGCCAGACGCAGGCGGCGCATGTCAACCCTTCGACCATCAGGTGAAGTTCTGCATTCCCGGCCGCATCGATCTGCGTACGACCAGCATAATCGAATTCGATGCGATCGTCGGGCTTCAATGCGCCCGGGATTTGTTGCCGGCGCGCGTAGAACTGGTCGAGCCCGAGCCCCTTTACGGCCTCAAAAGCCGCCTCGCATCCGCTGCAGCAGAACCGGGCACCGTCGCCGGCCGGCGCGCCACAGTGGCTGCATGCCACCGATCTTGAGATGCCGTCGAACGGCGCCATGGCAGCCCTACCGCACGATGAAGCGGTTCGCGTCGTGGGCGCGTTCGCCCATCCGCTCGGCCGTCAGGCGTACTTCCCATTGGCCTTTTAAGGGCAATTCGACCGGCGCGTCGTAGCGACCCGGGCCGGCCGGCCGGAACGCCAGCTTGGCATCGCTCGACGCCCCAAGCGGCCGGACGAGCGTTCCCTCCATGTTGAGATCGGTCAGAGACCTGCCTTCACGATCGCGGGCTTCGACCACGACGGCGCCGTCCAGGTACCCGATCGCGAACTTCCATCCCAACGCGCTTTCCCTTTCCTCCTCGGCAAGCACCTGGTTGAACTTGCGGCCCCGCTCGGAAGCGTTGTCGTAGGCAAGGCCGGGCCAGGTCGACAGCGCATAGAAGACAAGCGCCCCGTTTGCGGCCAGCACGACGAGGAACATCAACGGAAAGACGACCCACAGGTAGCGGTCGCGGGTCGCCTTGTCGAAAAAGGTAGTGAGCATGAGCGGTTTCCTCTTCAGCGGCCGGGAGCAAGGAAAACGGAATCGTAAGCTGCGCGGATACTGCTGCCGTCCTTTTCCAGAGTGAATTCAATCTTTGTCGAAGCGGCGTTCTTCAGGTCAGCCGGCGATGCGGTCACGAAAACGCGACCGCTTGCGACGGAATCTGGCTTCGCGACAATCGTCAGCACGTTGTCCGCCGCTTTCTCGTCGACGGCGCTGAGCTCGGCACCGGTCACGCCGGAAATATGCAGACGATAGATCTGGCTTTCGTGCGTCTTGTTGAGCACGTGGATCGTGAATGCGTTGCGGATGCGCCCGTCAACCAGCGTGCTGAACAGCGGATTCCGGTCACGCAGCACGTTGAGCTCCACCGTCGTTCGCATCAGCAGAGCCGCAAGCATTACCGACCCGACGAGCAGCAGGACAGCAGCATACAGAATCGTCCGCGGCCGGACGAAACGATGCGTCACCGGCTCGCCCCGTGCGCGCGCGTCCTGATTGGCCAGCGTATCGAACCGGATCAACTCGCGGGGCCGACCGACCTTGTCCATGACCGCATTGCAGGCATCGACGCACAAGCCGCATCCGATGCATTCGAGTTGTTGGCCATCGCGGATGTCGATACCGGTCGGGCATGTGGCGACACACGAATTGCAGTCGACGCAGTCACCGCGACCGGCCCAGGGATCGATACCCGCCGCCTTCTTCGCGAGCTTGCCGCGCGGTTCGCCCCGCCATCCCTCGTACGTCACGACATAGGACTGATCGTCCAGCATCGCGCTCTGGAACCGTGGCCACGGGCACATATAGGTGCAGACCTGCTCGCGCGCCAGTCCGGCAAGCGTGTAGGTCGTCGCCGTAAACAGGCCGATGAAGAAGTATTCGGTGAAGCTGGCGCGGCCGGCAAAGATGTCGATGAAAAGCGTCGGTGCGTCGCCGAAATAAAGCACCCATGCACCGCCCGTTGCCATCGCGATGGCAAGCCAGCTTGCATGCTTGGCGGTGCGTTTCAATATCTTGCTAGCCGAGTTGGGCGCCGCATCGAGCCTGATCCGCGCATTGCGGTCACCCTCGATCCAACGCTCGACGAGCATGAACAGATCGGTCCATACCGTCTGCGGACAGGCATAGCCGCACCACAAGCGCCCGAACAGCGACGTCATAAGGAAGAGCGTGATCGCGGCGATGACCAGCAACCCCGTCAGGAAGTACACTTCCTGCGGCCAGATCTCGATCATGAAGAAATAGGCTTTGCGGCCCGGCATATCGATCAGGATCGCCTGATCGGGTGCAGCCGGCCCGCGATCCCAACGCAGCCACGGTGCCACGTAGTAGACCGTCAGACAGAGCCCCAGGACGATCCACTTGATCGTCCGGTAGAGACCGGCGACGGATTTGGGGTGAACCTTGATTCGCGCGGCATAGAGCGGTTGGGCCGCCTTCTGGATCTTCGTCGAGACAGCGTCATCGGCGACGACGGACGGCGGGTCGCGCACTTCGGTTGCTGAGCCGCCATCCATCGCCGGCCAACCTTATTTCCCGCCGCCCAACGCGTGGACGTAGACGGCAAGCATCTTGACCGTCGCATCGTCCAGCCGCTCGCCCCAGGCCGGCATCGAACCCTGCCGCGCATTGCGGATCGATTCCACGACGGTTGCCTTGTCGCCGCCATAAACCCAGATGTTCGCAGCAAGGTTCGGCGCACCCATCTCCTGGTTGCCCTTGCCGCCTTCCAGGTGGCAGGCGACGCAGTTCTCGGCGAACACGGCGGCACCGCGACGGGCAGCCGCCGCGTCCGTCGAGCGGCGCGACAGCGACAGCACATACTCGGCGACGTCATCCACCTGCTTGGCCGTCAAGATGCCATCCGCGCCGAAGCGCGGCATTTGCGACAGGCGCGACTTGTCATTCGAGTTGCGCACCCCGTACTGGATTGTCGTGTAGATCTCGTCCAGCGTTCCGCCCCAGATCCAGTTGTCGTCGACCAGGTTCGGAAAGCCCTTGGTACCCGCACCACCAGCGCCGTGGCACGGTGCGCACTGCACGCCGAAAGCGGAGCGGCCGCCGGCCATCGCGTAGTTCCGCAGATCCGGCGTCTTGCGGATATCGTCGAGCGATGCGGCCGAAATCCGGTTAAGCATCGGCCCCTGTGCCTTTTTTGCGGCTTCGAGCTGCTCGGCGATCTCGCCGCGCATCGTCCAGCCAAGCACGCCTGTCGTATGGCCCGACAGCGACGGCCAAGATGGATACAGCACGAAGTAAGCGAGCGCCCAGACGATCGTCGCATAGTACGAATAGAGCCACCATTTCGGCAACGGCGTGTTGAGTTCCTTGATTCCGTCCCACTCGTGACCGGTCGTATCGGTCCCGGTGACGGCGTCTTTCTCGATCTTGGTTGGCATTTCGGTTCTCCCCTTGGGGATTTCGTTCAGCGTTCGTCGTCGCGCAGCGGGATCTGGGCCTGATGGTCCATCCGCGCCTTGCGCGACGGCCAGAAGACCCACGCCAGCATTCCGACGAAGAACAGGAAGAACCAGACGGTCGAGACCGTTCCGAGAATATGGCTCAGTTGCATCGGATCCATGTCGCGCACTCCGCTACTGACGCAGTTGTTCGGGCTTGACGTTGCGGAAGTCGACAAGCGTGCCGAGCATCTGCAGATAGGCAATGACCGCATCGAGTTCCGTCACCTTGCCGGCTTCGCCGGCGAAGGTCGACACGACGGCCTTGGGATACCGGGCAAGCAGCCCGGCCATATCGGCATCCGGGTCCTTCTGCGCCAGGACGTCGGCCTTCGCGCTGTCGATCATCTCTTGCGTGTAAGGCACCCCGATCGCCCGGAGCGTCTTGAGATGCTCGGCGATGTCCGCATAGTCGAGCGGCCGATCCGCCATGAACGCGTAGGCCGGCATGATCGATTCCGGCACGACCGCGCGCGGCTCGATCATGTGTGCTGCATGCCAGGCATCAGAATACTTGCCGCCGACACGCGCGAGGTCCGGACCGTTGCGCTTGGAGCCCCACTGGAACGGATGATCGTACATCGACTCGGCCGCGAGGCTGTAGTGACCGTAGCGTTCGATCTCGTCGCGGAACGGACGGATCTGCTGGCTGTGGCAGTTGTAGCAACCTTCGCGGACATAGATGTTCCGGCCGGCAAGTTCGAGGGGCGAATAAGGGCGTACCCCTTCCACCCGCTCGATCGTCTGTTCGATCGTGAAAAGCGGCACGATCTGGACGAGTCCGCCGATCGAAACCGTGATCAGCGTGCAGATGGCCAGCAGGACGACGTTCTTTTCGAGGATCGCGTGCTTGAAGGACATGTTTTGCCCCTCCCGTTAGACGGCCACGACGGCAGCAGCGGCGCGTGCCGGTGCAGCGGACGTGATCGTCTTCCAAAGGTTGTATGTCATGATCAGGGCGCCGACGAGGTAGAGCAGCCCGCCCATCAGCCGGATCACATAGAAAGGATGCATCGCGGCGACGGTCTCGACGAACGAATACTGGAGGAATCCGAACTCGTCGTAGGCGCGCCACATCAGCCCCTGCATGATTCCGGAGACCCACATCGACGTGATGTAGAGAACGATGCCGAGCGACGCGATCCAGAAATGCCATGCGACGAGGCGCTGCGAATAGAGCCCTGCCCGCTTCCACAGCTGCGGCACCATCCAATAGAGCATCCCGAACGAAATGAAGCCGACCCAGCCCATGGCGCCGGAATGCACGTGCCCGACCGTCCAGTCGGTGTAGTGCGAGAGCGCGTTGACCGCCTTGATCGACATCATCGGCCCTTCGAAGGTCGACATGCCATAGAAGGCGACGGCCGTGACCGAGAAGCGCAGCGAAGCATCGGTGCGCAACTTGTCCCAGGCGCCCGACAGCGTCATCAGGCCGTTGATCATCCCGCCCCAGGACGGCATCCACAGCATGACCGAGAACGTCATGCCCAGAGTCTGTGCCCAGTCGGGGAGCGACGTGTAGTGCAGGTGGTGCGGGCCTGCCCAGATATAGAGGAAGACCAGCGACCAGAAATGGACGATCGAAAGCCGGTAGGAATAGACGGGCCTGCCGGCCGCCTTCGGGATGAAATAGTACATCATGCCGAGGAAGGCCGCCGTCAGGAAAAAGCCGACCGCATTGTGCCCGTACCACCACTGGATCATGGCATCCTGCACGCCGCCGGGAACCGTGTAGCTCTTCCAGCCGGTGAACGACACCGGCAGCTGGACATTGTTGCCCAGATGCAGCATCGCAACCGTGATGATGAATGACAGGATGAACCAGTTGGCGACGTAGATGTGCTCTTCGCGTCGCTTGATCAGCGTTCCGGCGTACACGACGAGGTAAAGTACCCAGACGATCGTCAGCCAGATATCCGTGTACCATTCGGGTTCGGCGTATTCCTTTCCCGACGTGATGCCGAGGACATAACCGGACGCAGCCAGCACGATGAAGAGCTGGTAGCCCCAGAACACGCACCAGCCGCCGAGCGAACCGAGAAACAGATTTGTCCGGCAGGTGCGCTGGACGATATAGAAGGACGCCGCGATCATCGCGTTTCCGCCGAACGCGAAAATCACCGCAGAAGTATGGACCGGTCGCAGACGTCCGAAGGTCGTCCATTCGAGTCCGAGATTCATGACCGGGAACGCGAGTTGCGAGGCGATCACGTTTCCCATCAGGAAACCGACCACACCCCAGAAGATCGTCGCGATCAACCCGGCCCGGACGACATCGTCGTTGTATTGCGGGACAGCCTGTTCAAGCGTCGACGCGCCAGGCGCATTGAAGCTGCCGACGGCGGCTGAAACGGATGCCATGGGACCCCCTTCGTGTTCTAGACTTGGCAGGACTCGATGCTTACTGCAGTGCAGTATCGACCGTTAACAATCGTGGCACATTGATACAAATCAAGGCGGCGGAAGACCGACCGGTGCGACAACATGTCGTTCGGAGGAGCCAGGACATGATCGAATCCATCCCCGTTTTTTCCGGGCCAAGTCCATTTATCCGGAAGGCGGCACTGGATCGCCCTTGGGTGTGGCTTGCGCGCGGGTGGGCCGATCTTCAGGCGGCTCCTCGCGTGAGCCTGTCATACGGCACGGCGTTCGTCATCGCCGGCTACGCGATCGCGGTCTTCCTCGTCGCCAATGAAACGATCTATCTGCTGCTGCCGCTGGCCGCCGGGTTTCTTCTTCTGGCGCCCCTACTTGCGGTAGGTCTGTACGAAACCAGCCGCCGCGTATCGATCGGGCAGACGCCATCACTCCACACGGCCTTCGGAGCATTCAGGGTCAATCCGGAGCACATGGCCTATATGGGCTTCGTGTTGATGCTCGTTAACCTGTTCTGGACGCGAATGGCGATGCTGATCTTCGCGCTGTTCTTCGGCAGCCCGCGCGGCACGTTGCGCGATCTCGTCGATCTGACGCTATTTTCGCCGGACTCCCTGCCCTTCCTGATCGTCGGAACGTTGGTCGGGTTCGTGCTCGCAGCAGCGGTCTTCGCGATCTCGGCTGTTTCGATCCCCATGCTGCTCGACCGGCCGGAGACTCCTGTCTGGGTCGCAATTGCGACATCGTTTGTGGCCGTGCGCGAGAATATAAAGCCGATGGCACTGTGGGCCGCGCTGATCTGCGCCTTCACGGCATTCGGAATGGTGCCGTTCTTCCTTGGTCTTGCGGTAACGATGCCGTTGATCGGTCACGCCACCTGGCACTGCTACAAGGATCTGGTCGAGATCGCCGAGCCTAACTGACGAAACGCCACGCGATCGCAAGAAGCACGGCGGCGTTGAAAATCATCAAGGGCGGTGCCAGCCGGGCAAGAGCCGATTTCCAGCGCCGAGCAGCCATGACGCCCGCGATCTGGACAACGACGAGCGCCGGCAGCGTGCCCGCAACAAACCCGAACATCGCAAGCCCACCGCGTAAAACATCTCCGCTTCCCGCCGCTGCCGCGAATGCTCCATAGAGAAATCCGCATGGCAGGAAGCCAAGTGCGATGCCGAGCGCGTAGCCTCGCCAGCCGGCGGGTGCCGCGAGCAGTGGCCGGACCCGTGCCGCAAGCCAGATGCCGAGCGGACCACCAGCCGCCGGTGTTCGCCCGAATGCCTGCAGGACGAACAGGATCGCCGCAAGAACCAGAAATACGGCGAGTATCATGCGCAACCCGGGAAGTGCTGAAACTGCGCCTCCGATGGTACCGAGCACGGCACCGATCGCGACGTAGCTTGTCGAGCGCCCGAGATGGTAGGGCAGTAGCAACTGGCCGCCGAGCCGCTCGATGCCCGCCCCTTCGACATGCGCGAGCGACTGGGCGACGACGAACGGGCCGCACATGGCCGCACAATGCATGAATCCGCCCGCCAGACCTGCAACGAACAGTGCAAGGACAAGGCCCAGTATGTCGGCGTTCGCCGCGATCGCCAGACTTGTCGAATGATCAAGCATCGCCGCAAGTATTCGCCGGATGTCCGGCGCGAAGTCAACGGCCCTGCGCGAAGTTGGGCCGGCCGGACAGATACGTCCGGCCGGTACCCTTCATTTTCGTCGTCAGACGATCTTGATGGAGAGATCCGGCAGACGGTCGATCTTGCACAGGATCGTGTCGCCCTTGACGACCGGACCGACATTCTCCGGCGTACCCGAATAGATGATGTCGCCCGCCTTGAGCTCGAACGCTTCGGAAAGCTTCGAAATCTGCTCGGCGACCGACCAGATCATGTGTTCGAGCGTGGCGTTCTGCTTGATCGTACCGTTCACCGCGAGCGAGATAGCGCCCTTCGTGAAATGCCCGATCCTGTCGGCCTTGTGCAGCGGACCGATGGGTGCGGAGTGATCGAAACTTTTGCCGATTTCCCACGGCTTCTTCTCGTCACCAAGCGCACGCTGCAAGTCTCGCCGTGTCATGTCGAGGCCCAGGGCATAGCCGTAGACATGCTGCAACGCGCCCGCGATCGGAATATTTGTTCCGCCTGACTTCAGCGCGCAGACCAGTTCGACCTCATAGTGATAGTTCTTCGTCAGACTCGGATAGGGGTGATCGGCGACCGTGCCGGACGGCACGTACTGGATCGCATCGGTCGGCTTCTGGAAGAAGAACGGCGGCTCGCGGTTCGGGTCCGACCCCATCTCGCGGGCGTGCGCGGCATAGTTCCGCCCGATGCAGTAGATCCGACGGACCTGGAACACCTCTTTGGAACCGGCAACGGGAATGACCGTCGGCGCGATGCGAAATACCGGCGAGACAGCCTGCGCCTCGGCCGGTGCGATCGATTTCGATGCCACGATGGCAGCCGCGGCTGCAGTCGCCGCGACGGCTGAATCACGGACGAAGCTTCGGCGCGATTTTTTCATTGCGTACCTCCCGGGGGCTATCTGTTGTTTTCATTATGCCGAATTATGGCATCGATGCCAGCCAAGCGTTGGCTCAAGTGCCGCAGAATGTGGCTTGAACGACTTCCTCTGGCTTTGGCGGCGCAGCAAAGCGGTCGGATGCCGGCCTGTCGTCATAGGGTGCCCGGAGAGCCGCGAGCAGATCGTCGAATGGCTGCAGATCGCCTTCGTGGGCCGCGGCCAGCGCCACTTCCACCTGATGGTTCCGCGGGATAATCGCCGGATTGGCCGCTTTCATCGACTTCCGGCGCACGCCATCGATCGAAGCCTCGCTCAACAGACGCTTGCGCCACTCGATCGCCCAGCCATCAAATGCGGCCGGATCGGCGAATAGCTGGCGAACTGCGCCGTCATCGGCGGCATCGGTTGCCGAAAGTGCACAAAGCCTTCTGAACATGAGCGTGAAGTCGACCCGCTGTTCGGCCATCTGCTCGAGCAGCGACTGGATCAAGGTGTCATCCTCTTCGGCCGGTACTATCAAGCCGAGCTTCCGGCGCATACCGGCAATGTACGCCGCTTCGAACAATGCCGGAAAACGGTCGAGTGCCGTTTGTGCGGACTCGACCGCCGCATTCTCGTCCGTTTCCAGCAGCGGCAGCAGCGCCTGTGCCAGCTGTGCGAGGTTCCAATACGCGATCCTCGGTTGGTTGCCATAGGCGTAACGCCCACCCGTGTCGATCGAGCTGAACACCGTTCCGGGATGATAGGTGTCCATGAACGCGCAGGGACCGTAGTCGATCGTCTCGCCCACGACCGACATGTTGTCGGTATTCATGACGCCGTGGATGAAGCCGACGAGTTGCCAGTTCGCGATCAGGTCGGCCGTACGCGCGACAGTCGCATCGAGCATCGCGCGATGGACATTTTCGCCAGGTGCGGCCTCGATGCCATACCGGCCGACAACATAGTCCGCGAGCGCGCGTACGGCCTCGACATCGCGACGTCCGGCAAAATACTGGAACGTACCGACCCGGACATGGCCGCGCGCGATGCGCGTCAGGATGGCGCCCGGGAGCGGTTCCTCCCGGTAGACGGTCTCGCCAGTCGCCACGGCGGCCAAAACGCGCGTCGTGCGGATGCCGAGTGCTGCCATGGCCTCGCTGATCAAGAATTCCCGAAGCACTGGTCCGAGCGCCGCACGCCCGTCACCCGACCGCGAGAACGGGGTGCGACCCGATCCCTTCAGCTGGATGTCGAAGCGCTGCCCGTCCCTATCGTGGATCTCGCCCAGCAGGATGGCGCGGCCGTCGCCAAGCTGCGGCACCCAATGACCGAACTGGTGACCGGCATAGGCCATCGCAAGCGGTTCGGCGCCTGCCGGCATGCGATTTCCCGCCAGCATCCCGACCCCCTCGGCGCTGCGCAGCCATGCAGGATCAAGACCGAGTTGTTCTGCCAGTGGCACGTTGAGCCGAAGCAGGGCCGGTGCCGTGACCGGCGTGGGCGCCAGCCGCGCAAAGAATCCCGCAGGCAATCGGGCGTAGCTGTTGTCGAATTCGATCGGTGCGGTCGTCGTCAATTCGGACCTCGTCTGAACTCAGGAGCGAAATGCCGCAGGCGCAGCGCGTTCGTCAGCACGAAGACGCTCGACATCGCCATCGCGGCCGCGGCAATCATCGGCGACAGCAGGATGCCGAAGGCCGGAAAAAGCGCGCCGGCCGCGACGGGTACAAGCACCACATTATAGGCGAATGCCCAAAACAGGTTCTGTTCGATGTTGCGCATCGTGGCCTTGGAGAGCGCGATCGCCGTCGCCACCACCCGCAGGTCGTTCGTCATCAGAACGACATCGGCGCTGTCCATCGCGATGTCGGTTCCCGAACCGACCGCGATTCCGACATCGGCTTCAGCCAGCGCCGGTGCATCGTTGATACCGTCGCCGACGAACGCGATCGTCCCGCCGTCGCCGCGCATCGTCTTGAGCGCCTCGAGTTTTCCCGCAGGCATGATTTCGGCCAGAACCACATCGATCCCAAGGCGCGCCGCAACCGCCTCGACCGTCGCGCGATTGTCACCCGAGATCATGACCGTCCGCAATCCAAGCGCCTTGAGTGCCGAAATGGCGGATTGGCTCGTCGGCCGGATCGGATCGGAAACCGCCAGCATTCCGGCCAGCGTCCCGTCGACGGCGACATAGAGCGGACTCTTGCCCTCGGCGGCGAGCGCGGACGCATCCGGCTTGAACCGTCCGACATCGACCCCAAGGCTGGCCATGTATCTGTCCGCACCGACTGCAACCTGTCTGCCCGCGACCTTCGCCGACACGCCGAGCCCGGGTTCCGCCGAAAAGGCCTGGACCGACAGCGGCATGCACCCGGCATCCTTGGCCGCGCGGACGATCGCACCTGCGATCGGATGTTCGGACGGCGCTTCGACCGAGGCGACAAGTTCCAGGAGCCCGCGGCGTTCAAAACCGGTCGCCGTCAGGAAGTCCGTAAGTTCCGGTCCGCCGCGGGTCAGGGTCCCCGTCTTGTCGAAGGCGGCGATCGTGACGTGCCGGAGGCTCTGCAGCGCATCGCCGCGCCGGAACAAGATCCCGAGTTCAGCCGCACGCCCCGTTCCGACCATGATCGAGGTCGGCGTGGCAAGCCCCATTGCACACGGACAGGCGATGATCAGGACGGCGACCGCATTGACGAGGGCGAACGACAGGCCCGGCTCCGGTCCGAGCAGCCACCAAGCGGCGAATGTGATTGCGGCCGCCACGAGAACTGCCGGCACGAAATAGGCCGTTATGCGATCGACCAGACTCTGGATCGGCAGCTTGGCACCCTGCGCGTTCTCGACCATCCGGATGATCTGGGCAAGCAGCGTGTCCCGCCCGATACGTGTCGCCTTGACGATGAAGCTTCCCGTCGTGTTCATGGTCCCGCCGACCACGCTTGCGCCTTCGCCCTTCGCGACAGGAACCGGCTCGCCGGAAATCATCGATTCATCCACATGCGAATGTCCGGAGACGACCACGCCATCGACCGGAACCCGCTCGCCCGGGCGCACCTGGACCCGGTCGCCGATCGCGATCCGGTCGAGCGGCATCTCGGCAACCGTCCCGTCGCGGACGATGCGCGCGGTCTTCGGTCGAAGACCGGCCAGCCGCCGGATCGCCGCACTGGTCCGGCCGCGACTTACGGCTTCAAGATAGCGCCCGACCAGGATCAGCGTGACGATCACGGCGGATGCTTCGTAGTAGACATGCGCCGTTCCGGCGGGAAGAAGTGCCGGCGCGAATGTCGAGACGACGGAATAGCCGTAGGCGCTGAGCGTGCCGATGGAGACGAGCGAATTCATGTCCGGCGTGCCGTGCAGCAGATTCGGGATTCCCGTGCGCTGGAACCGGAGACCGGGCCCGAACAATACGAGAGTCGTCAACACGAAGAACGCGTAATTGAGTTCCGCATGACCGAGCAGTATTCCGACCCACGAGTGGATCACCGGGAAAACGTGCCCGCCCATCTCGACGGCGAAAATCGGCAGCGTCAGGACGCCGGATACGACGACGGCGTGCCGCAGGTGCTCGCGCTCCTTCTCTTTCTCGTCCGATTGCGGTTCCGCGCCGCCGTCGGTGATTCGCCTGGCGGCATAGCCCGCACGTTCGACGGCCGCCTCGATGGCGCCGGCCGGAACGGTGTCGGGATCGAGCGTGACGCTGGCACGCTCGGTCGCGAGATTGACCGACGCAGCGGCCACGCCCTTTACGGCCCGGATGACCTTCTCGACCCGGCCGACGCACGACGCGCAGGTCATGCCGGTCACGGCGAATTCGGCGGACAATGTCGGGGCGGCGGTCATCGGTATCTCCAGGCGGGTTTCATTGTACTCGTCCTCCCTGCCCTCGCGGGAAGGTCAAGCCCGATGCCCGGGCGCACGCCATCCACCCGACTTTTCCACAGGCAAATCGGCCCACGGCATCGCCTCGCCTTGACTTCGTAAGCAAATTTTATCCAATATCCAATCAATGAAAACGACGGCGCTTCAAGACATTGCCAGAAACGGGGCGACACGGCACCGCACCGCCACCCAGCATGTCGCCGATTGCCTGCGCGAAGGTATCGCCAATGGAACGCTGGTCGAGGGAGAAGCCCTCGTCCAGGACGAGATTGCCGAAGCCCTGGGCGTAAGCCGGACTCCGATCCGCGAAGCGCTGCGCATGCTCGAGGCCGAAGGCTGGGTCGTCTTTTCGCCCCATCGCGGGGCCGTCGTCGCGACATTGTCGACCGACGAGGTCCGGCAGATTTTCGAGATCCGCTTCGCGCTGGAATCGCTTGCTCTTCGCCAGTCGGTGCCGAACCTCGACAAGGAAGCGTTCGACGACGCCTCCGCCCTGCTCGACGCGCTCGAGAGCGAAATGGACATCGGACGCTGGGTGGCCCTGCACCGCAGGTTCCACTTGCGTCTCTATGCCGCCGCCGGGCCGCGGCTCGTCGGGCTGATCGAGAACCAGTACGACGCGGTCGACCGTTATCTACGCCTGGAACTTCTGGCGATGGACAATGCCGCCGACAATCGCGACGAACACCGGGCGATCCTTGCCGCCTGCCGCCGCGGCGATGTCGAAGAGGCGATCGCGCTCAGCGAACCGCATATCGCCGGTGCGGGCAAGGATCTTGCCGAGGCGCTCGATCGGCGCCGGGGCGGCACTGCATGACCTTCGATCTCGTCCGCGCCAGAGCCGACACGCCCGGCGTCGGGCACGTCGTGCATTTCAACAATGCGGGCTGTGCGTTGCCGCCGCGCATGGTGACCGAGGCAATGACCGGCTATCTGTGCCTAGAAGCCGAGATCGGCGGATATGAAGCGCAGGACCGCATGCGCGAACGCATCGAACGGCCCTATGCCGCACTGGCCGAACTCCTCAATGCCTCCGTCGACGAAATCGCGATCGTCGAAAACGCCACACGCGCCTGGGACATGGCTTTCTATGCCGTGCGGCTGAAGCCGGGCGACCGGATTCTCACGACCCAGACCGAGTACTGCAGCAACTTCATCGCGTTTCTGCATCGCGCGTCGCGCGACGAGATCGAAATCGACGTCGCTCCCTGCGATGCCGCGGGCGATGTCGATATGGACGCCTTCGTACGGTTGATCGGGCCGCGGACGCGGCTCATCGCGATCACGCATGTCGCGACCAGCGGCGGGCTTATCAACCCGGCTGCCGCGATCGGGCGGATCGCGCGGAGTTCAGGAATCCCCTATTTGCTCGATGCTTGCCAGTCGGTCGGACAGATGGCGATCGACGTCGATACGATCGGCTGCGACATGCTTTCCGGGACGGCCCGAAAATTCCTGCGCGGGCCACGCGGTATCGGCTTTCTCTACGTCCGGCGGGCGCTCCTGGACCGGCTCGATCCGCCGTTTCTCGACGATCACGCCGCAAGTTGGACCGACGACCGGACCTATAGCCTGCGTGGCGATGCCCGGCGCTTCGAGACTCCTGAATGCAGCTTTGCCGCGAAGCTCGGCTTCGGCGTCGCGGTCGACTATGCGCTCGGTTGGCCCATGCCGGCGATCGAGCGGCGGATTTCGGAACTCGCCGATGGCCTTCGCCAGCGCCTCGCGACGATCGATGGTCTGCAGGTCCACGACCGCGGTCGCGCCCGCTGCGGCATCGTGACTTTCACGGCACCGGACCGGTCGGCGGATCTCGTCAAGGCGGAATTGTCGCGACGCGCGATGAACGTGACGGTCGCTGTCGGTGAAGCCACACGTCTCGACCTGGTCCCGCGCGGTCTGGAGCGTATCGTGCGCGCGTCGGTCCACTATTACAATTCCGAGGACGAAATCGACCGCTTCGTCGAGGCGGTGGAACGGATTGCGACGCGCGAGGGTCTGTCGGCATGAACGCCCTCCACCCGAATCTCGGGCGCTGCTTCGATGTCGTTCGCTCGCCGGACAAGGTGGCGCTCGTCGACCTTCGCGACTGGGACAATCCCGTCGAAATCACCTATCGCGCCTTCGATGCCGAATGCGACGCCGTCGCGCGCGGTCTGCTGAAGATGGGGCTCAAGCGCGGAGATCGCGTCGGCATCATGTCGTTGAACCGCCGCGAGTTGCTGGCGGCCTATTTCGGGACGATGCGCGCAGGGCTTGTCTCCGTGCCGGTATCCTTCAAGCTGTCGCGCGACACGATCGACCATATCGTCGCCGATGCGGATCTTCGCGCCGTCTTCCACGATCGCGAACGCGCCGAGCTCTGCCCGCCCGGAATCCTGCACGTCGATTTTGACGATCCGAAGAGCTATCCGGCCCTCCTCGATCCCGGCCCGTTCGAGACCGTTGTGCCCGACGGGCGCGAACTCGGCATGATCCTCTATACGTCCGGATCGACCGGAAAGCCCAAGGGCGTGCTGCTATCGCATGCTTCGCAGCACTGGTCGCTTTCGACTTCGGCGCGCATGTACGGCGACCGGTCGACCCACCGCTACATCGTCGCTGCCCCGATGTTCCACATGAACGCGACCATCAGCGTCAAGGGCGCATTGGCGGCCGGCGGCAGCATCGTCCTGCTGCCGTCGTTCGAGGCGAAGAAATACGCACAGGCAATCGAGCGCTACCGCGTGACGTGGCTGACGTCGGTTCCGACAATGCTTGCCCTCGTCGCACGCGAGCGCGACCTCGTCGGCGGGCTCGACTTCTCTTCGGTCCGCAACGTGACGATGGGTTCGGCCCCGCTCACGCAAGCGCTTGTCGACAAGGTCCAGGCGCTGTTCCCGAAAGCCGCCATCAACAACAGCTACGGCACGACCGAGGGCGGCCCCTCTCCCTTCGGACCGCATCCGGACGGCGTCCCGCGTCCGCCGACTTCGCTCGGCTATCCGCTACCCGGGTCGCTGTGCGAGCTTCGCGAAGGTCCGGGCCCCGACGAGGGCGTGCTCTACATGAAGAGTCCGATGCGGATGGAAGGCTACAACAACCTGCCGGCCAAGACGGCCGAAGTCCTCCAGGATGGCTGGTACCGTTCCGGCGACATCGCGCGGCGCGACGCGAACGGATTCTATTATTTCCTCGGTCGTGCGGACGACATGTTCGTCGTCGGCGGCGAGAATGTCTGGCCGGGCGAGGTCGAGCGCCTCATCGAGCGCCTTCCTGGCGTCCATCAGGCCGCCGTCGTCCCGGTACCCGACGAAATCAAGGGAATGCTGCCCTTCGCATTCGTGGTGCGCCAGCCCGGTGCGGATATCGATGCCGCCGCCGTGAAGGCATTTTCACTCGCGAATGGTCCGGCCTACGCGCATCCGCGTTTCGTCGAATTCTGCGACGAAATCCCCCTTGCCGCGACGAACAAGCCCGACCGCAAGATTCTGATCGCCCGTGCACTTCCTGTCGCGAGTTCGCAGCGTTCGACGGCGGGGAGAAGCTGAGATGCGCGCGGTCGTCCTCCATGAACATGGCGACCTCGACCGGCTGGTCTACGAACCGGCCTATCGCGATCCGGTCTGCGGACCGGGCGATGCACTCGTGCGAGTACGTGCCTGCGCGCTCAACTACCATGACGTGTTCACGCGACGCGGCATGCCGGGCATCAAGCTCGGCCTGCCGTTGATCGTCGGTAACGACGCGGCGGGCGAGATCGCCGCGGTCGGGGCCGATGTCAGGGACTTCAAGATCGGCGACCGCGTGGTCGTTGACCCGATCGACCGTGTGGACCCCGGCTTCCTCGGCGAGACGCTCGACGGCGGGTTGGCCGAATTCGTGCGCGTCCCTTCGCACATGCTGATTCCTCTCGATCCGGCCGTCGATTTCGTGGCGGCGGCGGCCCTGCCCGTCGCTTACGGCACCGCACACCGGATGATGGTCGACCGCGGCCGCATCAAGGCCGGCGAGACGGTCCTGATTTTGGGAGCGTCGGGCGGTGTCGGAACCTGCTGCATCCAGCTTGCCAAGCAGGCAGGCGCCACGGTTGCAGTCTGCGCATCAAGCGACGAGAAGCTTACCCGTTTGAAATCGGTCGGCGCAGATTACGGCATCAATTACGCGACCGGTGACTGGGTTGCCGAATGCCACAAGCTATTCGGCCGCGCCAGCACGCGTCGCCGGACGACCGGTGGCCTCGACATGGTCGTAAACTTCACTGGTGGCGATGCCTGGACAAAGGGGTTGCGCGTGCTGCGCCGCGACGGGCGGATGGTCACCTGCGGTGCCACGGCCGGATACGATCCGAAGGAGGATATCCGCTATATCTGGACGTTCGAGCTCAACATCATCGGCTCGAACGGCTGGTCGCGCGAGGATGTGACACGATTGCTTGCCATGGTGAAGGCGGGCACGCTCCGGCCGGTGCTGCACGATCGCCGCTATGGCCTTGCGGAAGCGCGCGAAGCGATGCGCCAGATCGAAGAGCGGCTCGCAGTCGGCAAGGTCATCGTGGAGCCGGCAGCATGAACGCCGAAACCGCCGCAATGCTTGCCGAGAAGCTGTCGGCAGGCGCTTTCCAGAAATTCCTCGGCCTTCAACTCGCCGCGTATGACGCCGAAGCGGCAACCATCTCGCTGCGTGCTCCGTGGCGCATCGATTTCGAACGCGGACCCGGCAGCGGCCAGTGGCACGGCGGCGTCATCGCGGCGATCCTCGATATCGCAGGCGACTTCGCGCTGATCGCCCGCCTCGGGCGCGGCGTGCCGACGATCGACCTTCGCGTCGACTATCTCCGTCCGGCGATCGCAACAGATCTCGTCGCGCATGCGCGCGCACTCCGGGTCGGCCGGTCGATCGGCACGGTCGATGTCGAGTTGCGCGACAAGACGGACGCGCTGGTCGCAACCGGCCGCGGGACCTACGCGACCGCCGACCGCGGGGCCGGAAAATGACCGCCGCACCGCACGACGCGATTGGAACGGTCGACCATGTCGTGATCGCCGTCCCGGCCTTGGCGGCCGCCGCGTCCGTCTACCGACGGCTCGGCTTCACGCTGTCGCCGCGCGGCGTGCACAGCGCTGCACTCGGCACCGAAAACCACACGATCATGCTTCGCGAGGACTATTTCGAGCTGCTCTCGGTGATCGCGCCGACAGACCGCAACATGCGCTGGCGCCGCGCCATCGCCGAGGGCGGCGGGATTGCCGGCATGGCTATGACGACGATCGACCCGCCAGCAGCGAATGCGCTCTGGCAGGAGGCCGGCCTTGCGCCGGACGCACCGATCAAGTTCTCGCGCCCAGTTGCGCGACCGGACGGTACGAACCTCGAGGCACGGTTCGAAGTCGTATCACTGACCGACGTGCCACAGATCCCCGTCCGCATTTTCGTCTGCAGCCAACCGACGCGCGACGCGGTGTGGTTGCCGGAGCTGCTCGAGCACGCCAATGGTGCTGCCGCCATCCGCAGGTTGACGGTCGCGTGCCCCGATCCGGATGCCGCTGCGATCGAGTGGCGGCGCGTACTTCCGGCTGCCGCATTCGCCTCGATCGCGACCGGCGTCCGCATCGATGCCGGCAGACATTTCATCGACCTGGAAAGGGCCAGTATTTCGCAGGCGCAAGCCTTCGGCATCGACTTCGCTGTCGCAAATCTCGGCATTTGCCGGTCAGTCCTGGCGAAAGGCGCTGTCGCCTTCGACATGCAGGATGGCCGCATCGTCGTCGCGCCCGACGCGGCTTGCAATGTCCGCATCCGCTTCGAAGGCCCGCCATGACCCGCGATCATCCCCATATCCGCCGCGGCACCGTCCCCGGTGGCATCGATCGTGCTAACCTCGATTCAACCAGCACCTAACCCGCAGGAGACTTCCATGAAGACAGGAAAGTTCTTCCGATATGCCGCAATGGCCGGCCTTCTTGCCGGCCTTGCACTGCCCGCCCAGGCCAAGGACCTGCGGGTCAACGTCAATGCCGATCCAGAGATGATCGACCCGATCACGTTCTCGGCCCTCATCGCAGGCGACGTGCTGCGCAACGTCTACCAGAGCTTTTCGCGTGTCGACGAAAAGGGGAACGTCAACCCGGCGCTGGCGATGAAATGGACGGCCCATCCCGACAATCTCGGCTGGCGCTTCGAACTGCGCCCGGGCGTGAAATTCCATACGGGCCGCGCGTTCAGCGCCAAGGACGTGAAGTCCAGCTTCGAAGCCCTGCTCGCCCCCGGCAGCAAGGCCGGGCTCCAGCTCCAGTACCTGCAGCGCATCGTCGGCGCCAAGGACGTGCAGGACGGCAAAACCAAGGAACTCGCCGGCGTGAAGGTCGAAAGCGATCTCGTGGTCGATATCCGCTTCACGGCACCCGATGTGCTCTTCCCGATCTATCCCTTCATGTTCTTCGATACCCAGGTCGTCGCCGACAAGGGGGCGAACTGGTTCATGGAAGTCTCCGCCGGGACCGGCCCTTACCAGTTCGCCGGCTGGCGCCGCGGACAGGACGTGTATCTCAAGTCGTTCACCGGCTACTACGGCGGAGCGCCGAAAGTGGACGGCGTACGCTTCGTGATCGTGCCGTCCGAGGAGACCGCCGTCACGATGTACGAGGCGGGCGAGCTCGACGTGTTGATGGTCGCCAGCACCGATCTCGCGCGCCGGATCATGCGCGAACCCAAGCTGCGCGCCGAAGCCCAGACCGTCTCGGCCGCCCAGATCAACTATCTGGGCATGAACCAGAACCTCTATGCGCCCTTCAAGGACAAGCGCGTGCGCGAGGCCTTCTGCATCTCGATCGATCGCGACGCGATGAGCCGTGGCCTGTTCGGCGGCCTCGCCCAACCGCTCTACGGCCAGATCACGCCCGGCATTCCCGGCTACAACCCGAATGTCAGGAAGATCGCCTACGATCCGGAACGAGCCAAGAAGCTGCTCGCCGAAGCAGGCTTCGCCGGCGGCAACGGGATGCCGCCGCTGAAGATCGCCAACCTGGCACCGTTCCGCAACGAGATCGCCTACTACGCCGACCAGTGGAAGCAGATCCTCGGCGTCACGGTCGATCTCGACATCCAGGAGCGAGCGACGTTCCTGCGTTCGCTCAACGCCGGCGAGACGCCGTTCTTCTCGTGGGGCTGGACGGCGGATTATCCCGACGCGCTTTACTACCTGTCGCAGGTCTGGCACTCGAAGAGCTCGTTCAACCGGGCCCGCTATTCGAGCGCGAAGTTCGACGAGCTTATCGACAAGGCGCAAGTCACGCCCGACAACGCGACGCGCTACAAGCTCTATCACGAGGCCGAAGACGCCCTGCTCGACGATTGGGGTACCTGCGGCATCTTCGTGCGCACGAGCGTCGCCGTCGTGAAGCCGAACGTGAAGGGCGTGACGCTGGCGCCGATGCGCATGCTTCCCTACGACAGCGTCTCGATCAACTGAGGATCGTCGCCGCAGATGTACGCCTATGTCGCACGCCGCCTCCTCGGGCTCCTTCCGGTGCTCGTGGCGGCGGTGCTGCTGACCTTCGCGGCCAACCGCTTTGTTCCCGGCGACCCGATCACGGTGATGCTCGGCGACCAGGGTGGAAACGTCGAGCTCGAGCGCAAGCTGCGCCGCGAATACGGTCTCGACAGGCCGATGTCGGTCCAGTTCGTCGACTATGTCGGCAAACTGGCTCACGGTGATTTCGGCCTGTCATTCCGCTACCCGAGCGTCCCCGTAACCCAGGTCATCCGCGACGCCCTGTGGATCAGCCCCTTGCTGGCGGCGGCGGCACTGGCGTTCGCGATGCCGATCGGCATCGCGCTCGGCATTGTCGCGGCCCTGAGACGCAACACGCTGGCGGATACCGGCATCATCCTCGTGTTGGTCGGTGGGCTGTCGATCCCCAATTTCGCACTTGCCGCCTTCTTCGTGTGGATCTTCGCACTGAAGCTCGGATGGGTCCCGGTCGCCGGCTGGACCAGCTGGCGTCACGCGATTCTGCCGGTCGCCCTCCTCGCGATCCCGGCCGCCGCCTATCTCGCCCGCCTCTCGCGCACATTCATGCTCGAGGTCCTGCAGCAGGACTATGTGCGCACCGCACGCGCCAAAGGACTGTCGGAGCGATTGGTCGTCTGGCGGCATGGCCTGCGCAACGTGCTGGTGCCGATCCTGACGGTCTGCGGCGTCATCTTCGGCGGCCTCATCACCGGCACGGTCGTCATCGAGACGATCTTCAATATACCCGGCCTCGGCCGCATCGCGATCGACTCGATCTTCGCGCGCGACTATCCCGTGACGATGGCGATCGTCATGCTGTTCACGTTCTTCTATGCGGCGATCAACTTCGCCGTCGACATTCTCTACGGTCTCGTCGATCCCCGCATCCGGCTGGAGACGCGCCGATGAGCCTGACAAGCGAGGCGATCGCCGACCAGGCCGGCATTGCCGATTTCCTGCGGCGGTTCGTTCGTACGCGCAGTGCCGTCATCGGCGCCGTCATCGTCCTGACTGCCGTGACGGTCGCGATCCTGTCGCCCTGGATCGCACCGGTGAACTTCTCGCGCACGAACATGCTGTTCATCTGGGAAGCGCCAGGCGAGGACTTCTTTCTCGGCACCGACGCGCTGGGTCGCGACGTGCTGTCGCGGCTGATCGTCGGGGCCGCGGTATCGCTGACCATAGCGCTCTCGGTGCTCGCGATTTCGCTTGCCATCGGGACGACCGTAGGGATGGCGGCCGCGTGGAAGGGCGGCTGGCTCGACTCGCTGGTCATGCGCACCGCCGACATCACGTTCGCTTTCCCCGAGCTGATCGTCGCGATCCTGATCGCCGCGATGCTCGGGCCCGGGATTCCGACGGTCATCCTCTCCCTTTCGGTCGTGAGCTGGCCCGGAATCGCGCGGCTTTCGCGAGCGCTGGTCCTTTCCTTGCGCAACGAATTGTTCGTCGATGCTGCGATCGTCTGCGGCACGCCGCCGGCGTCGATTCTGATCCGCCATTGCCTGCCGAATATCGTACCGGCACTGATCGTGCGTGCTTCCGTCGGCGTGGGTTTCATCGTCATGGCCGAAGCCACGCTGTCGTTCCTCGGCCTCGGCGTGCAGGAACCGTTGCCGAGCTGGGGCGGCATGATCCGCGACGGGCTGCCGGCCCTGCGCAGCGATCCGCATTTGTCGCTGGCGGCCGGTGCGGCACTCGGCACCACGATCATCGGGTTCAACCTGCTCGGCGACGGGCTGCGCGACCTCCTCGATCCGAGGATCCGCGAGCGATGACCGCCGCTCTCGAATTTTCCGATCTCGCCATTTCATTTCCGGGTCGACCGGAACGGTTGAGAGTCCTCGACGAAATCGGCTTCGCGATTGCGCCCGGCGAGATCGTCGGTCTCGTGGGTGAAAGCGGCTCGGGAAAATCGGTCACGGCATTGGCCGGCATGCGCCTGCTGCCACCGGGTGCGCGCATCGATCGCGGCACGGTGCGGCTTGGCGGGCGCGACCTCAAGTCTTTGTCGACGCGCGATCTTCTGAAAGTGCGCGGCGGCGAGATCGCGATGATCTTCCAGGAGCCGATGACGAGCCTCAACCCGCTCTTCCGCGCAGGCTTCCAGATCGGCGAGACGCTCGAAGCGCATCTTGGAGTTTCGCGTGCCGAAGCGCGTGCGCGCGCTGTCGAACTGATGCGGCTCGTCGGCATCCCGGCACCCGACCGGCGGGCCGACGACTATCCGCACCAACTTTCCGGCGGCATGCGCCAGCGCGTGATGATCGCGATGGCGATGGCGTGCCGGCCGAAGATCCTCGTGGCGGACGAGCCGACGACGGCGCTCGACGTGACGATCCAGGCCCAGATCCTGACCCTGATGCGTCGCCTTCGCGACGAGACGGCGATGGGCATCCTGCTGATAACCCACGATCTTGGCGTCGTTGCCGGCATGGCCGACCGTGTCGTGGTGATGTACGCCGGCATGATCATGGAGGAGGCGAAGGTACGTGATCTCTTCGCCGCCCCGAATCATCCCTATACGCGCCTGCTGCTGAAGGCGATCCCTCGCGTGCGCGTGAAGGCGGACCGGCTGCACCAGATTGCCGGGACGACACCGCCGCCATCGCGCTTTCCGACGGGGTGCCGC
This sequence comes from uncultured Azospirillum sp., assembly GCA_964416335.1. GTDB lineage: Bacteria > Pseudomonadota > Alphaproteobacteria > CACIAM-22H2 > CACIAM-22H2 > Tagaea. The sequence continues at coordinate 127,308 of CAYQDN010000005.1, forward strand.
TTCCATCCGCGCTGCCCGGACGCGGTCGACAAATGCCGCAGCGTCTCCCCGCCGCTGGAGACGCTGCCGGACGGGCGACGCGTGCGCTGCTGGCGGTCGCGTGAAATCGGCCTGCCGTCGATGGCCACATGACCCGCCTTCTCGAAATCGCGGGTCTGAAGGTCCATTTCCCGGCCGGTGCGGCCGGATTCGGACACCCGGCACAGATGCTGCGCGCGGTGGATGGCGTCGATCTCCACGTCGATGTCGGCGAAACGCTTGGTGTGGTCGGCGAAAGCGGTTGCGGCAAAACCACGCTCGGGCGCGCGATCCTGCGCCTGCTCGAACCGACCGACGGCAGCATCCACTTCGACGGCGTCGACGTCACGACGGCGCACGGCAAGGCCCTCGGGCCATTGCGCAAGGCGATGCAGGCGGTTTTCCAGGATCCGTTCGGCTCGCTCAACCCCCGGCGGCGCGTGCGCGACATCGTCGGCGAACCACTCGTCAATCTGGGATGGCCTCGCGCGAAGATCGAGGAACGCGTCGCCGAAGTGATGCGGATCGTCGGCCTTCCCGTCGAATATGCGTCCCGGTATCCGCACGCCTTTTCCGGCGGACAGCGCCAGCGTATCGGCATCGCCCGCGCCCTTGCCCCGTCGCCCCGGCTGATCGTGTGCGATGAAGCGGTGTCGGCGCTCGACGTCTCGATCCAGGCCCAGGTGCTGAACCTGCTGAAGGATATCCAGACCGAGTTCGGCGTCGCCTATCTGTTCGTCTCGCACAATCTCGCGGTCGTGCGGCATCTCTCGCACCGGGTCGCGGTCATGTATCTCGGCCGCATCGTCGAACTGAGCGACGAGCCGCGGCTGTTCGCCGAGCCGCTGCATCCTTATACGGCAGCGTTGATCGCCGCCGTTCCGGAGCCGGATCCGACGCTGCCCGTGCGCCCCGCCGCGCTCGAGGGAGATCTTCCGAGCCCGCTTGCGCCACCGGCCGGGTGTGCCTTCAATACACGCTGCCCGATCGCTGTCGACCGCTGCCGGCACGAAGCGCCGGAACTGCGCGAGGCGGCATCCGGCCGTCTCGTGCGCTGCCATTTTCCCGGCACATACCGCCCCCCGGAGATTTCCCGATGATCGTCGAACGCACGCACTACTTCGCCAAGCCCGGACTGCACGACGCCGTCCTCGCAACGCGCCGGAAGGCCTGCGATGTCCGCGTGTCGATCGGCCTGCCGGCGGGCACGATCCGGGTCAAAGCCGACGCAACGGCAGACGGGCCGGATGTGGCCTGGGAGTGCGCGTTCCCGACCGAAGATGCGCATCGCGCCGATCTCGCGGCGCGCGCGGCAAGCCCGGCCTTCGAAGCCGTGCGTGCCCAGATGCGCGCGAACATGGTCAAGTTCGAACGTCTCGTCGAAACGCGCGCGGCCGGTGCCGGCGGCTGGGCGGGCGACATCGACGTCATGGCGCTTTCCCATGCACCTGAAGAACATGCGTTCGCGAGCGGCGAGCGGACGCTGAAGGGGTATTTCTTCGCACCGCCGGGCCCCGGCCCCTTCCCCTGCATGATCTACAATCACGGCAGCGGCCTGACCGAAGGGCACGAAGACAATGCCACGCCGGGAATCCCGATCCTGCTCAACAGCTGGGGGATTGCCTGCTTCTTTCCCCATCGGCGCGGTTACGGCTTCTCGCCGGGACCGAACTGGCGCAGCGAGTGCACGGCACCCGAGTTCAGCCCGGAATACAACGCACAGCTCGTCCGCCGGCTTGCGGCCGAATGCGACGACGTGCTGGCCGCGTTCGCGCATGCCCGCACGCTTCCGCGCGTCGATCCCGGCCGGATCGGCGTCATGGGTTCGTCGTTCGGCGGCGTCAACACGCTGCTTGCCGCCTCGCGCGAGGCGGGGTTCCGCTGTGCGGTCGAATTCGCCGGTGCGGCGATGAACTGGGACCGGAACCCGACCATCGCCGCCCACATGATCGATGCCGCACGCAAGGTGACGATGCCGATCTATTTCGCACAAGCCGAGAACGACTTTTCGATCCGCCCGACCAAGGAGATCGCTGCCGCCCTCGAGGGGAGCGGCGTTCCTTACGAAGCCAAGATCTACCCGCCCTTCGGCCGCACGCCATATGAAGGTCACTTCCTTGCCGGCCGCGGGCCGCTCGTCTGGGGCCCCGACATCCGGCACTTTCTGGAGAAGCACCTATGACCGCAGGCGTCTGGCTCGAAAAACTCACCTGGCCCGAAGCGAAGGCGAAGATCGATGCCGGCTGGCCCGTCGTCGTTCCGATCGGCGCCATCGCCAAGGAGCACGGCCATCATCTGCCCCTCAACACCGACTTCCTGATGGCGCGCGAGCTCGGTGCGCGCGTCGCGGCAAAGCTGCCGGTCATCGTCGCACCCGTCCTCAATCTCGGCTACTACCCCGCCTTCGTGCGCTATCCGGGGTCGCAGCATCTGCGCCCCGGTACGTTCCAAGACGTCCTGACCGACATTTTCGACAAGCTCGTGCGCGACGGCGTGCGCCGGATCGCCGTCATCAACACCGGCGTGTCGACCGAAGCACCGCTGCGCATCGTCGCGCGCGAATTCTACGAGCGCACCGGCGTGCGGGTGCTGACGGCCGATGTCGCCAACCTCGGCCGAAAGACGCGCCCGCTGATGCTGCAGAAACTCGGTGGTCATGGCGACGAGATGGAAACTTCGATCATCCTTGCCATCGATCCCGATGCAGTGCGGATGGACAAGGCCGTCGTCGACTACGGCAACCAGCTCGCCGCACCCAGATCCGCCTTCTACACACCGACGATCTTCGACGGCGATCCGGCGACAGGGCCGGACTATTCGGTGTCCGGCGTGCGCGGCGACCCCACACTTGCCACCGCTGAAAAGGGTCGCGCGATCCTGTCGGACATGACGGACGAACTGGTCGACGGTTTGCGCATCGCGTTCCCCGAGGTCCTGAAATGACGCGCTGGGACGAGACAGCCGACGTGATCATCGTCGGCTGCGGATATGCCGGTGCGGTCTCGGCGATCGCGGCGCACGATGCCGGCGCGAAAGTCCTCGTCCTCGAGAAGATGCCGGATCCGGGCGGAATTTCCGTCTGCTCCTTCGGCGGCGTGCGTGCGGCTCAGGATGCCGCGGCAGCGTTCGCCTATCTCAAGCGCACGAATCTCGACACGGCACCGGACGCGCTGCTGCGCGAGCTTTCATCCGGCATGACGCGCCTGCCCGGCCAGGTCGCGTCCCTCGCCAAGGCCGCCGGTGCGACGACTGTCTTGCGGCCGTCTCCGGCGAACTATCCTTTTCCCGGAAACGACACGTTCGGTTTCGTCAACATCGAGACGCTCGCGGATTTCGACGCCGCGAAGAGCTATCCGCATGTCCGCGGCGCGCCCGGCGGCGCCCTGCTGTACGAAGTCCTGCGCCGGAATCTCCGCAAGCGCGGAATCGAAATCCGCACGAAAAGCCCCGTCGAGCGTCTCATCTGCGACAGGGCCGGGCACCTCGAGGGCCTCGCCATCAAATTAGGACGGGCTTCCAGAAATATCCGGGCCCGGCGCGGCATCGTGCTCGCCTGCGGCGGGTTCGAGGCCAGCCCCGAGATGCAGCGCGCCTTCTGGCCCGAAGGTGCGGTCATGTCGGCAGCCTATGGCGGCAACACGGGCGACGGCATCCGGATGGCGCAGGCGCTGGGCGCCGATCTGTGGCACATGTGGCACTATCACGGCTCCTATGGATTCCGGCATGCCGACCCGGCCTATCCGTTCGGCATCCGCACCAAGCGCCTGCCCGACTGGCAGCCCGGCACGCAATTGCGCGAAGACGTCCGCATGCCGTGGATCCTGCTCGACCGCCGCGGCCGGCGCTTCATGAACGAGTACGACCCCTACGTCCAGGATACCGGGGCACGCGCCTTCGCCCGCTACGACCCGACTGCACAGGACTACGCCGCCATCCCGGCCTGGCTCGTCGCCGATGCCGACGGTACGGCGCTCTATCCGTTCGGCCGGCCGACATCGCATGCGCGCAACGTCGACTATTCGTGGAGCAAGGACAATTCGCGCGAGATCGCACTCGGCATCCTGAAAGTCGCACGCGATATCGACGAACTTGCCCGCGCGACAGATACACCCGCCTCGACCGTTGCCGACCAGATCGCGCGCTGGAATGCCGCTTGCGCGAGCGGCTCAGACGCCGACTGGAATCGTCCACCCGGCAGCATGATGCCGATAAAGCGCGGACCTTTCACGTTTGCACCCGTCCGGCCGATCGTGTCCAACACGCAAGGCGGGCCCGTTCACGACCGCAGGCAGCGCATCGTCCGGCCCGACGGTTCGCCGATCGCCCGGCTCTACGCGGCCGGCGAGATGGGCTCGGTGTTCGGGCATCTCTACATGTCGGGCGGAAACATCGCCGAATGCTTCGTCGGCGGGCGGATCGCCGGCCGCAACGCGGCGATGGAACGCTGAATATCGCCTAGGCTGACGCGATCTCTTCGATCCGGTGGCACGCCACGGTGCGTCCGTCGAACAGGCGCGATTCCGGCCGGCTCACAGCACACTGCTCGGTCGCGAACGGACAGCGCGTGCGGAAACTGCAGCCCGACGGCGGCGCCAACGGCGACGGGATTTCCCCGGTCAGCACGTGCCGCTCGCGCCGTTCGTCCACGCGCACGCTCGGCGTGGCCGCAAGCAACGCGCGCGTATAGGGATGCTGCGGGCGGGCGAAGATCAGGTCCTTGGGCCCCTGCTCGACCGGCCGACCCAGATACAGCACGAGCACTTCGTCGGCGATGTGCCGCACGACGCTGAGATCGTGGCTGATGAACAGGTAAGCGAGCCCGAATTCCTGCTGGAGGTCCAGCATCAGATTCAGCACCTGTGCCTGGATCGAGATGTCGAGTGCGGAAACCGGTTCGTCCGCGACGACCAGCTTCGGGCGCAGCATCAGGGCCCGCGCGATCGCGATGCGCTGGCGCTGGCCGCCGGAGAACATGTGCGGATAGCGCTCACGATGTTCCGGCCGCAGGCCGACCTTCGCCAGCATCGCGCCGATCTCGGCCGTCCGCTCGGCCGGCGTTGCCGGGCTGTTGATGATCAGGGGCTCGGCGAGGATGTCGCCGACGGTCTTGCGCGGATTGAGCGACCCGAACGGGTTCTGGAAGACCATCTGGACGGCCCGGCGCATCTGGCGCACTTCGGCTGCACTGGCGCGCGATATGTCGTGGCCGTCGATGACCAGCGACCCTGCCGTCGGCGGCTCGATCATCGTCACGACGCGAGCCAGCGTCGATTTTCCCGAGCCGCTCTCGCCCACGACGGCAAGCGTGCGGCCGGGCTGCATCGTGAAACTGACGCCGTCGACCGCCCGCAGCAGCTTGGCTTCACGGAACATGCCGCCGCCGACCGGATAGGTCTGCGAAATCCCCTTCGCTTCGACTGCAAGGACGCTCATGCGCGCACCGCGCCGAGCGGATGCAGGCAGCGCACGCGCCCGTCCCCGTCGGCCAGAAGCTTGGGTGCGGTCGAGCGGCAATCCGCCGCGACATGCGCGCAGCGCGGATTGAAAAGGCAGCCCTGTGGCCGGTCGGCGATCCCCGGCACCATGCCCGGGATCGTCGGCAGGCGCGACTTGTCGCCGCCGGATTGGCGGGACGCCCGCTCGGGCAATGCGTCGAGCAAGGCGGCCGTATAAGGATGGCGCGGCGCCACGAACAGCTCGGCCGACGCACGTTCTTCGACCGCAACGCCGGAATACATGACCTGGATGCGGTGTGCCGTCTCGGCGACCACGCCCATGTCGTGCGTGATCAGCACCATAGCCATGCCGCGCGAGCGCTG
>CAYQDN010000006.1:0-132220 GCA_964416335.1 uncultured Azospirillum sp.
GAGCGCCGTCGTCGGCTCGTCGGCGATCAGCAGCGCCGGGCGGCAGACCAGCGCCATCGCGATCATCGCGCGCTGGCGCAGCCCGCCCGACAGCTCGAACGGATAGGTAAGCAGCGCCTTCTTCGGATCGGGGAAGCCCACGCGGCGCAGCATGTCCTCGGCAAGCTCGAGGGCGAGCTGCGGGTCGCGCGACTGGTGCAGGCGCACGGCCTCGGAAATCTGGTCGCCGACCGTGTGCAGCGGCGACAGCGAGGTCATCGGTTCCTGGAAGATGATCGAGATGCGCCCGCCGCGCAGCGTGCGGAATTCAGCACCGTCCGGATCGAGCCTGGCAAGGTCGATCTCTTTTCCCTGGTCGCGGAACAGCATCGAGCCGCGGCTGATCCGGCCGACCTTGGGCAGGATGCCGAGGGCCGACTGGCTGATGACGGTCTTGCCCGAACCGGATTCGCCGACGATCGCGACCGTCGTGCCCGGCCGGACGCGGAAATCCACGCCATCGACGGCCTTCACGTGCGTGTTGTGCACGCGGAAATCGATCGCCAGGTCGCGGACCTCGAGCAGGTTCATGCCGGGTCCTCGGGCAGCCGGATGCCGAGGGAATGGAAGTTCGTGCGCGTCGGCGCGTCGAGCGACAGGCCCCGCGCGTGTGCCGCGAGTGCCGCACGCGCGGCGAGGGCCGGAAAATTCTCCGCGCCTGAGTCCGCACGGACCGTCGTTCCGGCACCCCGTAGCGTCAACTGCATCCAACCCCCCGTGCGGTCGCGGCTCGTCGCGTAGAATGCGAGCTTCAGCGATGCCAGCTCCGTCCAGGGCAGACTAGCCCGCCCCGTCCCCGAAATCGAGAGACCCGTATCGTCCCATTCGACCGCGATTTTCGCCCTGAGCCACGTGCGGAACCCGAATATCGCGAACAGCCCGGCGAGCGGCACGAGCAGCCAGTGCGCGTAGCTCCACTGGCCGATCATCGCGGCCGGGCCGAGCGTGAAGAGAAGCCCGATCGCGGCGCGCGCATAGTCGCCCCAGATCGCGCGCGCGGGATAGACGAGACGATTCATGCCCGCGCCGGGAACAAGTCGCGCGGATCGCACGCCCGGGCTGCCGGATGGGCCTTGAGATGCGCGATCAGGCGGCCGAGGAACTGCCAGGCGTCCTCGTCGTGCGCCAGATGGTGGCTCAGCACGCCGGTCGGCTCGTCGGGATCGAGCATGCCCGCAAGCCGGGCGCGCAGATGCGCGACGAACAGGCCCAGCGAGATGCCTTCGCCCGCGAAGGCGCGCGTGTTCCAGTCCATGAAGTCGGCATGGGTGTTGGTCTGCGCGATGCCCGGCGGCACGTTCTTGCGCCCGGCATAGGTCGAAAGCCCGACGAGGCCCGCCCCGCGCAGGCCCGCCGCGACGGCGGGTGCGATCCGGTTGTGTGGCGGGACGAGCATCGGCATCGCCCCCGGGAACAGCCGCGTGAGCGCCATCCAGCCGCGCGCCAGTTCGCCCAGCACGTAGGAAGTCGGGCGGTGCGCGCCGAGCTCGGCCTTGGATTCGCCAAGCGGTGCATGGTTCCAGTGGTTCCAGCCGTGCTGGCAGACGCGCGCGTTCGCGGCGCCCGCCAGGCGTTCGGCGAGCGAGGGCTGGGCGCGCGCCGGGATCACGGCAAGGGCAACCGGCACGTCGGGTGCGAGCGACAGCAGCCGGTCGAGGGCGGGCGAGGGAACGGTCGCATCGTCGTCGCGCCACCACCAGGTCGCCTGCTTTCCGGCAGTGGCGTAGGCACCAAGGACGCGGTCGAGATCGGCCCAGTCGGCCGGAGGGGGAGCTATAGCCATCGGGCGACGAGTTTGGCCGTTTGTACGGCTCCATCGCAAGCGATCCGGTGGGCCGGCGGGACCGGTGCCGAATCGATCGCCGCTTCCAGCAGCTCGGGCGACAGCGCGTCCTCGCGCGCGAGGGCCGCCCAGCCGTGCCGGACGAACGCCTCGGCGCGGATCGTCTGCTCGCGCTCCTTGCCTTGCGCGAAGGGAACCAGCACCGACCGGCAGCGCGCGCGCAGCAGGTCGACGCAGGTGTTGTAGCCGGCCTGGCTCACCGACACGCGTGCATGGGCCAGCAGGTCGGGAAAATCCGGCGCGTTGGCCTCGACGACGACATGCGGATTGGCGTGTGCCGCCGCCGGGCCTGCATCGCCCGTGCGGATGCGCCAGCGTTCGCCCGCGTGCGCGCGACGTGCCGCAAGGGCACTTGCCGCGGCCAGCAGGTGCTTGCCGGCCGCACCGCCGCCCACCGACACGACGATCTCGTCGCGCCCCTTGGCCGGCCCGCCCGGATCGCCGGGCACGTAGCCCGTGTAGTGCAGCCGGTCGCCCAGCGTGGCGCATTCCGGCCAGCTTTCGGGCAACGGCAGCAGGGCCGGATCGCCGTGCACGAGGATCGCGTCGAAGATGCCGGCGGCGGCCACGCGCGCGGTCGCCTTGGGCGGATCGGGCCGCTGCAGCACGTCGCGCAGCGAACACAGCCGCGCGATGTCGCGCGCGCGCTCGAGCAGCGGCTCCAGTTCGAAGCGCAGCATCGAGCGGCCGAACGGATAGAGCTCGACGACCAGCAGGTCGGGCCGGAACGAATCGAAGATCTCCAGCGTTGCCGCCGTGCGCCGCCGGTACCACGCCGTGTCGATCGGGCGGTCGCCGTCGTCGACAAGGGCAGCGAAGCCCGCATCGGTCGCGCGCAAGGCCGGCAGCTGGACGAGCCGCGCCTTGCCGGTCGCAAGCTTCAACGGCAGGCCGCCCGAGGCGAGCACGACGTCGTGGCCTTCGGCCGCACAGGCCGCGGCGATGGCGGCCATGCGCCGCGCGTGGCCCGTGCCCAGCAGGTGCTGGACATGGATCAGGATCTTCTTCATCGCCGCTTGAGTGCGAGGTTCAGCGTCTCGACGCGCGGCGTGCCGTCGGCGGCGAGCACGAAGACGTGCAGCGCGTAGAGGTCGAGCTTGTCGGGCGACTCGCCGGTCATGTCCCAGCCGCGCGCGGCGGCATAGACCGTGCGGAACACGCCGCGATGCGTGACGCACAGCGTGTCGCGGCCGGATGCGGCGACCTCGGCCAGCAGCGGCAGGATCCGCGCCTGGACCATGCGCGGCGATTCCCCGCGCGGCGGCGTGAAGTCGAGCCCGCGCCCCTCGTTGTCGGCGAAGGCCTGACCCTGTTCGAGGCGCAGCTGCGCCACCGTGCGGCCCTCGAACTCGCCCCAGTCCATCTCGATCAGGCGCGGTTCGGTCTCGACGGCAAGGCCAAGCGCTTCGGCCGTCTGGCGGCAGCGCAGCAGTGGCGAGCACAGCACGCGCCAGCCCGCATACTCGCGTGGTAGGCGCCGCGCCTTGAGGAACGTGAGCGAGCGCGGCGTGAGGTCGATGTCGGCGCGCCCCTGCAGGCGCTTGGCGCCGTTCCACGCGGTCGGGCCGTGGCGCATGAAGGCGATGCGGACCGTCTTCGGCGTCATCGGCGGCACGCGCGGATCAGTTCGTCGAGCCGGGCGGCCGCACCGGCAAGGCCGTGCGCGTACGCGACCTTCGCCGCCGCCTGCCGGCCGAAGGCCGTGCGCGCATCCGCTTCGTCGAGCAGCGCGCCGACCGCGTCGGCAAAGGCCGCGACATCGCCGGCGGGGACGAGCCGCCCGGTCGCGCCGTCGGCGACGATCGCGGCCACGCCGGGACCGGCACCGGCCACGACGGGAAGGCCGCTTGCGTGCGCTTCGAGGATCGCCATGCCGTAGGCTTCCGCGATCGCCGGCCAGACGAACAGGTCGCTCGCCGCCAGCAGGCCGGGCAGCGACGCCTCGTCGAGCTGGCCTGCGCGCACGACGCGCGGCCCCAGCGGGGCGAACGCCGCATCGACCTGTGCACGTACCGGTCCGTCGCCGACGAGGACGAGCTGCCAGTCGCGTGCGGCGATCCGCCCGAGTGCGGCGGCAAGGATCTCGTGCGAGCGCAGCTTGTCGCCGGACCGCTGCATGGCGACCGCGATCAGCCATGGCCTGGCGATGTCGAGCTTGAGCCGTCGCGCCCATGCGTCGCGATGCATGTCGCGATGGCGCGCCGCGTCTTCGTAGGGCCGCGAATCGAGAAACGGCGGCAGCACGACCCGCCTTGCCGCCGGTTCCAGCACGCCTTCGAGGGCGGGCGCATCGCCCGGATTGAGCGAGATCACGGCATCGGCCTGCGCAAGTGCCGCCAGCGTGGCGCAATGCCCGAGGTCCCACGGCCCGCCCGCGCGCTTCATCGCGACCGACGCCTCGACGACGACATAGGGAATGCCGAGGGCGCGCGCCACGGCGGGCCCGAGATGGTCGGGCGCCTTGTAATAGAGGTGATAGGTGAGCCACAGGCCGGGCCGCTCGGCCGCCGGCCGCATCTTCCAGTGCCGGACGAGCCGGCCGGCGAGATAGGCGCCGATCTTCGCCAGACGCGCCTGGCGCTGCGGATCGCCGGCCCCGTCGCGGCTGCGGAAGCGCGAGGGCCATTCGACATGGTGGCCCGCAAGGGCAAGGGCGCCGTCGAGCAATCGCGCCACGCGCCGGTCGCCGGAGGGCACCGGATGGTCGGGCGGCTTCAGCGGGGCGTAGGCGGCGATACGCATGCGTCGAGCAAGTCGTACAGCGTCTCCAATCCGCGCGCGAAGGGAAAGTCGCTGCGCACGCGGACGTTGGCGGCCGCACCGAGGGCGGCCCGCCGTGCGGGGTCGCCGACCAGTGCGGCGATCGCCGCGGCAAGGGCCGCCGCGTCGCCCGGCGGTACGAGCACACCGCTCTGCGGCCCGACCAGTTCGGGGATCGCGGCGACGTCGGTGGCGACGAGGGCCAAGCCCTGGCTCGCCGCCTCCATCAGCACGTTGGGCAGCCCGTCGCGGTCGCCGTCGGCGGCGATCCGGCTTGCCAGCACGAACAGGTCGCCCGCGCGCAAGGTCGCCAGCACGTCGGCATGGTCGCGCGCCCCACGCCATTCGATGCGGTCGGCAATGCCAGCGGCCTGTGCCTGCGCCTGCAGCCGTGCCTTGAGCGGACCGCCGCCGACATGCACGAACCGCCACGCGCGCGACGTGCCGATGCGCGCAAGCGCCGCGATCAGGTCGTCATAGCCTTTCTTGGCGACGAGCCGGCCGACCGAGACGATCGTCACCGGATCGGCCGTGTTGGTGCCGTCGCGTGCCGGCCGTGCCGGCGGTTCGGGCCAGCGCGCGAAATCGAGCCCGTGATAGACGAGCCGCACCTTTCCGGGGCCCAGCAGGTCGAGATGGTCGCGGCCGGCCTTCGTGCAGGTCGTGCACCATTCCATGTCGGCAAGCTTCTCGCGCTTTTCCCAGTCGGGCGTGGTCCAGATGTCCTTGGCGTGCGCCGAGGCCGACCAGCCGAGCCCGCGCATCCTCGCGGCATAGCGCGCGACCGAGCCGGGCGTGTGGATGAAGTGCGCGTAGAGATGGGCGGTCTCCGGCCCCGTCTCGGCCGCCAGCACGCAAGCCTGCCCGAAGCGCCGGCTGCGGTTGGGCGTGGGATCGCGCCGCCAGTCGGCAAGGAAATCGGTGAACGCGCGCGCATAGCCGGGCAGGCGGCGTGCCCGCCACCAGCCGGCCAGCACGCGCAGCGGCTCGCGCCACAGATATTCGGGCAGATAATTGACCTTGGCCTTCAGCGCGCCGTGCAAGGCGTGCCGGCGCGTGTCGGTCGGATGGCGCAGCGACCAGAGCTCGAGTTCCAGCCCCTTCGCCTCGAGCCCGACGAGTTCCTGGGCGATGAACGTCTCGGACAGGCGGGGCCAGCCTTTGACGATTACGGCAAGGCGGGTCAAGCTTGCGTCTCCCGATTCGCGCCCCGGACGAACGGCTTCAGGCAGCACCCATCAGGCCCGCCGGCAGCACGCTGTCGGACAGCACCGGATAGCGCTTCGATTCGAAGAGTTGATAGTGCCACCATTCACGCATGTAGAAATCCCAGCCGGCCGCGGACATCAGCCCGAGCAGCATGTGCCGGTTGCGCTGCGCTTCGACGCCGACCTCGGTCGACCCGTGGTAGGACAGCGGCGTGAAGGCGTCGAACTCGGTGCCCATGTCGATTTCCTTTCCGCTCGCCGCATCGACCAGCGTGAGATCGACCGCCACGCCGCGCGAATGGGGCGAGCCGCGGCGCGGATCGGCGATGAAATCGGGATCGGGCCGGAAATTCCACAACGCCCATTGCGCCTCGGACGGGCGGAACGCATCGAAGATCTTGAGGCGCAGGCCGAGGGCGGCGGCAAGCCCGATCGCGCGCGACAGGTGGCGTGCGGCATCGGCATGCAGGAAGGCCTCGGCGCGCGCATAGACCGGCTTGCCGGTGAAATTCGCCGGCGTGGCGTAGCGCAGGTCGATCGTCACGTCGTAGGCGGGCGGGGTGATGGCGGCGAGCGTCATGGGGCCTGTTTAGCATGAAAATTCTCGCCTTCGACACCGCCTTTGCCGCCGTTTCGGCCTGCGTCGCGCGCGACGGCGCCGTGCTCGCGTGGCGGCGGGCGGAGCTTGCCCGCGGCCATGCCGAGATCCTGCTGCCGATGATCGGCGAGGTGCTCGCCGAGGCCGGTCTTTCGGCACGGGACATGGACCGCATCGCGACCACGCTGGGGCCGGGCCACTTCACCGGCCTGCGCGCGGGTCTGGCAGCGGCCCAAGGGCTGGGGCTCGCGACGGGTGCAAGCCTCGTCGGGCTCACCAGCTTTGCGGTGGTGCGCGCCGGGATCGAGCCCTCGCTGCCCGGCGAACGCTGCCTGATCGCGTTCGATTCCAAGCGGGCCGAGGCGTTCGTCGAGCTCGACGACGAAGCGCCGTACGCGGCTGTCCCCGACGGCTTCGCGCCGGCCGGCGAACGCTTCCTGGTTGCCGGCGACCGCGCTGCCGCGTTCGCCGAAGCGCTGGTGCGGGCCGGCAAGCAGGCGCGCCTTGCGGCGGGCCCGGCCCTGCCGGATGCGCGCGCCCTCGCGCGTCTTGCGGCGACGGCCGCGCCGGCCACACGCCTGCTGCCGCTCTATATCCATCCACCCGCCATCACCGTGCCCAAGCGGCCATGATCGAGATCCATCCGGTCGACCGCGCCTATGCCGAGCTTCTGTCGGCGCTCCATCGCGAGACGTTTGCCGACGGATGGTCGGTCGACGCGATGCGCGAGGTGCTGCGTTCACCCGGCGTGTTCGCGCTGCTTGCCACCATCGACGATGCGCCGGCGGGCTTCGCACTCGGCCGGCTCGCCGCGGACGAGGCGGAACTTCTCAGCGTCGGCGTGCTTGCCGGCTCGCGGCGGCTGGGCATCGGGCACGCGCTGATCGTCGCCATCGCGGCCTGCGTGCCGCGCGCGCGCGCGCTGTTCCTCGAAGTCGGCGAGGACAACCCCGCGGCGCGCGGCCTCTATGCCGGGCTGGGCTTCGCGGTCGTCGGTCGCCGGGCCGGCTATTACCAGCGGGACACCGGCCAGCACGTCGCGGCGCTGACAATGTCGGCAATACCTGCTAATATTTGTAAGTAAAATTTTCTTTCTGTTTCACGCCCTTTGGCACTTGCCGAGTAATCGCGATCTTCCTATACACCCAGCGCAAAGCCGGGTTTCGGCATCATTTGTTGGGGACCATAAAAATGTCTGAATTGAAGTCGAATGATGTTCTGGCGCTGACCGCGAATATTGTCGCCGCCCATGTTTCCAAGAATTCGCTGTCGACGGAAGATCTGCCCGGCCTGATCCGCCAAGTCTACCAGACGCTGTCGACGGTCGGCACCGTTGCGGCACCGGTCGAGCGGCCGCAGCCGGCGGTCCCGATCAAGCGTTCGGTCACCAACGATTTCATCGTCTGCCTCGAGGACGGCAAGAAGCTGAAGATGCTGAAGCGCCACCTGAAGGCGGCCTACAACCTGTCGCCCGAGCAGTACCGCGAGCGTTGGGGCCTGGCACCGGACTATCCGATGGTGGCACCCAACTACGCCAAGAAGCGCAGCCAGCTCGCGCGCGACCTCGGGCTCGGGACCAAGTCGAAGCGCAAGCGCGGCAGCGACTGACGGGCGGGGTATCCGGGGACAGGCAAAACGGTCCTGTTCCCGTCATCGCACCGCAATATAATACGCGTACACCGTCCCGATCGGTTCGCGGACCCGATTCGCATGTGGCGAAATCAAGTCCGGGATCCAGGAGGGCGATCGACATGCCGGAAGGTTCAGGGAGCATGGTTTCGATGCCGCAACGAATCGAGCAGCTTTGCGTCGAGAAGGGCCTGAAGATGACCGGCCAGCGCCGGGTCATCGCGCGGGTCCTTTCCGAGGCGACCGACCATCCGGACGTCGAGCAGGTCTATCGCCGCGCCGCGGCGATCGATCCGCGCATTTCGATCGCGACGGTCTACCGGACGGTCAAGCTGTTCGAGGAAGCCAGCATCCTGGCCCGCCTCGATTTCGGCGACGGGCGCGCACGCTACGAAGAGGCGCCCGAAGAGCATCACGATCACCTGATCGACGTTAAGAGCGGTACGGTGATCGAGTTCCACAACGAAGAAATCGAACGTCTCCAGCGCGAGGTTGCCCGCCGGCTCGGCTACGAGCTCGTCGGCCACAGGCTCGAGCTGTTCGGCGTTCCGCTTGGTGCACGCGAGTCCGATCCTCCAGACAAGAAGGAACGATCGCAATGACGGCACAGGCTCTTCCCAAATCCCAGGCCCGGGATCTCCTCGGCTTCGGCGATGCGCTGCGTTCGGGTTCGCTCGAGGTGCGCCTGGCGCACGGTGCGGCGGAAATCGACGCGGCGCAGGCGCTGCGCTACCGCGTGTTCGTGGACGAGCTCGGCGCGCATCCGTCGCCCGCCGCGCGTGCCGCCCGCCGCGACGCCGACCGGTTCGACGAATACTGCGACCATCTTCTCGTCATCGACCATTCGATGGGCGAGGGACCGGAATCGATCGTCGGCACCTACCGCCTGCTGCGCCGTTCGGTCGCCGACCGGCATGAGGGTTTCTACACCGCGACGGAATTCGACATCTCGCGCGTGCTGACGCTGCCGGGCGAGCTGCTGGAACTCGGCCGCTCCTGCGTCGATGCGCAGCACCGCACGCGGCCGACGATGCAGCTCCTGTGGAAGGGGATCGCCGCCTACGCGTTCGCGCACGACATCAAGCTGATGTTCGGCTGCGCAAGCCTGCCCGGAACCGATCCGGCAGCGCATGCGGCGGCCCTGTCGTATCTGCACCACAACCATCTGGCACCCGAGCGTTTCCGCGCGCGCGCACTGCCGCAGCACTACGTCTCGATGGACCTGCTGCCGGCCGGTGCCGCCGGCCACGCCGACGCGATCGAGGCGTTCGACGCGCGCACCGTGATCGCGGCCCTGCCGCCGCTGATCAAGGGCTATCTGCGCCTGGGCGGCTTCGTGGGCGACGGTGCGGTGATCGACCGCGAGTTCAACACGGTCGATGTCTGCATCCTCGTCGTGACCGATGCGGTCACCGAGAAGTATCTCAAGCACTACAGCCGCCAGGTCGGCGGCCCGACCGCGGACTGAAACTTGGGCGACATCGGGTCGAGCACGCTGGCTTTCATACGGGCCTGCCTCTATGTCGCGCTGACGCTGCCGCTGATGCCGGTGCAGGCGCTATTCGTGGCGCTGGACCTGCGCGCCGCGCGCGCCCTGCCGCGCTGGTACCACGCGCGCTGCGCGCAGCTGTTCGGTCTCGACATCCGCGTGACGGGCGTGCCGGTACCCGATGCGCCCACGCTGGTGATCGCGAACCATGTCAGCTATCTCGACATCGTGGTGTTCTCCACGCTTGCCGAGGTGAGCTTCGTGGCCAAGCGCGAGGTCGCGGCGTGGCCGTTCTTCGGCTGGCTCGCGCGCCTGCAGCGCACCGTGTTCGTCGAGCGGCGCCCGCGCGCGGTCGGCAAGGAAGCCGATGCGCTGCAGCGCCGGCTTGCTTCCGGGGAGAACGTCGTGCTGTTCGCCGAAGGGACGACCGGCGACGGCAACCGCGCCGGGCGCTTCAAGAGCGCGCTTTTTGCGGCCGCCGAACCGGTCGCCGGCGGGCCGCCCGTCCGCGTGCAGCCGGTGACGATCGCCTATACGCGACTCGACGGCATGCCGCTGTGCCGGGCCCTGCGGCCGGCCGTCGCATGGTACGGCGACATGGAACTGCTGCCGCATCTCTGGGCGGTGATCGGGCTCGGCCGGATCGGCGTCGAGGTCGTGTTCCACGCGCCCACCTCGCTGGCGGCGGCCGGATCGCGCAAGCATCTGGCGCAGCACTGCGAACGCGTGATCGCCGATTCGCTGGCGGCGGCCAACGCGGGCCGCGCCCTGGCGCCGGCCGCGGCAGCTTGAAGCGCGTGGGGCCGGGGTGATAGATTCGACCATGGGTCGCCGAACCGCGTGAAGAAGCTCCACATCAAGACCTACGGCTGCCAGATGAACGTCTACGACTCCGCCCGCATGGCGGATGTCCTGGCGCCGCTGGGCTATGCGCCGGTCGACGCCCCGGAAGGGGCCGATCTCGTCATCCTCAACACCTGCCATATCCGCGAGAAGGCCTCGGAAAAGGTGTTCTCGGAGCTGGGCCGGCTCAAGCCGCTGAAGGACCGCGACGGCACGATGCTGGCGGTCGCCGGCTGCGTGGCGCAGGCCGAGGGGGCCGAAATCCTCGCGCGCGCCCCCTATGTCGATGTCGTGCTGGGCCCGCAGGCCTATCACCGCCTGCCCGAGCTGGTCGCGCGTGCCGCGCGGGGAGCCGGGGCTGCCCTCGACACCGATTTTCCGGTCGACGTGAAATTCGACCATCTGCCGGCCCCGTCGGCCAACCAGGGGCCGTCGGCGTTCCTCACCGTGCAGGAAGGCTGCGACAAGTTCTGCACGTTCTGCGTCGTGCCCTATACGCGCGGGGCCGAATATTCGCGGCCCGCCGCGGCGATCGAGAGCGAGGCGCGGATCCTCGTCCAGGGCGGGGCGCGCGAGATCACGCTGCTCGGCCAGAACGTCAATGCCTGGCACGGGACGGACGGCGAGGGGCTGGGTGCGCTCGTGCGCCGGCTCGCGCGCATCGACGGGCTCGCGCGCATCCGCTACACGACCTCGCATCCGCGCGACGTGTCCGACGATCTCGTCGCGGCCCATGCGCAAGAACCCAAGCTGATGCCGTTCCTGCACCTGCCGGTGCAGTCCGGTTCCGACGCGGTCCTCGACGCGATGAACCGCGGCCATACGGCCGAGCGGTTCCTTTCGATCGTCGCAAGTCTGCGCGCCGCGCGCCGCGACCTGGCACTGTCGAGCGACTTCATCGTCGGTTTCCCCGGCGAGACCGACGCCGATTTCGCGCGCACGCTCGATCTCGTGCGCGAGGTGAATTTCGCGCAAGCCTTCTCGTTCAAGTATTCGCCGCGTCCGGGCACGCCGGCGGCCCTGATCGAGCGGCAGGTGCCCGAGGACGTGAAGGATGCGCGGCTCGCCGAGCTGCAGGCCCTTCTCAAGACCCAGCAGGACGCGTTCAACGCCGCGACGGTGGGCCGCACGGTTCCCGTCCTCTACGAACGGTCGGGCCGCAACGCCGGCCAGCTCGTCGGCAAGACGCCGTGGCTGCAGGCGGTCCATTCGCTCGCGCCGGCGTCGTTCGCCGGGCGTGTCCTTGCTACCAAGATCACGGCGGTCGCGCCCAATTCGCTGTCGGGCACGATCGTCGATTCGCAACTCGACGGCGGTGAAAGGCGGTCGGCTTGAGCGGTCCCATTCTCCTGGCCTTCGACGACACCACGCTACTTTCCCCGCTCTACGGCGAGCACGACAGGCACCTTGCGCGCATCGAGCAGCTGCTCGGCGTCAACATCGCCTCGCGGGGCAACCAGGTCCGGATCCAGGGGCCGCATTCGGCGGCCGAGTCGGCGCGCGACGCGCTGACCTCGCTCTACGGCAAGCTGCGCAAAGGGATGACCGTCGATCTCGGCGAGGTCGAGGCGGCCGTGCGCCTTTGCACGCCGCAGACCGGCGAGACCGGCCTCGACCTGTTCGGGGCCGAGGATCTCGCCATCACGACGCGCAAGCGGCGCGTGGCCCCGCGCACGGCCAACCAGGGTGCGTATCTCAAGGCGCTCAAGCACAACGAGCTCGTCTTCGGCATCGGCCCGGCGGGGACCGGCAAGACCTATCTCGCCGTGGCAATGGCGGTGGACGCGCTCACCTCGGGCAAGGTCGACCGCATCATCCTGTCGCGCCCCGCGGTCGAAGCGGGCGAGCGGCTCGGCTTCCTGCCGGGCGACCTGCGCGAGAAGGTCGATCCCTATCTGCGCCCGCTCTACGACGCGCTCTACGACATGCTGCCGGGCGAACAGGTGACCAAGCGCCTGGCGACCGGCGAGATCGAGATCGCACCCCTCGCCTTCATGCGCGGGCGCACGCTCGCCAACGCCTTCGCGATCCTCGACGAGGCGCAGAACACCACGCCCATGCAGATGAAGATGTTTCTGACGCGCCTGGGCGAGGGCAGCCGCATGGTCGTCACGGGCGACCTCAGCCAGATCGACCTGCCGCCGGGCACGCGCTCGGGCCTTGCCGATGCGCTCGAAGCGCTCGACGGGGTGCGCGGCATCGGGCTCGTGCGCTTCAACAGCGTGGACGTCGTGCGCCATCCGCTGGTCGCCAAGATCGTCGATGCCTACGACGCGCGCGACGGTGCGGGGATGGACCGGCGCAAGCCATGAACGCGCATATCCGCATCGACATCCTCGATCCGCGCTGGCGCCGCCGCCTGCCGAAGGCCGAAGCGCTGGTGCGCGCCGGCGCACGCGCGGCCCTCGACGGGCGCAGCGACGCCGGTACGGTGACGTTCGCACTGGGCGACGATGCGCTGCTGCGCCAGCTCAACCGCGACTTCCGCGGCAAGGACAGGCCGACGAACGTCCTGTCGTTCCCCGGCGGTGGGGCGGGAAATCTCGGCGACGTGGCGCTCGCCTTCGAGACATGCGCGCGCGAGGCCCGTGCGCAGCGCAAGGACCTGGGCGCGCACGTGCGCCATCTCGTCGTGCACGGCACGCTGCACCTGCTGGGTTTCGATCACGAGACCGACGCCGACGCCTTCGCCATGGAAGCGCGCGAGCGGCGCGTGCTGCGCCGGCTGGGCATCGCCGACCCCTACCGCGTGCGCGGGGCGGCATGAACGATACGGAAGCGACATTCGCCGACAAGCTGCGCGGCCGCCTGCGCGACATGCTGCGTCCCAAGGGGCGCGCGGCCGAAGAGCAGCTGCGCGACACGATCGAGGAGATCATCGAGGAAGGCGAGGCGCCGGCCGAGCCGATGGGTGCGGCCGAGCGCGCCATCCTCGCCAACGTGCTGCGCCTGCGCGAGGTTTCCGCCGCCGACGTGATGGTGCCGCGCGCCGACATCGTCGCGATCGACCAGGAGATCGGGCTCGAAGCGCTCGTCGCGTTCCTCGTGCGCGAGGCGCACAGCCGCGTGCCGGTCTATCGCGGCACGCTCGACGAGGTGCAGGGCTTCGTGCACGTCAAGGACGTGCTGCGCGTGCAGCAGTCGGGTGCCGACTTCAAGATCGCCGACATCCTGCGCAAGGTGCTGTTCGTCGCACCCTCGATGCGCGTGCTCGACCTGCTGCTCGAGATGCGCAAGAGCCGCACGCATCTCGCCCTCGTCGTCGACGAATATGGCGGCATCGACGGGCTGGTCACCATCGAGGACGTCGTCGAGGCGATCGTCGGCGACATCGAGGACGAGCACGACGTGGACGACCGGCCGCGCCTGCAGAAGCTCGCCGACGACCGCTACCAGGTCGACGCGCGCGTGCCGATCGAGGAATTCGAGGCGCAGACCGGCATCTCGCTGGAAGATTCCGGGCGCGACGCCGACATCGACACGGTCGGCGGCGTGGTCGTGGCCCTGTCGGGCCGCGTGCCCGGCCGCGGCGAGATCGTCACGCATCCGGCGGGCTGCGAGTTCGAGATCATCGATGCCGATCCGCGCCGGCTCAAGAAGCTGAAGGCGCGCCGGGTCGAGCCGCACCGCCCGTCCGAAGATCCCTCCGGCTAGGCGCACCCGGCGAATGTACAGCAGCGAAACTCCGGCGGTCCGGATCGTCGCCTTGCCGTCGATGGGGGCCGCATACTTGCGTGCATTGACCGGGCGCCGCCGCGCGATCGCGGCGATGCTGCTCGGCGCCGCCGCGGCACTCGCCCTGCCGCCGCTCCATGTCGTGCCGCTGGCCTTCGCGGGCTTCGCCGGGCTGGTCTGGCTGATCGAAGGAACGGCCGATGCCGCAAGGCCGCGCCGGGCGGCATTCTTCGTCGGCTGGTGGTTCGGCTTCGGCCATTTCACGGTCAGCCTCTACTGGATCGCCAATGCGCTGCTGATCGAATGGGAGCGCGTGGGCTGGATGATCCCGTTCGCGGTGTTCGGCATTTCCGCGCTGCTCGGCGTATTCACCGGTGCGTGCGCCGCCGGCGTGCGGGCAAGCCGGGCGCGCGGCGTGGCCGGAATTTTCGCGCTCGCGCTTGCATGGACCGCCGGCGAATGGCTGCGCGGCCATGTGCTGACGGGTTTTCCGTGGAACCTCCTCGCGACGGTCTGGGCCGACAGCGTGCCGATGCTGCAGGGCGCTTCACTGGTCGGCGGCTACGGCCTGTCGGCGCTGACGGCGCTTGCCTGCGCGATACCCGCCACGCTCGCCGCCGGTGCCGGATATCCGGCGCGCTGGAAGCCGACCGCGGCGATGCTGGTTCTTCTGGCCGGTGCGTGGGTCGCGGGCGAAGCCCGGCTGGCGGATGCGAAATACGAGACGGTCCCCGACGTGCGGCTGCGCCTCGTGCAGCCCAACGTGCCGCAGGCCCTCAAATGGGACCCCGAGGCGCGCGAGGCCAACCTGCGCCGGATCGTCGCGATGTCGCAGCTGCCGGGTTTCGAGACGCGCACGCACGTGATCTGGTCGGAGACGGCGACCGCCTTTCCGATCTGGGGCGACAACGAGATGCTGGCGCGCCGGCGCGCCCAGGTCGCCGAGGCGGTACCGCCCGGCGGCGTGCTGGTCACGGGCGCGCCGCGCTTCGAGCGCGCGGCCGACGGCACGCTGCGCGTCTGGAACTCGCTGCACGCGCTCGACGGCGACGGCACGATCCTGGCAACCTTCGACAAGTTCCATCTGGTGCCGTTCGGCGAATACGTGCCGCTGCGCGCGATCCTGCCGATCGACCGGGTCGTGCCCGGCGGCATGGATTTCAGTGCGGGCCCCGGGCCGCAGCTTCTCGCCATCCGCGGCCTGCCGCTGGCTAGCCCGCTCATCTGCTACGAGGTGATCTTTCCGGGCGAGGTCGTGCCGGCCTCCGGGCGGCCGAAGATGCTTCTCAATCTCACCAACGATTCCTGGTTCGGTCAGTCGGCGGGGCCCTACCAGCATTTCGCCGCTGCCCGGCTGCGCGCGGTCGAGGAAGGGCTGCCGCTGGTCCGGTCCGCCGGCGGCGGCATTTCCGGCGTGATCGACGCGTATGGCCGTACGCGGGCCGTCATCGGCCTCGGCGTCACCGGGATCCTCGATGCCGAATTGCCGCAGGCGATCCCGTCCACCTTTTTTGCACGGCTTGGCGAAATGGCATTCGCAATTCTGCTTTTGGCGATCGCGGCCGGTGCCTGGTTGACCTCCAATAGTATGTAGTCTTGTCGATTGTCGGCGTTCCAACGCGATACGATCTGCGCTAGAAACGCCAAGAGCCGGACACGCACACGCCGAACGGACGATCTTCGATGGCAGACAAGCAAAGGTCGAATTCGCAGCGCCGGCGCGGCCCCCGCGGGCGCGCGTCGCCGGGCCCCAATCCGATCGACATCCATGTCGGCAAGCGCCTGCGCGAACGGCGCACGATCCTGGGACTGTCGCAGCAGGAAATCGGCCGCCTGCTCGGCGTGACCTTCCAGCAGATCCAGAAGAACGAGCGCGGCACCAACCGCATGTCGGCCTCGCGCCTCTACGAGGCTGCGCGCGTGCTCGACACCACCGTCCAGTATTTCTTCGAGGACATGCCGTCGGACGTGTCGGCCTATGGCCGCAAGCACATGCAAGGCGTCGCGGAAGGGCCGATTCCGGTCTACCGCCCCGACGCCATGGCCCGGCGCGAGACCATCGAGCTGGTACGCGCCTATTACGAGATCCCCGAGCGCAAGATCCGGCTCCAGATGGTGAACACGATCCGGGCCGTGGCGCGCGTCCATGCCGATCCGGGGGTTCCCGCCCGCCCGCGGCGGGGCCGGCCGCCCAAGGCGAAGACCTAAAAGGGCCTCCAAACCCTTCGATATTGACGGCAGGGGCGAACCTTGCCACAAGACCCCCGCATTCGGGCCTGATTGCGGCCGCCAGGGAATGGCGGGCCGGGCAGGCGCGTTCGGAAAGGCCCACCGGCGGCGACCCATCCCTGTCCCGCCCCGTCTCGAAGTCCCATTTTCGGAGGTAAGCCCATGCGCAAGGGCGAGTACGTCTTCACCAGCGAGTCCGTGTCCGAAGGCCATCCCGACAAGGTCTCCGACCGCATTTCCGACGCGGTCGTCGACGGCTTCCTGGGCCTCGACCCGTATGCGCGCGTCGCCTGCGAAACGCTGGTGACGACCAACCGGATCGTCATCGCCGGCGAGGTCCGCCTCGATTCGCGCAAGTGCGGCGCCAAGGCGCCGATGCTCAAGGGCGGCAAGGTCAACGCCAAGGTCATCGAGGGCCTCGCCCGCGGTGCCGTTCGCGAGATCGGCTACGAGCAGAAGGGCTTCCACTGGAAGAAGGCCAAGGTCGACGTCTACCTGCACGGCCAGTCCGCCGACATCGCGATGGGCGTGGACGCCAAGGGCAACAAGGACGAGGGTGCCGGCGACCAGGGCATCATGTTCGGCTACGCGACGAACGAGACGCCCGAGCTGATGCCGGCCCCGCTGCAGTTCTCGCACAACATCCTGCGGCTGATGGCCGAGGCACGCCACTCGGGCAAGGAGAAGTATCTCGAGCCCGACGCCAAGAGCCAGGTCACGCTGCGCTACGTCAACGGCAAGCCGGTCGAGGCGACCGCCATCGTCGTGTCGACGCAGCACTCGGCCAAGGTCGACCAGGACGACGTGCGCAACATCGTGCGCCCCTACGTCCAGAAGGTCCTGCCCAAGGGCTGGCGCATCCCGGAGACCGAGTTCTACGTGAACCCGACCGGCAACTTCGTCATCGGCGGACCGGACGGCGACTGCGGCCTCACGGGCCGCAAGATCATCGTCGACACCTACGGCGGCGCTTCGCCGCACGGCGGCGGCGCGTTCTCGGGCAAGGATCCGACGAAGGTCGACCGCTCGGCCGCCTATGTCGCGCGCTATCTCGCCAAGAACGTCGTGGCCGCCGGCCTTGCCGACCGCTGCACGATCCAGCTTTCCTATGCCATCGGCGTGGCCAAGCCCCTCTCGGTCTACGTCAATACCGACAACACCGGCGAAGTCGACGAGAACAAGCTCTCGAAGGTGCTGCAGGAACTCGTGAACCTGACGCCGCGCGGCATCCGCGAACATCTGGGCCTCAACAAGCCGATCTACCGCCGCACCTCCAGCTACGGCCATTTCGGCCGCATGCCGGAGAAGGACGGCGGCTTCTCGTGGGAGCGCACGGATCTGGTGAAGGAACTGCGCTCGGCCTTCGGCGCGCGTTGAGCGCGGCTGCGGACGAGACCGGAAATGGCGAGGCGCCGGGCGATGCCCGGCGCCTTCTCCATTCCTACGGCAGGCGGCGCGGGCGCAAGCTCAAGCCCAACCAGAAGACGCTCATCGAAGGTGCGCTTCCGCGCCTGTCGCTGGCACGCCCGGCACCGGGTGTGAAATTCGACATCCCCGCCCTGTTCGGCGTCGTACCGCGCGCCTTGTGGCTCGAGATCGGGTTCGGCGGCGGCGAGCATCTCGCCCACCAGGCCGCGAACAATACCGACGTTGCCCTGATCGGCGCCGAGCCGTTCGTCAACGGCGTGGTCTCGGCCCTCCAGCATATCGAACAGCGCGGCCTTGCCAACGTGCGCATCTACCAGGGCGACGCGCGCGAGATCCTGCCGGCCTTCGCCGACGGATCGCTCGAGAAGCTGTTCGTGCTGCATCCCGATCCGTGGCCCAAGCAGCGCCACCACAAGCGCCGGCTGGTCCAGAAGCCGTTCCTCGACGAAGCGGCGCGCCTGCTCGCTCCCGGCGGCGAACTGCGGCTGGCGACCGACGACGAACCCTATCTCCTGTGGATGCTCGAACGCGTGCCCGTCCATCCGGCGTTCGAGTGGACGGCGCGCAGCGCCGACGACTGGCGCCTCTATCCGCCCGATGCGATCGAGACGCGCTATGCCGCCAAGGCGCGTCGCGAGGGCCGCAAGGCGACCATCCTGCGCTTCCGGCGGCGCTGAAAAATCAGTCCTGCTTGGCCGCGACGACGGAGCGCCGGATGCGGCGCGCCTTGGTGAACAGGCGCTCGAGCGTGTCGCCCTCGTCGTGGCGGATCGCCTTCTGCATCAGCGCGATGTCTTCGTAGAGGCGCCCCAGCATCTCGAGCACGGCATCCTTGTTGGCAAGGAAGATGTCGCGCCACATCACCGGATGCGAGGCCGCCACGCGCGTGAAGTCGCGGAAGCCCGAGGCCGAATAGCGGATCACCTCGGCGCGCAGCGTCGATTCGAGGTCGCTGGCGGTATTGACGATCGTGTAGGCGATCAGATGCGGCACGTGGCTGACGATCGCCAGCACACGGTCGTGGTGCTGCGGGGTCATGCGCGTCACGCGGCTGCCCATGCGCTTCCACAGCGCGTCGATCTTCGCGACCGCCGCCTTGGGCGTGCGCGCCAGCGGCGTGACGATGCACCAGCGCCCGGCGAAAAGCTCCGCGAAGCCCGATTCCGGGCCCGAATTCTCGGTGCCGGCGATGGGGTGTGCGGGCACGAGATGCACGTCCTTGCGCACATAGGGGGCGAGATCGACGATCGCCGCGCGCTTGACCGAGCCGGCGTCGGTCAGGATCGCACCGGCCTTCATCTTCGGCCCGACCAGGCGCGCCACGCGCGCATAAGCCGACATCGGCGTGCAGATCATGACGATATCGGCCCCGGCCGCCGCTTCCGCGGGGCTCGCGACGACGGCATCGGCAAGGCGCAGGCGCTTGATCGTCCGGCGCGCGGCGGCACTGGCGTCGCACGCGACGATGCGCCGGGCGGCCCCGGTCTTGCGCGCCGCGCGCGCGACCGACGAGCCGATCAGCCCGAACCCGATGATGGCAAGCGTATCGACGACGGGCTTCATTTCACGAATTCCGCAAGGGCTGCGACGACGGCGCGCATGTCGTCCTCGGTACCGATCGTCACGCGCAGGTATTCGGGCAAACCGTAGTTCGCGACGGCGCGCGGAATGATCGCGCGCGACATCAGGAACTCGTTGGCCGCCGCCGCCGTGTGCGGGCCCGTCGCGGGAAACCCGACCATGACGAAATTGCCGACCGACGGCAGCGTCTTGAGGCCGAGCTTCTCGACCTCGGCGACGAACCACGGCAGGACGCGGTCGTTGTGCGCACGGCACTTGTCCTGGAAGGCGAGATCCTCGAGGGCCGCCACGCCGGCCGCCTGCGCGCTTGCGGCCACGTTGAAGGGCCCGCGCACGCGGTTGAGCACGTCGACGATCTTCGCCGGCGCATAGGCCCATCCCAGCCGCATGCCGCCGAGGGCGAAGATCTTCGAGAAGGTGCGCAGCATCACCGTGTTCTCGCCGGCATCCACCAGTTCGGCGCCGTTCGTGTAGTCGTTGCGGCTGACATATTCGGCATAGGCGGCGTCGACGATCAGCAGCGTGTGCGGCGGCAGGCCGTCGCGCAGGCGCTTGAGCTCGGGCCCCGTGACGTACGAGCCGGTCGGGTTGTTCGGGTTGGCGACGAAGCAGATCTTCGTCTTCGGCCCGGCCTTGGCGATCAGCGCGTCGATGTCGGTGCGGTAGCCCTTCTCGGCCGCCTGCACGGGTGTCGCACCGGCGCTGTGTGCGGCGATCGGGTACATCACGAAGCCGTACTGGCTGTAGAGCACCTCGTCGCCGGGGCCGGCATAGGATTTCACGAGGAGCGCGATCAGCTCGTCGGAACCCGCCCCGCACACGATGCGCTCGGGATCGAGCGCGAAGCGCTTGCCGATCGCCGCCCGCAAGGCCGCGGCCCCGCCGTCGGGATAGCGGTGCATCTCGGCGGCCGCACGCGTCGCCGCCTCGATCGCCTTGGGCGAGGGGCCGAGCGCGCCTTCGTTCGACGACAGCTTGATCGGCTTCTTCTCGCCGGGGACGGCCGACTTGCCGCCGACATAGGGCGAAATCTCGAGGATGCCGGGGCGCGGCACGGGTGCCGTCATCTTGATGCTTCCTTCGGGGTCGAGGCGCGTCTTGCGGGCTTCTCGCCGACAAGGCCGAGCGGGACGGCATAGCCGCCGGCGACTTTCACCATGAGTCCTGCCGCATTCAGTGCCGCGAAACGCGCGTCGCCGGGCGGGACATAGGCTTCGCTGACGACCAGGAAACTCTGGCGGCCGCCGCGCTCGGATTCGGCGATGGTACCGGCGAGCGGGATACCGGCCTGCGCGAAGGCGCGGCCGAGCTTGGCGCGGCTCGTCTCGGTCTCGGCGACGACGATCAGCAGGCCGCGGTCGGCCCCCGATTCGTCGAAGGGCTGGCGGCCGATGACGAGGGCGCCGGGCTGCGTCTCGGTGCCGTCGACCGGCAGCCGGGCGACCACCTGCAGGCCGGCGGGATCGAGATTGCGCCACCAGTCGAGCTCGGGCGCGTCCTCGGGCGTGGGCAGCAGGGCAAGCTGGGCACGCCCGTCGTCGAGGCGCGCGAAGACCTGGGCGGGCGAACTTGCCGTCAGCAGCGGCGTCGACTGGCCGAAATGCTGGCGGGCCAACGCCATCACCGAGGGCTCGGAATCGCTCTTCAGGACCGCGACCGCGAAGGGGCCCTGCAGGCGGGTCAGGCTCGCCATGATGTCGCGCCACAGCCGCACGACCAGGTCGGGCGGCAGCGGGCCTTTGATGCGGCCGATCAGGCGGCGCAGGATCGTCAGCTCGCGGCCCGGCCGGACGAGCCGCAGGTCGGGCCGGCCTTCCGCGGCCTTGGCGGCGCGCACGTCGTCCATCGCGCGCGCCCGCTCGGCCAGCAGGTCGAGCATGCGGTCGTCGATCGAATCGAGGCGGCGCCGCAGATCGGCGAGCGCCTGGTTGGATTGGGGCGTCTGGGGCATCGGGATGGCAGGCATAGCGCAGCGCGCGCCGCCCGCGCAATGCCGTCGGTAGCGCCGTCCGGGCCGGGAAAGGCGATGCTTGAAACCGCTGCAGGCTTGGCCCATGTTTCGCCGCGACCCGCAACCAGCCCAGATCGAGCCCTTGAGCGCCAATCCCCGCATCGCGGCGGTCGATACGACCGCGCCGGATTTCCCCGGCAGACGCTTCGAAATCCCCGCGGCGAGCCCGCTGCGGCTGGATTCGGGCGTCGAACTCGGCCCGGTTACGGTCGCCTACCAGAGCTACGGCACGCTCAATGCCGACCGCTCGAACGCGGTGCTGGTATGCCATGCGCTGACCGGCGACCAGTTCGTCGCCGAAACGCACCCCATCACCGGCAAGCCGGGCTGGTGGGAGACCATCGTCGGGCCCGGCAAGCTGCTCGATACCGGCAAATACTTCGTCCTGTGCACCAACGTGCTCGGCGGCTGCATGGGTACGAGCGGCCCCAAGGACACGAACCCGGCGACGGGCAAGCCGTGGGGTCTCGATTTCCCGCTCATCACCGTGGGCGACATGGTCAAGGCGCAGGCGCGCCTGATCGACCATCTCGGCATCGACAAGCTGTTCTGCGTGATCGGCGGCTCGATGGGCGGCATGCAGGTTCTCGAATGGGTCTCGGCCTATCCCGAGCGCGTCTTCGCCGCCGTCCCCGTCGCGACGTCCTATCGCCATTCGGCGCAGAACATCGCGTTCAACGAGGTCGGCCGGCAGGCGATCATGGCCGATCCCGACTGGTGCGGCGGGGCCTACCAGCTTGGCGAAACAAGCCCGCATCGCGGGCTTGCGGTCGCGCGCATGTCCGCGCACATCACGTACCTGTCCGAGACGGCCCTGCACCGCAAGTTCGGCCGGCGGCTGCAGAACCGCGCGCAGCTTTCCTACGGCTTCGATGCCGACTTCCAGGTCGAGAGCTACCTGCGCCACCAGGGCTCGACCTTCGTCGACCGGTTCGATGCCAACTCGTATCTCTACATCACCCGTGCGATGGACTATTTCGACCTGCAGGCCGAGCATGGCGGCTC
This sequence comes from uncultured Azospirillum sp., assembly GCA_964416335.1. GTDB lineage: Bacteria > Pseudomonadota > Alphaproteobacteria > CACIAM-22H2 > CACIAM-22H2 > Tagaea. The sequence goes on from CAYQDN010000006.1 coordinate 22,339, forward strand.
GCTCGCCGAGGCCTTCACCGGCACCAAGACGCGCTTCTGCATCGTCAGCTTCACGTCCGACTGGCTGTTCCCGACATCCGAAAGCCGCGCGCTCGTCCACGCGCTCAACGCGGCGGCGGCCAACGTGTCGTTCGTCGAGATCGTGTCGGACAAGGGCCACGACGCATTCCTGCTCGACGAGCCGGAGTTCCATTCGGTGCTCGGCGGTTTCCTCAACGGGGCAGCAGAGCATCGCGGGCTCAAGCTCCGATGAACGACATTTCCGCACCGCCGGCGGCGGCCCAGGGCCGGCCGCGCTCCGCCATCCGCGTCGACCTCAAGGCGATCGCCGAGATGATCGAGCCGGGGACGCGCGTGCTCGACATCGGTTGCGGCGACGGGGCGCTGCTCGACTATCTGGCGCACGAGAAGGGCGTCGACGCGCGCGGGATCGAGATCAGCCAGGCCGGCGTCAATGCCTGCGTGGCGCAGGGCCTTTCGGTCGTGCAGGGCGATGCCGACACCGACCTCAAGGACTATCCGACCGGCGGCTTCGACTACGCGATCCTGTCGCAGACGCTGCAGGCGACGTGGGATCCCAAGGCCGTCCTCGGCCAGCTCGTGCGCATCGCGCGGCGCGCGGTCGTGTCGTTTCCCAATTTCGGCGTGTGGCACGTGCGCCTGCGCCTGCTGATCGGCGGGCGCATGCCGGTGACCAATTCGCTGAGTGCGGCCTGGTACGAAACGCCGAACATCCATCTGTGCACGATCGACGACTTCGTCGAGCTGTGCGAGGACCTCGGCGTGACGATCGAGACGGCGATGGTGCTCGACGCGGCCGGCCGCCCCAAGGGGCTGCGCGCACCGGGCAAGCTTGCCAACCTGCTCGGCGAGCAGGGCCTGTTCGTCCTGAAGCGCGAAGGCTGACGGTTTCGCGGCGTCAGGCCGCGGCCACGTCGCCCAGGAAGCCGTCGATGCGGGTCCGCAGGGCCCGCGCCTCGCCCGACAGCGTGTCGGCCGCACTACGCACGTTGCCCGCCACGCGCCCGCTCTGGTCGGCAGCCTGGTTGACGCCCACGATGTTCGACGAGACTTCCTGCGTGCCGGCCGAAGCCTGCTGGACGTTGCGCGAGATTTCCTGCGTGGCGGCGGCCTGCTCCTCGATCGCCGCGGCGATCGCCGCGGTGATCTGGTCGATCTCGCGGATCGTGCCGCCGATCGATTCGATCGCCTCGACCGATGCACCCGTCTCGGTCTGGATCTCGGTGATCTGCTGGCTGATTTCCTCGGTCGCCTTGGCGGTCTGATTGGCGAGACTCTTCACTTCCGAGGCGACGACCGCGAAGCCCTTGCCGGCATCGCCGGCGCGAGCGGCCTCGATCGTGGCGTTGAGGGCGAGCAGGTTGGTCTGGCTGGCGATGTCGCTGATGAGCTTGACGACCGCGCCGATGCGCTGGGCGGCCTCCGCAAGACCCTTCACGCGCGCGTTCGTCTGCGTCGACTGCTCGACCGCGCGGCGCGCGATCTGGGAGGACGAGCTCACCTGCGAGGAAATCTCGCGGATCGACGAGGTCAGTTCCTCGGTCGCCGAGGCGACCGTCTGCACGTTCGTCGAGGCTTCCTCGGCGGCGGCGGCGACCGCATTGGCCTGACGGGCCGTCTCCTCGGCGGTCGTGCTCATCGTCGAGGCCGATTCGTTGAGGCCATCGACCGAGCTGCCGACCGTGGCGAGACGCCGGGTCACGTCGGTATTGAACGTGGCGATCATCTCCATCATGTCCTTGGCGCGTTTTTCGCGCGCGGCGACGTCGGCGCGTTCCTTTTCCTGTGCGGCGCGCTGGGCGATCAGCCCGGCCTTGAAGACTTCGAGCGTCTTGGCGATGCGGCCGACCTCGTCCTTGCGGCCCGCACCTTCGGCGACGATGTCGGTGTCGCCGGCGGCGAGCTTCTCGATCGTGGCACCCAGCTTCACCAGCGGCCCCGCGATCAGCCGGTTGGCGACGAGGAGGGCGACCGCCAGCCCGATCGCGATGGCGGCAAGCGAGCCGCCGACCAGAAGCGGCAGGCGCTGTTCGTAGAACGCCGCCAGATCGTGGTCGAGGCGCGCGATCTCGGCCATGTCGGCGCCGGCGACCTGCTGGATGAACGTGTTGAGCTGCTGGCGGTTGCTGCGGTTGGCGTCGTTGTCGCCGAACTCGCGCCCCTTGGCGGGGCTGACCTCGCGGCCGAGCCGGGCAAGCTCGGTGCGGAACTCGATGAAGCGCTTGGTCTCGGCCTGCGCCTTGGCGAAGGTCTCGCGCTGCTCGGGTTTCACGGCGGTGGCCCATTTGGTCATCTCGGCGTCGAGCTGCTTGAGCGTGCCGAGGATGCCGGCGCCGTAGCGGGTCGCTTCGTCGATCGACAGCGACATGTAGACGCCGCGCGAGTCCATGACGACCGCGTTGATCAGGCCGTTGACCTTTTCGGCGCTCGTGGCGCGGCGCGAGGCCGAAACCGTCGCGTCGTTGAATTCGTTGTATGTCCGCATCGTGTCGATCGCGAACAGCGTGATCCCGAGGCTGACCAGCGCCAGGAAGCTCGCGACGACGGCGATCTTTGCGGCGATGCGCAGATTGATGAAGGCGTTCATTTGCGGGCCTCTGCTGTTTCGCGGTGGCGGGCCGCGTCAAATTCGGGGGGATTTCGGGTCGCCGATGCGGACTACAAATGGAAAATGCCGCAGTGCGAATAATTTTTGGTTAATCGAGCCGGTAACCAAACAATGTAGTCGCAATATCATCGCTTTGCGCTCCCGGGATACCGCATTAAGGTGAGAAAATGCAGGATTGGTACTGGATCTGGGTTCCCGCCACGCTGATGGCGGCCGCCGCGCAGACCGCGCGCAACGCCATGCAGCGTCACCTGATCGAGACGCTCGGCACGGTCGGGGCGACGCATGTGCGCTTCCTTTATGGCTTCCCGTTTGCCCTGGCGTTCCTCGCGGCCGCCTCTCTCCTGGCCGGCCATCTGCCGCCGGTCCCCGACGCTGTCACGTTCGGCTGGATCGCGATGGGTGCGCTCATGCAGATCCTCGCGACGGCGTCGATGCTGGCCGCGATGCGCACGCAGTCGTTCGCGCTCGCCATCGCCTACACGAAGACCGAGCCGATCCAGGCGGCGATCTTCTCGACGATCGTGCTCGCCGAAACGGTGTCGCTCTCCGGTGCGGCCGCGATCGTGATCGCCTGCGCGGGCGTCGTCGCGATGTCGGGCAATCCGTGGCGCGCGGGCGGGCATGACTGGCGCTCGACCGCCCTCGGGATCGCGTCGGGCGGATTCTTCGCGCTTTCGGCGGTGTTCTACCGCGGCGGCATCCTCAAGCTCGGTGAGCCGCTGTTCTGGCTTTCGGCGCTGACGGCGCTTGCGCTTGCACTCGGCATGCAGGCCGCGGCCTTGAGCGCCTATCTCGGCGTGCGCGATCCGGCGGCACTCCGGCGCGTGCTTGCCGCGTGGCGGCCGTCGCTGTTCGCCGGTGCGATGGGCGCACTCGCGTCGGCCGGCTGGTTCACGGCCTTCTCGCTGGCGACGGCCGCGGCCGTGCGCACGCTCGGGCTGGTCGAGGTGCTGTTCTCGTTCGCCGTCGGCCGCGGCCTGCTCCGGCAGAAGGTCAAGACGAACGAGGCGGTCGGGATGCTGCTGGTGATCGCCGGCGTGGCGATCCTGATGCTCAACGCGTAGCGGCCGCCGGCAGCGCCGCGGGCTTCAGGCCCTCGCGCAGCTTCTTCTCGAGGTCGACCTTCAATTCCGGATCCGGCTTGTTGCGCAGCGACCGCTGCCACTGGAACGACGCTTCGAGCTGCCGGCCCACGCGCCACAGCGCATCGCCCAGATGGTCGAGGATGACGGCGTCTTCCGGCAGCAGTTCGACCGCGCGCTCGAGCAGCGGCACGGACTCCGGGAAGCGGCCGAGCCGGAAATAGGCCCAGCCGAGCGAGTCGACGATCTGGCCCGAGTTCGGCCGCTGTTCGACCGCACGGCGCAGCATGCGCTCGGCCTCGGCGATGTTCTGGTTCTTGTCGACCCACGTATAGGCGAGATAGTTCAGCACGTCCGGCTGGTCGGGCTGCAGTTCGAGCGCACGCTTGAAATGCTGTTCGGCGGCCGGCCAGTTCTTCGCGCGCTCGAAGGCGATGCCGCGCATGTAGTAGAGCGCCCAGTGCCGCGGCTCGGGCGTGCCCAGCCGCTCGATGGCGCGGCCATAGGCGGCGGCGGCCTCGGCGAAACGCTCCTTCTCGCGAAGCAAGTTGCCCATCGTCATCAGCGGCTCGATGCGGTCGGGCCGGTCGGCGGCAATGCGCTCGAGGGCGCGCACGGCCCCGTTCGTGTCGCCGTTCTCGTGCAGGTTCTCCGCCATGCGCAGGCGTGCGGCGAAGCCGTGCGCGGACGCCGGATCAACGCGCGAATAGAGCCGGTCGGCATCGGCGCGCTGGCCGAGCTGGTCGAGGATGTCGGCGACGGTCGACAGCGAGGCCGGCTCGTCGGGCTTGAGATAGAGGGCCAGTTGCCCGTAGCCGAGAGCCAGCGCCACCGTGTTGTCCTGGCGGAACGCGGCGGCGAGATTGGCGAGCGCTTCGCTCGCACCGGCGATCGCGTTGGGCGTGGGAAAGGCGGGGGCGGGGCCCGGCGGGCCGCCGGCGGCCGTGCGCTGCAGGCCCTGGCGGATGACCGGCGATTCGGGGTTCTGCGCGCGGTAGCGCAGATAGAGATTGCGCGCGTCGGCCGTCCGGCCGCGCCGCTCGAGGAATCCGCCGAACGCCTCGACCAGCCGCGGCGGGGCGCCGCCGTCGCCTTCCAGCGCTCGGCGATAGGCTTCCTCGGCATCGGCAAAGCGACCGGCAAGCTCGTTGACGAGCCCGACATGATAGTCGTGCAGCGAGCGGAACCCCTGCACCTCCTGCACCGGACGAAGGGCGATGATCGCCGCCGCCGGCCGGTCGAGCGCCATCTCGATCCAGCCGAGCATCAGCGGATGGACGATGCGGTTGATGCCCTGCAGCGGCAAGGCGACGATGCGCGCACGCGCCAGTTCGTTGAGGCTGCTCTTGAGCTCGGCGACGGCCAGCGTCAGGTGGGCGGGTGCAAACCCCGAATTGACGCGCACGATGCGCATGGCAAGGGCTGCCGCCTCGTCGATGCGGCCGGCTTCGACCATGCTGGCGTGCGCGCGCAGCATGAAATCGAGGCTGCCCGGATCGGCTTCCAGTGCGCGTGCGCTGAATTGGGCGGCGGCAGCGACGTCGCGTTCGCGCTGGGCGTGGAGGGCGGCAAGGAAACTGCCCGATGCGGTCGGCGACGCGCCGTCGGGGATTTCGGCGGTCGGGGCCTGCGTTGCGGGCGGTGCGGCGCATCCACCCAGCAAGGCTGCCGCCAGTGCCGCAGCCTTCAGGGTTCCGATCGCCGACTTTTTTGACATAACGTTGCGTATCCATCTGGCACCGCACGCAAGGGCGCGCGCGGGCGACTCGACTATTTGATTGAACTTAGCCCAGCGTCGGCGGGCTTCCAATGGCCGTCGCGCCCGCCGGGCGGCGGCTCCGGGGCGGCGGCGACAGGTCGGATTCACCCCGGAAAACCAAATGGTTAATGCCTTGTCTTGAAGACTTGATTCGGGCGCGGAAAAGCGTATATTCCGCCGCGTCATAACTCCCGAGGTTTGGCTCGGGCATCAATAGGAAGTGCGCCCAAACCGGCGCACTTTTTTATTGCCCGCCCGGCTGTGCCGCGGGCGTCACCACAAGACAACCGCAAAGACGTCTCGAAGCACCATGGAACGCGCGCGCGCCTTGGAAGACATCGTCAACCCGACCATCGACGGTCTGGGTTACGAGCTCGTGCGCGTCGTCGTCACCGGGCGCGACCGCCCGACGCTGCAGATCATGGCCGAGCGCAAGGACCGCAAGGCCATGCGCGTCGAGGACTGCGAGAATCTTTCGCGCGCCCTGTCGGCGAAGCTCGACGTCGAGGACCCGATCGCCTCGCAGTACGTGCTTGAGGTGAGTTCGCCCGGCATCGACCGCCCGCTCGTGCGCCCCGCCGATTTCGAACGCTTCGCCGGCCACGTCGCGAAGGTCGAGACGCGCGCACCGCTGGACGGACGCAAGCGCTTCTCCGGCCGCCTCCTGGGCCTGGCCGAGAGCCGCGTGCGCATCGAAACCAAGGAAGGCCCGGCCGAAGTTCCGTTCGCCGAGATCGCGCGCGCGAAACTGCTGCTGACCGACGAACTCATTGCCGCGACGAAAGCCGAAGAGAAGGCCGCGGCGAACGCCAACTGACCGAAGACTTGAGACCGAGAGAGACCCGTCATGGAACGCACGACAGCCTATAACCGCATCGAGATGCTCCAGGTCGCCGACACGGTGGCCCGCGAGAAGGGCATCGAGCGCGAGCAGGTACTTGAAGCGATGGAGCAGGCCATCCAGAAGGCCGGCCGCGCGAAGTACGGCATCGAGCACGACATCCGCGCGCATATCGACCGCGACAACGGCGAGATGCAGCTGCTGCGCTATCGCCTGGTCGCCGATCCGGTGACCAACGATGCGACCGAGATGTCGATCGAGGAAGCCCAGCGCAAGAACCCCGACGCCAAGGTCGGCGACTTCCTGACCGATCCGCTGCCGCCGATCGATTTCGGCCGCATCGCGGCGCAGACCGCCAAGCAGGTCATCGTCCAGCGCGTGCGCGAGGCCGAGCGCCAGCGCCAGTTCGACGAGTACAAGGACCGCGTGGGCGAGATCGTCAACGGCCTGGTCAAGCGCGTCGAGTTCGGCAACGTCACGGTCGATCTGGGCCGCGCCGAGGCGATCCTGCGTCGCGACGAGACGATCCCGCGCGAGAACTTCAAGGCGCAGGAGCGCGTGCGCGCCTACATCTACGACGTCCGCCAGGAAGCGCGCGGCCCCCAGATCTTCCTGTCGCGCACGCATCCGCAGTTCACCGCCAAGCTGTTCGCGCAGGAAGTGCCGGAAATCTACGACGGCATCATCGAGATCAAGGCCGTCGCGCGCGATCCGGGCAGCCGCGGCAAGATCGCGGTCGTCAGCCACGACAGCTCGATCGATCCGGTCGGCGCCTGCGTGGGCATGCGCGGCAGCCGCGTGCAGGCGGTCGTCGCCGAGCAGCAAGGCGAGAAGATCGACATCATCCCGTGGTCGAACGACCCGGCGACGTTCGTCGTCAACGCGCTGGCACCGGCCGAAGTTACCAAGGTCGTGCTCGACGAGGAAGCGCGCCGCATCGAGGTGGTGGTTCCCGACGAGCAGCTGTCGCTGGCCATCGGCCGTCGCGGCCAGAACGTACGCCTCGCCTCGATGCTGACGGGCTGGGCGATCGACATCCTGACCGAGGCCGAGGAATCCGAGCGCCGCCAGCAGGAATTCAAGGAACGCTCGCAGGTGTTCGTCGAAGCGCTCGACGTGGACGACGTCATCGCGGGCCTGCTCGTCACCGAAGGCTTCACGACGGTCGAGGAAGTTGCGGCCGTGGACGCCGACGAACTCGCCGGCATCGAAGGCTTCGACGAGGGTGTCGCCGCCGAGCTCCGCTCGCGCGCGGAGACCTTCGTCGAGAAGGAGCATGAGCGCCTCGAGGCCGAGCGCAAGCGTCTGGGCGTGGTCGACGAGATCGCCGCGTTCGAGACCTTCACGCCCGCCATGCTGGTCATGCTCGGCGAGAAGGGCGTGAAGACGCTCGACGACCTCGGCGATCTCGCCGGCGACGAGCTGATCGAGATCGTCGGCAAGGACGCGCTGGACGAGGAAGCGGCCAACGCGATCATCATGAAGGCGCGCGAACACTGGTTCGCCGAAGAGAAGCAGAAGTAAGGAAAACGACGCACCCGTGAACGAAGCCCTCGCCCTCGATCCGGCCATCCCGGCCGACGATCTGCCCGACACCGACGGGCCGCTGCGCCGCTGCATCGTCAGCGGGCGCACGGGTGCGCGCGAGTCGTTCGTGCGCTTCGTCGTCGGGCCGAACGGCGAGGTGTTCCCGGACGTGGCGGGCAAGCTGCCGGGGCGCGGCCTGTGGGTTTCGGCCGATCCGGCATCGGTGCGCCAGGCGGTGGCGAAGAACGCCTTTGCCAAGGCGGCACGCGCGCCGGCCAAGGCGGCTTCGGACCTGCCCGAGCGCGTGGGCCATCTTCTGACCCGGCGCGCGATCGAGACGCTGGCCCTCTGCCGGCGTGCCGGCCAGGCGGCGCAGGGTTTCGCGAAGGTGAAGGAAAAGATCGAGAAGGGCCGTTGCGGCCTGCTCGTGGCGGCTTCCGACGGATCGCACGCCGAGCGCGCGCGACTGGCCGGTGCGGAAATTCCGGTGGCCACGGGGCTGACGGCGAACGAAATGGGCGAAGCCTTCGGGCGGGACCACGCGGTGCATGCGGCGATCGCACCGGGTGCGCTCGCCGAGCGGCTGCGCGATGACTTGGCGCGTTTGGCGGGCTACCGCGCGAACGAAAGCAACGGATGAAAGCGAACGACGGTCGGGACATGACGGACACCAAGGATCAGGAAACTCCCCAGGACGCGAAGAAGAAGCTCGCTCTCGCCGGCAAGTCCGGCGGGCGGCTCGAACTGCGTTCGCCCGGCGGTGCCGGCGGCGACGCAGGCTCGGTCCGCCAGAGCTTCCCGCACGGGCGCTCCAAGACCGTGCAGGTCGAGGTCCGCAAGAAGCGGGTGCCCGGCGCCGCGCCCGTTGCCGCTTCCGGACCGGCACCCGCTGCCGAAGCCGCGACGGCGAAGGCTGCCGCAGCCGAAGCCACGACGGCGAAGGCCGCCGCCAAGCCGCAGGTCCTGCGCACGCTGACCGACGAGGAGCGCACCGCCCGCCAGCGCGCGATCCAGAGCGCCATCCGCGCCGACGTCGAAGCCAAGCGCCGCAACGAGGACGAAGCGCGCAAGTTCGACGAGGAGATGAAGCGCAAGGCCGAAGACGACGCCAAGCGCAAGACCGAGGAAGTCGCGCAGAAGAAGGTCGAGACCGTCGTCGCCAAGAAGGTCGACGAGGAGCAGAAGAAGCGCGCCGAAGAAGAGACGCTGCGTCTCAACGAAGAAGAGAACAAGCGCCGCCAGGCGACCGAAATCGCGCGTGCCGCCACGCTGCCGCCGGCCGTCAAGGCCGCGGTCGCGGCGACGGCCGAAGACGAGGATCGCCCGCGCCGTCCGGGCGCCTTCCGTCCCGGCCAGAGCCCCGGCCGTCCGGGCGCCTTCCGCCCCGGCCCCGGCAAGGCCGCTCCCGAAGGCGGGCGCGACCTCAAGGAACGCCGCCAGGGCAAGATCTCGGTCACCCAGGCGCTCGACAGCGAAGAGACGATCCGCGTGCGCTCGCTCGCCGCGATGAAGCGCGCGCGCGAAAAGGAACGCGCGCGCATGTTCCAGCAGGGCCCGGCCGCCAAGGTCGTGCGCGACGTCGTGGTGCCCGAGGCGATCACGGTGCAGGAACTCGCCAACCGCATGGCCGAGCGCAGCGTCGACGTCATCAAGTCGCTGATGAAGATGGGCGTGATGGCGACGATCAACGAACCGATCGACGCCGACACCGCCGAACTGATCGTCGCCGAGTTCGGCCACAAGGTTAAGCGCGTGGCCGAAGCCGACGTCGAAATCGGCCTCGAGGGCAACACCGACACCGACGTGGCGCTGCAGCCGCGCGCCCCCGTCGTCACGATCATGGGCCATGTCGACCACGGCAAGACGTCGCTGCTCGACGCGCTCCGCGCGACCGACGTCGCCAAGCACGAAGCCGGCGGCATCACGCAGCATATCGGCGCCTACAAGGTGCTGCTGAAGGGCGGCCAGGCGATCACGTTCCTCGACACCCCGGGCCACGAGGCGTTCACCGCCATGCGTGCGCGCGGCGCCAAGGTCACCGACATCGTCGTGCTGGTCGTGGCCGCCGACGACGGCATCCAGCCGCAGACGATCGAGGCGATCGCGCACGCCAAGGCGGCGGGCGTCCCGATGATCGTCGCGATCAACAAGGTCGACAAGCCGGATGCCGACTCCGACCGCGTGCGACGCGATCTCCTGCAGCACGACGTGGCCCTCGAAGGCTACGGCGGCGACACGCTGGGCATCGACGTCTCGGCCAAGGCGCGCACCGGTCTCGACAAGCTCGAGGAAGCGATCCTGCTGCAGGCCGAAATCCTGGAGCTGCGCGCCAACCCCGAGCGTGCGGCACAGGGTGCGATCGTCGAAGCCAAGCTCGAACGCGGCCGCGGTCCGGTCGCCACCGTGCTGGTGCAGAAGGGTACGCTCAAGGTCGGCGACATCTTCGTCGCGGGCGAGGAGTGGGGGCGCGTACGCGCCCTCGTCGACGACCGCGGCCGCCAGATCGACGCCGCCGGGCCTTCGACGCCGGTCGAGGTCATCGGCCTCAACGGCACGCCGCAGGCGGGCGACGACTTCCAGGTCGTCGACAACGACGCGCGCGCACGCGAGGTGACCGAGTTCCGCCAGCGCCGCTCGCGCGATGCCACCGCTACGGCACGCGCACGCGGCACGCTCGAGCAGATGTTCGACAAGATCCAGCAGGGCGAAGCCAAGGAACTCGCGGTCGTCGTCAAGACCGACGTGCAGGGTTCGCTCGAAGCGATCGTCGGTGCCCTCAGCCGGCTTCGCACCGACGAGGTCGCGGTGCGCGTCCTCCACGGTGCTGTCGGCGGCATCACCGAAGGCGACATAGCGCTCGCCAAGGCGAGCCAAGGCCTGATCATCGGCTTCAACGTACGCGCCAACCCGCAGGCCCGCGAGATGGCCAAGCGCGACGGGATCGAGATCCGCTACTACTCGATCATCTACACCGTCATCGACGAGATCAAGGCGGCCCTCTCCGGCATGCTCTCGCCGACGCTGAAGGAGAAGTTTCTCGGCAACGCGGAAATCCGCCAGGTCTTCAACATCACGAAGGTCGGCAAGGTCGCCGGCTGCCGCGTGGTCGAAGGCATGGTCAAGCGCGGCGCCAAGGTGCGCCTGCTGCGCGACCAGACGGTCATCCACGAGGGCACGCTCAAGACGCTGCGCCGCTTCAAGGAAGAAGTGCGCGAGGTCCAGGACGGCTACGAATGCGGCATGGCCTTCGAGAACTATGAGGACATCCGCGAGGGCGACCTGATCGAGTGCTTCGAGGTCGAGGAAGTCGCGCGCACGATCTGATGCGGCACGCGGCCAACGATACCGGGGACGGTGCGGAGAAGATCCCGCCCGTCCCCTTCTATTTCCTGCGCCACGGCCAGACCGACTGGAACCGCGAGCACCGGCTCCAGGGAAACATCGACGTACCGCTCAACGAGACAGGTCTGGAGCAGGCATATGCTGCCGCAGCACGGCTCGCGGGTCTGCCGATCGCCACGATTGTCGCCAGCCCGCTGTCGCGCGCGCGCCGCACGGCCGAAATCGCGGCCGAAGCGCTGGGCCTGCCGGTCGAACTCGACCCCGGCCTCGCCGAAGTCGCACTCGGCGTGCGCGAAGGCACGCCCGAAGATGGCCTGCTGGCCCGCTGGCAGCTCGGCGAGACGCCCGAAGGGGCGGAGACCTACGTCGATTTCTGCCGCCGCGCGCAGGCGGGCGTGCGCCGCGCACTCGCCCGGCCCGGCCCGGTACTCGTCGTCGCGCACGGCGGCGTGTTCAGCGCGCTGCGCAGGGCCTTCGGCCTCGCACCATCGGCGCAGCTGGGCAACGCGATCCCGATCTATCTGCTGCCGCACCACGGCCGGTGGGATATCGCCGAGCTCTAGCTTCCCGGTCGCATCGCTTCCTTGGCCTTGGCCGCCAGCTGATCGAGGCTGAAGGGCTTGGGCAGGAAGTGCACGTTGTCGAAACCCGCAAGCGTCTGGCGGAACTGCTCCTCGGCATAGCCCGAGATGCACACGATCTTCAGCGCCGGGAACAGCTTGCGCGACTCGCGGATCAGCGTCGTGCCGTCCATCTGCGGCATGACCACGTCGGTGATCATCAGGTCGATCGTGGCACCGATCTCGCGCACGATATCCAGTGCCGCATCGCCCGTCTTCGCCTCGACGACCTTGTAGCCCTTGTTGCGCAGGGCGCGCGCACCGAACAGGCGCACGGCGTCCTCGTCCTCGACCAGCAGCACGGTCCCGGCTCCGGTCAGGTCGCGCCGGCGAGCGGGCGAATTGTCGGGGCTTTCTTCCTGTGCGGGGCCGGTCCAGCGCGGCAGCAGCAGCGTGAAGGTGGAGCCGCGGCCGGGCGCGCTGTCGACCTGCACGAAACCGCCGGTCTGGCGCACGATGCCGTAGACGGTCGACAGTCCCAGCCCGGTGCCCGAACCGATCGCCTTGGTCGAGAAGAACGGCTCGAAGATCCGTCCGATGATGTCGGCGGGAATGCCCGTCCCGGTGTCCGCGACGTCGACGCGGACGTATTCCCCGGGCGGAATCTCCTCGTCGCCGTGGCGTTCGGGCACCGTGCGCGTCGCGTTCGACGTGCGGATCGTCAGCGTGCCGCCGTTGTTCATCGCGTCGCGCGCGTTGACGGCAAGATTGATGATCACCTGTTCGAGCTGGCCTTGGTCGACGCGCACGAGCCACAGGTCGCGCGCGTGCACGACCTTGAGCTCGATGGCCGCACCGATCAGGCGGCGCAGCAGGTGCGAAAGCTCGGTCAGCGCGTCGGTCACGTCGAGGACCTTGGGCTGCAGCGTCTGCTGGCGCGAGAAGGCGAGGAGCTGGCGCACCAGGTTCGCCGCCCGGTTGGCGTTCTGCCGGATCTGCATGATGTCGGCGAACGACGCGTCGCCCGGCTGGTGGCGCAGCAGCAGCAGGTCGCAGAAGCCGATCATCGCGGTCAGCAGGTTGTTGAAGTCGTGCGCCACGCCGCCGGCGAGCTGGCCGACCGCCTGCATCTTCTGCGACTGGGCGAACTGCTGTTCGAGCCGGCGTTGCTCGCTGATGTCGAGGAAATGCAGGATCGTCGCACCCTCGGTGCCCGCCGATTCGTCGAGTGCCCGCGCGAAGGTCGCGACGATGTGCTCCTTGCCGTCCGACCCGACCAGCCGGACGTTGATATGTTCGGGTGCGCGATCGCTCGCCCCCTTGCCCGACGAGGCGATCGCGAGCCGGCGCAGCTTGCCGATCAGTTCCGCACGTTCCTCGGGAACCACGAACATCGTCAGGTTCCGGCCGGCCGCCCCCTCGCGGTCGGCGCCCGCGAGGCGCTGGAAGGCGCGGTTGGTCTCGGTCAGCCGCCCGTCCGGATCGACGAGGGCGATGCCCACGGGCGCGTTCTCGAAGAAGCGGCGGAAGCCGAGTTCGCTGCGGGCAAGGGCACTTGCCATCTCGCGCTCGGGCTCGGCATCGCGCGCCATGGCGCGCACGGTGATGCCGTCGGGTGCCGCCGGATCGCAGGTCTGCGAGATCGAAAGGAGGGCCGGTGCGCCCGCCAGATGGCGGAAACGCACGTCGCCTTTGGCAAGGCCGAGCCCGCCGAACGGGTCGTACGGGGCGGTCCCGGCCGGGATCGGCTCGGCCAGCACGTCGTGCAGGCGCAGGCCGCCGACGATCTCGGCCAGCGGACGGCCCAGCATGTCGGCGAATGCCGCATTCGCGAAGACGAAGCGGCCGCCGGCATCGAGCGAATAGAAGCCGACCGGTGCCGCGGCAAGGAAGGTGCCAGCCCCCTTGTCGAGCGAAGCACCCGTCTTTCCGCCGCCGCGTCCGAAGAGCTTGCCGAAGACCATGCGCAAGACTAGCAGGGGCGGGCCGCGGGTGGCGAGCGCAAGGGTTGTCTCAGCCGTTCTCGGCGAGCACGCGGCCGCACAGATAGAGCGAGCCGCAGACCAGCACCGGCACGTTCGGGCCTGCGCCGGCCGCCAACGCGGCGACGGCCGCGCGCTCGTCGGCCGCCTCGGCGACGTCGGCGATCCCGACCGTCCGGGCCGCTGCCGCGATCTCGGAAGCCGGGCGCGACAGCGGTTCGCCCGAAATGGGAATCGCACGCAGGCGGCGCACGAAGGGCGCCACGTGCCGCAGGAAACTTGCCGGTTCCTTGGTCGACAGCATGCCGAACACCAGATCGATCGGTCGGCCGGCGATCCACCCGGCCAGCGCTTCGCCCGCCGCTTCGTTGTGGCCGCCGTCGAGATAGAGCGCCGTCCCTGCCGGCAGCAACGCCGGCAACGGACCTTTTGTCAGGCGTTGCAGGCGGGCGGGCCATTGCGCGCCCGTCAGGCCGGCCGCGATGGCGGCGGTATCGAGCCCGAGGAGCTCGGCGCAGGCGACGGCAAGGCCCGCATTGTCGAACTGGTGCGGGCCCGGCAGCACGGGCGCCGGCAGGCGGCGTTCGCTGCGGCCCGAATAGAGGAACCCGTCCGGCCCGATCGCGAACCGCCATTCGCGGCCATGGCGGAACAGCGGCACGCCGAGTTCCGCACCGCGCCGGTCGAACACGGCCGCGGCTTCCGGCGGCTGGACGCCGATGGCGGTGGGCACGCCCGGCTTCATGATCCCGGCCTTCTCGCCGGCGATCAGGGCGAGCGTGTCGCCCAGATACTGCATGTGGTCGAACGAGATCGGCGTCTGCGCGATGACGGCCGGCCGGCGGACAAGATTGGTCGCGTCGAGCCGCCCGCCCATGCCGGTCTCGAGCAGCACGTAGTCGGCCTTCTGGCGCGCGAAGGCGAGGAAGGCGGCGGCCGTCGTCACTTCGAAGAACGTGATCGGGGCGCCGGCATTGATGCGCTCGATCTCCTCGAGGATCGCGGCAAGCGCCTCCTCGCCGATCAGCGATCCGGCCAAGCGGATGCGCTCGTTGAAGCGCACGAGATGGGGCGAGGTGTAGACATGCACGCGCTTGCCGGCGGCTTCCAGCATCGCGCGCAGATAGGCGATCGTGGAGCCCTTGCCGTTCGTGCCGGCGACGTGGACGACGGGGGCGAGTGCATCCTGCGGATCGCCCAGCGCCTTCATCAGCCCGACCACGCGGTCGAGCGACATGTCGATCGCCTTGGGATGGAGCGTCTTCAGACGCTCCAGGATCGGATCGGCGCTCACGCCTTGGCGGACGGGATCTCGAGCTGCGGCTGCGGCAGCTTGACCACGTCGGCGCGCGGCTTGCGCTCGGTCAGCAGGCCGATCAGGCGCACCAGCATGGCGCGCAGCTCGTGGCGATGGACGACCATGTCGACCATGCCGTGTTCGAGCAGGTATTCGGCCTTCTGGAAGCCGGGCGGCAGCTTCTCGCGCAGCGTCTCTTCGATGACGCGTGCGCCGGCGAAGCCGACCGTGGCACCCGGCTCGGCGATCGCGATATCGCCGAGCATCGCGAAGGAGGCCGACACGCCGCCCGTCGTCGGGTCGGTCAGGATGACGATATAGGGAAGCCCCGCTTCCTTGACGTCCTCGGCCGCGATCACGCTGCGCGGCATCTGCATCAGCGACAGGATGCCTTCCTGCATGCGCGCCCCGCCCGAGGCGGGGATGACGATCAGCGGCGATTGCTGGAGGACGGCAAGCTTCGATGCCGCGACGAGGCCTTCGCCGACGGCAAGACCCATCGAGCCGCCCTGGAATTCGAAATCGAACACGGCGACGACTGCACCCATGCCGCCGATGCGGCCGTGGGCGACGAGAATCGCGTCCTGCTCGCCGGTCTTCTCGCGCGCGGCCTTCAACCGGTCCGTATATTTCTTCTGGTCACGGAACTTGAGCGGATCCAGCGCCACCTTCGGCAGCTCGATGCGCGCATAGGCGCCGTCGTCGAACAACGACTCCAGCCGGCGCTTGGCCGGCAGGCGCATGTGGTGGCCGCAGTGCGGGCAGACGCGCTGGTTGGCCTCCAGGTCGCGATGGAAGATCATCTTGCTGCAGGCCGGGCACGTGTCCCACAGATTGTCCGGCACCTCGTTCTTGCGCACGAGGGCGCGCAGCTTGGGGCGGACGAAGTTGGTAAGCCAGCTCATCGCCTGTCCCTCACGCGTTCTGCTTCTGCCGGGCCGCGCGCACGCCCTTGGCAAGGTCGCGCACAAGTGCGTGCACGCGCGATGCCGCATCGCCGGGGCCCGCTTCGATGACCTTCTGGACGAGTGCCGAACCGACGACGGCCGCGTCGGCGTCGCGTGCGATCGCGGTCGCGTCCGCCGGCGTCTTGATGCCGAAACCGACCGCGATGGGCAGCTTGGTCGAGCGCCGGATGCGTGCGACCGCCTCGGCCACCTTCGTGCTGACGATGGATTTGGTGCCCGTGACGCCGAGGACGGCGACGTAATAGAGGAAGCCCGATGCGCCTTCGAGCACGTCGGGCAGGCGCCTGTCGTCGGTCGTCGGCGTGGCCAGACGCACGAGATCGAGCCCGGCGGCCTTGGCGTAGGGGCGCAGCTCGGCGTCCTCCTCGGGCGGCAGGTCGACGACGATCAGGCCGTCGGCACCCGCGGCCGCGGCGTCCTTGCAGAACTTCTCGGGGCCGTAGATGTAGATCGGATTGTAATAGCCCATCAGCACGATCGGCGTGGTCGTGTCCTTCGTGCGGAACTGCTTGAGCTGGCCAAGCACCTTGCGCGTCGTGGCCCCAGCCTTGAGTGCGCGCAGGGCAGCGGCCTGGATCGCCGGCCCGTCGGCCATCGGATCGGAGAAGGGCAGGCCGAGCTCGATCACGTCGGCACCCGCGGCGGGCAGCCCGTCGAGGATCGCCTGCGCCTGTGCCGCATCGGGATCGCCCGCCATCACGTAGGTGACGAGGCCCGCCCGGCCTTCCCTGGCGAGTTCGGCGAAGCGTCCGGCAAGGCGGCTCACAGCTTCACCCCCAGGCGTTCGCCGATCGTGAAGATGTCCTTGTCGCCGCGGCCGCAGAGATTCATCACGATCAGATGTTCCTTGGGCAATTTGGGCGCGATGCGCGCGACATGGGCGAGGGCATGCGCCGGCTCCAGTGCCGGCAGGATGCCTTCCGTGCGCGACAGGAGCTTGAAGGCCTCGATCGCCTCGTCGTCGGTCGCCGCCACGTAGTTGACGCGCTTGATGTCGTGCAGCCACGAATGCTCGGGGCCGATGCCGGGATAGTCGAGACCGGCCGAGATCGAGTGCGCCTCGGCGATCTGGCCGTCGTCGTCCATCAGCAGGAAAGTGCGGTTGCCGTGCAGCACGCCCGGCCGGCCGCCCTGCAGCGAAGCCGCGTGCTTGCCGCTGTCGAGGCCGAGACCCGCCGCCTCGACCGCGTCCATCGCGACTTCCTTGTCGTCGAGGAACGGGTGGAACAGGCCCATCGCGTTCGATCCGCCGCCGATGCACGCGACCAGCAGGTCGGGCAGGCGGCCTTCGAAGCCCATGATCTGCTCGCGCGTCTCGCGGCCGATCACGCTCTGGAAGTCGCGCACCATCATCGGATAGGGATGCGGTCCCGCGACCGTGCCGATGATGTAGTAGGTGTCCTCGACATTGGCGACCCAGTCGCGCAGCGCCTCGTTCATCGCGTCCTTGAGCGTGCCGGTACCCGAGGTGACCGGCTTCACCTCGGCCCCCAGCAGCTTCATGCGGAAGACGTTGGGTGCCTGGCGGGCGATGTCGGTCTCGCCCATGTAGACGGTGCACGACATGCCGAACAGCGCACAGACCGTCGCGGTGGCGACACCGTGCTGGCCGGCCCCCGTCTCGGCGATGATGCGCTTCTTGCCCATGCGCTGGGCGAGCAGGATCTGGCCCATGCAGCTGTTGATCTTGTGGGCACCCGTGTGGTTGAGCTCGTCGCGCTTCAGGTAGATCTTGGCTCCGCCCAGCGCCTTGGTCAGGCGTTCGGCAAGCCACAGCGGCGAGGGCCGGCCCACATAGTGGGCAAGGTAATAGTCGAGCTCCTTCTGGAAGGCCGGGTCGTTGCGGGCAGCCGTATAGGCGCGCTCGACCTCCAGGATCAGGGGCATCAGGGTTTCGGAGACGTAGCGGCCCCCGAAAATGCCGAAATGCCCGTTTTCGTCGGGCCCGGCGCGGAAGGAATTGAGCTTGTTCATGGCCGCGCGGTTATAGCCGAGCCGCCCGCCCGGGCCAAGCGACCTCAGACTGCCCGGACGGCCGCCAGAAAGCGCCGGATCAGGCGCGGGGATTTGTGTCCCGGCCGGTCTTCCACGCCCGACGCGACGTCTACGGCAGGTGCCCCGGCCGTGCGGATGGCGGTCGCGACATTCTGCGGCGTCAGGCCCCCGGCCAGCATCCAGGGCCGGGTCCATTTCCGGCCGGCCAGCAGTGTCCAGTCGAAGCTGACGGCGTTGCCGCCGGGCAACGCCCCTTCGCGCTTGGGCGGCTTGGCGTCGAACATCAGCCGGTCGGCGACGTCGAGATAGGCGGCGGCCCCGTCGAAATCGGCTGCCGTCGCGATACCGAGCACTTTCATGACGGGCAGCTTTGTGCGCGCGCGGATTTCGGCCGTCCGGGCCGGCGTCTCGTGCCCGTGAAGCTGCAGGATGTCGGGCCGGAAGACCGACAGGATCGCGTCGAGGGCGGAATCGTCCAGATCGACGACGAGTGCGACCCGGCGCACGCGCCGCGGCAGGTGGCTTGCGAGAAAGCGCGCCTGTTCGCGCGTGACGCTGCGCGGGCTGCGCGGGAAGAAGTTGAAGCCGACGAAGTCGGCGCCCGACGCGGCCTGCACGGCCGGAACCGAATTAATCCCGCAGATTTTCGCCAGCGTCGTCATCGGGCGATTTCGGCAAGCACGCGCGCGAGGGCCGCTTTCGGATCGGTCGCCTGCGTGATCGGCCGGCCGATCACGAGATGGTCGGCTCCGAGATCGACCGCCTCGCGCGGCGTCATGATGCGCTTCTGGTCGCCCGCGGCCGCCCATTCCGGGCGGATGCCGGGGACGATGAGCTTGAAGTCCGGCCCGACCGCCTTGCGCAGCCGCGCGATCTCGTGTGGCGAGCAGACTACGCCGTCGACGCCCGCCTCGCGCGCCAGCATGGCAAGGCGCAGCGCCTGGTCGCCCGACGGCCCGCGCTGGCCGACCGCGTCGAGATCGGCATCGTCGAGGCTGGTAAGGACCGTGATCGCGAGCAGCAGCGGCCGGTCGGCGCCTGCATCGCGCGCGGCGTCGCGCGCAGAGGCGAGCATCGCGCGTCCGCCGCTGGCATGGATCGTCAGGAAGCGCGGCCGGCACAGCGCGGCCGCACGCACGCCGCCGGCGACGGTATTGGGGATGTCGTGGAGCTTGAGGTCGAGGAACAGCGGGCGCGTGCCCGCGACCTTGCGCACGCCGTCCGGCCCGTTGGCCACGAAGAATTCGAGGCCCAGCTTCAGCGCAAATCCGTCGGTGCCCAACCGGACGAGATCCGCCGCCGCCTCTTCGGCGCGCATGCGGTCGATCGCCACGAAAACGCGGGGCAGGGCAGGTGCGGACGGCTGGGACATTGCGAACTTCTCTCCGTTGGGCGATAGAGGCGCCAGACGGCGGGGGAATCCGACCCCGACTCGGCCAGCCAGGAACGCCCGCACCATGACCCGTTTCAAGACTCTCGGCGACTACGATTTTTCCGGCAAGCGCGTCCTCGTGCGCGCCGATCTCAACGTCCCCATGCAGGACGGCGCGGTCAGCGATGCCACCCGGATCGTCCGGTTTGCGCCCACGGCGGCGGAATTGGCCCGCAAGGGGGCGAAGGTGATCGTCCTGTCGCATTTCGGCCGGCCCAAGGGGCGCGATGCCAGCCAGTCGCTGGCCCCGCTCGTCGCCCCGCTCGCCAAGGCGATCGGCCGGCCGGTCGCCTTCGCCGACGACTGCATCGGCCCGGCGGCGCAGGCCGTGATTGGGAAAATGAAGAGCGGCGATGTCGCCCTTCTGGAAAACCTGCGCTTCCACAAGGGCGAGGAGAAGAACGAGACGGCCTTCGTCAAGGCGCTCGCCGAACTCGGCGACATCTATGTCAACGACGCGTTTTCCTGTGCCCATCGCGCGCATGCCTCGACCGAGGGGATCGCGCACGTGCTTCCAAGTGCGGCCGGGCTTTCCATGCAGGCCGAGCTCGATGCGCTGGGCAAGGCGCTCGACCACCCCAGGCGGCCGGTCGCGGCCGTCATCGGCGGGTCTAAGATCTCGACCAAGCTCGACCTGATCGGCAACCTCGTCGCGCGCGTCGACATCCTCGCGATCGGCGGCGGCATGGCCAACACGTTCCTTCACGCCAAGGGCATTTCCGTCGGCCGCTCGCTGTGCGAGGCCGACATGGCCGAAACCGCGCGCCGGATCATGGCGGACGCCGAATCCTCCGGAAAGCAGATCGTGCTGCCGGTCGATGCGGTCGTCGCGGGTGCGCTGACCGACGCCGCCGGTGCCCGCACCGTGCCGATCGGCCGCATTCCTTCCGACGCGATGATCCTCGATATCGGGCCGCTGTCGGTCGCCGAGACGCTGCGGATCTTCGACGGCGCCCGGACCCTCGTGTGGAACGGCCCGGTCGGCGCCTTCGAGCATGCGCCGTTCGATGCCGGTACCACGGCCCTTGCGCGCGGCGTGGCCGAACGCACGAAGGGGGGCAAGCTGATGTCGGTCGCCGGCGGCGGCGACACGGTCGCGGCCCTTGCCAAGGCGGGTGCGGTCGACGCGTTCAGCTACGTCTCGACCGCGGGCGGGGCGTTCCTGGAATGGCTCGAAGGCAAGGAGCTGCCGGGCGTGGCCGCCCTTGCGCAGCGCTGAACGGTCAATGCTTGAACGGAAGGTCTAGTTCAGCCGCTTGAGCGGGCGCCGGCGCGGCGTGCCGCCGGCGTGCATCTTGCGCGTCGGGGCGGGTGTCAGCGTCTCGCGCTGCGTTTCGGCGGCGACCAGCCCGTCTTCGATGAGGGGTCCGCGCGTCTCGCCGCGCCGCCAGGCCGAAACCTTGGCTTCCGCGACGTCGTCGTCGACCAGATCGTAGAAGGAAAGCGCGTCGAACAGTTCGCCCGGGTCGACCAGGCCGCCGGTCGGGCCGCCGAGCTGGCGCATCGCGATGAAAAATTCGGTGAACAGCGCCTTGTCGACATGGCAGCCCTTGCAGGCCACGGCGAGCGCGCGGCCGCCCTGCTCGTAGAGGCAGCGTCGTGCGGTCGCGACCGACACGCGCGCGAACTTGGCGAACAGCGTCTCGAGCAGCGAGCGTTCGCCCGCGCGCACCAGCGGCAGCAGGAGCTGCAGGTCATCGACGTCGTCGCGATCCAAAGCACCGCGGATCCGGACGAGCGCCCCGTTGAGGGCGGCGACGCGCGCATGGTCGGCGACGACTTCGGCGAGTGCGTCGCCGATGGCCTTGTCGAGCAGATAGTGGTCGATCTCGAAATTCTCGATGATGTGCCGGCGCAGCGCCTCGGAAAC
This sequence comes from uncultured Azospirillum sp., assembly GCA_964416335.1. GTDB lineage: Bacteria > Pseudomonadota > Alphaproteobacteria > CACIAM-22H2 > CACIAM-22H2 > Tagaea. The sequence goes on from CAYQDN010000006.1 coordinate 43,626, forward strand.
CCAGCCATACATGCGGCCGGCAAGCTTCGGGTCGAGGTCCTCGCGCTTCAGGATCATCTCCTGGAGGTCGGAATCGGACTGCGAATGCTCGACCAGCGTCTCGAACGTGTCGGTCGCGATCGTGGCACCCGGATTCTCGAGCACGGCGCGCACGACGTCCTGCTCGCCGGGGCGCACGAGGGCATCGCTGACGGGCGCCGAGATGCGGTCGCGCCGCGCGATCGCCAGGCGGTGCTGGAACGTGCGCGTGCGGATGACGTTGAGCAGCTCGCCGTCGTCGAGGAGCTCGGACTTGAGCAGCACCGGCCAGGCGACCTCGATCCGGTCGTTGGCCAGCTGCACGATCAGGCGGCGCGGGGCCACGCCCTCGGCGGCGAGCCGCTCGGCGAGTGCACGGCGGATCGGCATCTCGAGTTCGTGAAGTAGACGCTGGAGAATTTCCTCGGCGAGTTCGCGCTCGCGCGCGGTCATCGAGCCGAGATCGGTGCCGAGGATCATGTCGCCCATGCGAACCGCAAGATGCGCGCGCGCATCCGGCCGCTTGTCCTGGGCGAGGACGAGCAGCCCGCGCAACTGTTCACTGTCGAATGGAACCGTCATCTTAGGTACGTCACCGAATTCTTCGCCGCGCCCAACTCGCACGTCTTCTATTAGTAAGTCTAAATCTGATCATCCTACAAATCCAGACGTGCGCTGTGTCGCAGCGACGAATTCGCTCGCAACCGTGACATCTGCGTGCGGCGATTTGCATTTTGCCAACGTCACGGAATTGAAACGGGATTCGAGACGGTTCGCGTCGCATTGCGCGTGGCATTTTCGCCGTGCGTGCCTTGTCGGCAGGCACATCGAACATACTTTTTCAAAATTAACGGAGAATTAAATCAAATTTGCTTCTATTGCAGATCATGCAGATTCAAGCTGGCGCACCTTCGATTGCAAACGGTCTCGTACGTCCGGAAAACGGGCGTGTTTCGGGCCGATCGAGCTCCCCTGCCCGCGGCGGCTCGTTTGCCGAAGTGGCGACCGGCCTGTCCGTGACGGCCCGCGGTGCCGGAATTCCCGAGGCGCAGGCCGCGCTTGCGGCCAATTTCGCCGAGGAAGCCCGCCCGCAGCGCACGCTGCCGCGCGGCTCGCTCGTCGATCTGGTGATCTAGCCGCCTTCGGATACCGGCAGGGCGGGCTTGCCTGCGCCGGACCGGCCAAGTCACACTTTGGCGCCATGAACGCCCCGAAGCCCGTCGGCCCGTCGGTGCGCGCGGTACCCGAAGGGGACACGCGCGAGCGGCTTGTCTGTGCCGACTGCGGCTTCATCCAGTACGACAATCCCAAGATCGTGGTCGGCGCCGTCCCGCTCTGGCAGGGCAAGGTCCTGCTGTGCAAACGGGCGATCGCACCGCGCATCGGCTTCTGGACGCTGCCGGCCGGGTACCTGGAGCTGGGCGAGGCGCCCGAAGCCGGTGCTGCGCGCGAGGCACTCGAGGAAGCGAATGCCCGGATCGCGATCGAAGCGCTGCTGGGCGTCTATTCGGTGCCGCGCATCAGCCAGGTCCAGCTCATCTATCGCGCGCGCCTGCTCGACGCCGATTTCTCGGCCGGGCCCGAAAGCCAGGACGTGCGCCTCTATGACTGGGACGAGATCCCGTGGGGCGAACTGGCATTCCCGTCCGTGCGGTGGGCGCTGGAGCATTGGCGCGAGGTTGGCGACGCGCCGGCTTTTCCCGCCCGGACCAATCCGCCGGGCGCCTTCGGCGACTATTGAACGCTGCGGAAAGGCTGGGCGAGCAGGGCCGTCAGGCGCTGGCTGGCCTCGTCGCGGTATTGCGGCAGGCCGATCGTCATGCCGAGTTGGCCGTCCGCCGGTTCGGCGCGGTAGGTGCCGAACAGCCGATCCCACCACGAAACCGAGAAACCGAAATTGCTGTCGGTTTCCGCGCGCACGACCGAGTGATGGACGCGGTGCATGTCCGGCGTGACGACGATCGCGCGCAGCATGCACTCGACGCGGGCCGGCATGCGGACATTGGCGTGATTGAACAGGGAGCCGGCGTTGAGCAGGATTTCGAAGGCGAGCACGGCCTCCGGCGGCGCACCCACGGCGGCGATCACGGCAATCTTGATCGCGAGCGAAAGGGCGATCTCCAGCGGGTGGAAGCGCACGCCGGTGGTCGTATCGAACATCGTGTCGGAATGATGCATCCGGTGCAGCGCCCACAGGGCCGGAACCGCATGGAAGATCCGGTGCTGGAAATAGATCGCCAGATCGAGCGTTCCGATGCCGACGATGAACGCCAGCCAGTCGGGCAGGGTGGCCGTACCGAGCAGGCCCCAGCCCTGGGCTTGCGCATACGCTGCCGATGCGGCGGCCCCGCCCGGAACGAGGATGCGGGCAACCAGTGCGCCGAACGCCGCGAAGGCAAGATTGGCCGGCCAGCGCCGCCGCCGTTCGGCACTTTCGGCGCGGCGCGGTGCCGCGACCTCCCAAAGCGCCATCGCGGCGAGCAGGCCGATGAAGACGCCAAGCCGCAGGAGCGCTTCGCCCGTCACCGGATCACCCGATCCTGAAATTCATTGCCAGCAGCCCGCTGACGAGGACGACTGCGGCAACGATACGCCAGCGGCCGAACGGTTCGTGGAGCAGGAACGTGCCCATCAGCGACGCGAACAGCACCGACGTCTCGCGCAAGGCCGATACATGCGCGATGGCACCCAGGCTCGAGGCCCAGATCGCGATTCCGTAGCCGATCGTCGCGACCACGCCACCGGCCGTTCCGCGCCACCAGTATTTGCGGACATAGAGATAGATCGCCGGGCCGCGCTTCCACATCGCGAAGACGAAGATCCACGGGCCCTCCAGCAGGTTGAGCCAGACGATATAGGACAGCGCGTTGCCCGACAGACGCGCCCCCAGGCCGTCGACGACCGTATAGGCCGCGATCGTGAAGCCCGTGCAGACGGCGAGTCCGATCGCGCGCCGTTCCGTGAAATTCGGGATGCCGCGCGCGAAGGCGAGACCGGCAATGCCGAACGAGACCAGCACCACGCCGACCGATTCGCGGAAATTCAGGAATTCGCCGATGAGGGTTCCCGACATGATCGCGACCAGCGTGGGACCGAGGCCGCGCGCGATCGGATAGACGAGCGACAGGTCGCCCAGCGCGTAGGCGCGCAGCAGGAACACGTAATAGAAGAGGTGGATCGCGATCGAGGCGAACAGATAGGGCCAGGCGGCGGGGGCCGGCAGCTCGATGAAAGGTGCCATCGCCAGGCCGAAGACGCTGCCGGCAAGCATCACGAGGCCGAAAGAGGCAAGGCGGTCGGGATCCGACTTGACGACCGCGTTCCAGGACGCGTGCATGACGGCGGCAAGCAGGACGAGACCGGCCACCGACGGATCGATTTTTTCCAACTGTCCCGCGCTCCTCCCGGACCGGATGGCGGATTCTACCCCTGAAATGCAGAAGGGGCGCGGGAGAAGAACCCCCGCGCCCCCAAATGCACCGAGCGAAAACCGCTTACTTCTTCTTCTTAGCGGCCTTCTTCTTAGCCTTCTTCTTCGCAGCCATGATGTGACTCCTTGTTTCCGATGGTGTCGGACCGGGAAAGGCACGTCGGGGGTCTGAGCGGAGCTGGGTGTTTAATCCCTGCCCTTTTGACCTTCGACGGAGTTGGAGCCCTCCCTGGAGACGATCCGACCGTCGCTAGAACATCATTTTGAACAAGGGCATGTCAAGGAAATTCAATATGAGGGGGGTTGACATCCGTGATCCCACTATCGTTAGGGGTCTGCGCATGGTGTTGCGGGAGTCGCCCGAACGCCTGCTACACCTAGTGAGCGACAGCTAAAAAACCCAAATAAAATCGCGACTATTTGCATGTCGGCGTTTTGCGCGCGCGCCGGAATTCCGCGCGCGATTTCGTCACGTATCGAGGTCGAGAAGGCTCTTCGAAAAACTTTCCGCATCGAACGATTTTAGATCGTCGATACCCTCGCCGACACCGATCAGCACCGTCGGAGTCGCGAATCGATTCGCGATCGCGACCAGGACGCCGCCCTTGGCGCTGCCGTCGAGCTTGGTGACGACCAGCGCGTTCACGTCGACCATGCTCTTGAACGTCTCGACCTGCGCCAGCGCGTTCTGTCCGATCGTCGCATCGAGGACGAGCATCGTGTCGTGCGGCGCACTCGCATCCAGCTTCTTGATAACGCGCACAATCTTCTTCAACTCGTCCATCAGGTCGGCCTTGTTGTGCAGCCGGCCTGCGGTATCGACGAGCAGCACGTCGACATTTGCCGTGCGCGCCTTCTCCAGCGCTTCGAAGGCGAGAGCCGCCGGATCGCCGCCTTCGCGCGCGGTGACGACCGCCACACCCGCGCGCTCGCCCCAGATCTCGAGCTGGCGCACGGCGGCCGCACGGAACGTGTCGCCGGCGGCCAGCATCACCGACCTGCCCTCGGCGCGCAGGGAAGACGCGATCTTGCCGATCGTCGTCGTCTTGCCGCTGCCGTTCACGCCGACGACCAGCACGACATGCGGCCGGCGCGCGGGATCGGGTGCCCAGCTGCGCACGACAGGCGAAAGGATCGTCGCGATTTCGGCGGCGAGCAGGCGACGCACCTCGATCGCGGGCGTGTCGGCCGGCAGCTTGTGCGCGCGCACGCGCTCGACCAGTTTTGCCGCGACCGCCGGGCCGAGATCGGCTTCGATCAGCGCTTCTTCGAGCGCGTCGAGCGAAGCCGCATCGAGCCGCCCGAGATTGAGCGCGCGGCCGATCCCGTCGACGAGCTTGCCCGAGGACTTCTTCAGGCCTTCCTTGAGGCGGCCAAGCCAGCTCATGCCGCGACGCCCGAAAGGCCGGTCGCGTCGTGACCGGATATCCGCACGCGCAGCAGCGTGCCGCGCGGCTGCGGACCGTCGAGCCGCACGCGCACGCCCTGCGCATCGAGCCCGTCGCGGCCCGATTTCTCGACGAGGATCTCGGCATCGCCGCCGACGCGGCCGGCGAGGTAGCGCGTCCGCGCATGCGCGACCGTCTCGCGCAGCAGCTTCGCGCGGGCGCGGACCGTCGCCTCGGGCAGCGGGCGCATCCGGGCGGCCGGCGTGCCGGGGCGCGGCGAATAGGCGAAGACGTGCGCGCCCGACAGGCCGATTTCGTCCACGAGAGTACATGTGTTCGCGAAGGCGGCGTCGCTTTCGGTCGGGAAGCCGGCAATCAAGTCGGCCGCGATGGCGATATCGGGGCGTGCGGCGCGCGCGCGCGCGACGGCGTCGACGATGTGCGCGCGGCTGTGGCGGCGCTTCATGCGCTTGAGGATCAGGTCGTCGCCGGCCTGCACCGACAGATGCAGGAAGGGCGCGAAACGGCGTTCCTGCCCCAAAAGGCTGTAGATTCTATCGTCGAGCTCGGCCGGATCGACCGACGACAGGCGCAGGCGCGCAAGATCCGGTGCCGCCGCGAGGATCGCCGCACACAACGCGCCGAGCCGGGGACCGCCGGGCAGGTCGTCGCCCCAGGCGGTCAGGTCGACGCCGGTCAAGACGACCTCGCGCCGTCCTGCGGCGACGGCCTGTGCGACGCGCGCGACGACCGCGTCCACGGGAAGCGAGCGCGAGGGCCCGCGCGCATAGGGGATGACGCAGAAGGTGCAGCGATGGTCGCAGCCCTGCTGCACCTCGACGAAGGCGCGCGTGCGCCCCTCGGCAAGGCCGATATCGCCGGCGACGAAATCCTGGCGCTCCATGATGTCGGAGACGCGTGCGGTGCGTGCGCGCCACATTTCGGGTTCGAGCTTGTCGCGGTTGCCGACGACCGCATCGACCTCGGCAAGCCCCTGAAAGCGCTGCGGATCGAGCTGGGCCGCACAGCCGGTCACGACGATGCGGGCGGCCGGGTTCTCGCGACGCAGCCGGCGGATGGCGGCCAGCGCCTCGCGCTCGGCCTCCTGCGTCACCGCACAGGTATTGACGACGAGCGTGTCGCGATCGCCGGCCTGCGCCAGCAATGCTTCGATCGTCGCGGATTCCGCGGCGTTGAGCCGGCAGCCGAAACTGACGACGCGCGCGTCGATCATCCGGGCCAGACGCCGGAGAAGGAGAGGGCGACGGGGCCGGCCATCAGCACGTTGCCGTCGTCCCGCCATTCGATGTCGAGCGAACCCGCACCGCCCGCGCTGCCGTCGACGACGACGCGTGCGCGCCGGCCGGCGATCAGGCCGCGGCGTACGGCCGCGACCGTCGCGGCACACGCACCCGAGCCGCAGGCCAGCGTGATGCCGGCTCCGCGTTCCCATACGCGCAGCCGCAGCGTCGCGGGGTCGAGTACCTGCGCCACGCCGATATTCGCGCGCTCCGGGAAGATCGGATGATGTTCGAGCGTCGGCCCGAGGGCAGCCAGGTCGACGGCTCCGGCATCGGATACGAAGAAGGTCGCGTGCGGATTGCCCATGCTCGTCGCGACGGGATCCGAGAGCGGGCCGAGGGCGAGAGGTACGTGCGTCGTGTCGCAGGCTTCGGCAAGCGGGATCTCGCGCCAATCGATGCGCGCCGGGCCCATGTCGATGCTGACGAGGCCGCCGTCGCCGCGCCGCGCATGCAGCAGGCCCGCACGTGTCCGGATCGTCAGGGAAGACGAATTGCGTTCGCGCATCACGAAGTCGGCCACACAGCGGGTGCCGTTGCCGCATGCACCAGCTTCCGATCCGTCGGAATTGAGGAAGCGGAAGAACACGTCGGCCGATTTGTCGGGTGCGGATTCGAGCACGACGAGCTGGTCGAAGCCGACACCCTTGTGTCGGTCGGCGATCGCGCGCACACGCGCATCGTCGAGGGCGATTTTCTGCGCACGCGAATCGACGACAACGAAGTCGTTGCCGAGACCGTGCATCTTCAGGAAGGGCAGCCCGCTCATGGCCGGGCATATAGGGCCCGGCATCGGGGCTTGTCTAGCAAGGCGGCTCGGGCGGTCGAATTTTAAGGATATAAAGCCTAAACAGACTGGCTCAGTCGCCATTCCTGATATTATCAATCTGTTTCAATGCCTTAAATATCCGGGCCCGCCCGCCCGGCGGCCGCCTATATACGTGTGGTCCCGGCGTTCTTGACGGTCCCGGCCTTTGGGCCTAGAACCGCCGCCGTTCAGGGGAAATCTGCGCCCTTGGGCCTTCGGGTCTCCCGCCGTCCGCGAGTGTCGCGCACGGCGGCCGTCGTGTTTTGCGCTTCCGGAAGGTTTTCGGGTCGGGATGTTCGAGTCGCTATCCACCAAGCTGGGGTCGGTCTTCGACAAGCTGCGCGGGCGCGGTGCGCTCGGCGAAGCGGATGTCGATGCGGCCCTGCGCGAGGTGCGCGTCGCCCTTCTCGAAGCCGACGTGGCGCTCTCGGTCGTCAAGGATTTCGTCGCCGGCGTGAAGCTCGAGGCGATCGGCCAGCAGGTCGTGCGTTCAGTCACGCCCGGCCAGATGGTCGTCAAGATCGTCAACGACAAGCTCGTCGAGATGCTGGGTTCGACCGCCAGCGACATCAACCTGCGCGCCAATCCGCCGGTCGCGATCCTGATGCTGGGCCTGCAGGGCTCGGGCAAGACGACGACGTCGGCCAAGCTTGCCAAGCGTCTGGTCGAGAAGGACCGCAAGAAGGTCCTGCTCGCCTCGCTCGACGTGCGCCGTCCGGCGGCACAAGAACAGCTCGCCGTGCTCGGCCAGCAGGTTTCCGTGCCCACGCTGCCCATCGTCGCGGGCCAGGACCCGGTCGCGATCGCCAGGCGCGCGATGGAGACGGGCCGCACCGAAGGCTACGACGTCGTCATCCTCGACACCGCCGGCCGCCTTTCCATCGACGACGAGTTGATGAACGAGGCCGCCGCCGTGCGCGATGCGGTCTCGCCGACCGAATCGCTGCTGGTGGTCGATGCGCTCACCGGCCAGGACGCGGTCAACACCGCCACCCAGTTCAACACGCGTCTTGGCGTCACCGGCATCGTGCTGACGCGCGTCGACGGCGACCAGCGCGGCGGTGCCGCCCTGTCGATGCGCGCCGTCACCGGCAAGCCGATCAAGTTCATCGGCCTTGGCGAGAAGATGGACGCCTTCGAGCCGTTCCATCCCGACCGCGTCGCCGGCCGCATCCTCGGCATGGGCGACATCGTCGGCCTCGTCGAGAAGGCGCAGGAGAACGTCCAGGCCGAGGACGCCGAGAAGCTCGCCCGCAAGATCAAGAAGGGCGAGTTCGATTTCGACGACATGCTTTCGCAGCTCGAGCAGCTCAAGAAGATGGGCGGGCTCGGCGGCGTGATGAACATGCTGCCCGGCGTCCAGAAGATGAAGGCGCAGCTCGCCAACGCGAACGTGGACGAGAAGGTGGTCGGCCGGCAGTCGGCGATCATCCGCTCGATGACGAAAAAGGAACGGCGCGACGCCAAGCTGCTCAACGGCAGCCGCAAGCGGCGCATCGCGTCGGGCTCAGGTACGACCGTCGAGGAGGTCAATCGCCTCGTGAAGCAGTTCATGGAAATGAGCCGCGTCATGAAGCAGATGGGCAAGCTCGGCCAGAAGGGAATGATGCGGACGGGGATCGGAAACCTCTTCCGCAGATAGCGCAACCGAACAGAACCGAACGAATATCGAAACGAAAGGATCGAACCGACAATGTCCGTCAAGATTCGCATGAGCCGCGGCGGTGCCAAGAACCGCCCGCACTACAAGATCGTCGTCGCCGACAGCCGCATGGCCCGCGACGGCCGCTTCATCGAGAAGATCGGCTACTACGACCCGATGCTCGAGAAGGCGAACCCCAAGCGCGTCGTCATCGACGTCGAGCGCGCGAAGTACTGGCTCTCGAAGGGCGCCCAGCCGTCCGAGCGCGTCGCGCACTTCTTCTTCGCCCTCTCGCTCGGGCCGAAGCCGGAGATCCGCGAGACGCCGAAGAAGTCGGCACCCAAGAAGAAGGCGCAGGAACGCCTGAAGGCAGCCGAGGAAGCCGCGGCGAAGCCCGCCGAGGCAGCGCCGGCGGCCTGAGGTCATGACGTCCGGCGCGGACGCGAAGCCGATTTTGGTCGGCGCCGTCGTGGGTCCCCACGGCGTGCGCGGCGAGGTCAAGATCAAGAGCTTCACCGAACGCGCGAAGGACGTCGCGGCCTACGGCCCCGTTTCGGACGAGAGCGGCAAGCGCCGCTTCGCGGTCCGGGTGCGGGGCGAGGTCCGCGGGCTGGTCGTGGCCCGGCTCGAGGGAATCGAGGACCGGAACGCGGCCGAGGCGCTGAAGGGGATGCGGCTCTATGTCGAGCGCGCGGCCCTGGGGGCGAAGCCCAAGCGGACGAAGGGCAACGAGACCTGGTTCCACGCCGACCTGGTCGGCCTTTCGGTCGAAGACACGAAGGGCGCCAGGCTTGGAACGGTGAAGGGACTCGCGAACTACGGTGCGGGCGACATCGTCGAGATCGACACCGGAAGCGGGCCCAGCCTGCTTCTCCCGTTCACCAAACGGGCGGTGCCGACGGTCGATATCGAAGGCAGGCGGATCGTGGTCGATCCGCCGGTCGAGGTGGAAGCGAAGGACGACGGTAAGGACGAATGAGCGCAGTCGTGGAAATGGCGGGGAACGGCGGAGCGGGCGGTGCAAAGGCGCCGTGGCGTGCGCTCGTGCTGACGCTGTATCCGGGCATGTTTCCGGGGCCGCTGGGTTCGTCCATCCCGGGACGCGCCGTCGCCGATGGCGCATGGTCGCTCGAGACCGTCGACATCCGCGACTTCGCCGCCGACAAGCACCGCACCGTCGACGATCTGCCCTTCGGCGGCGGGCCCGGCATGGTCATGAAGCCCGATGTCGTCGATGCGGCCCTGGCCGTGGCGATCGCGCGTGCCCCGGAAGGGGCGGCCGCGATCTGCCTCACGCCCCGCGGCAAGCCCTTCACGCAAGACCGCGCGCGCGAACTCGCCGCCGGCCCCGGCGTGGTGCTGCTGTGCGGGCGCTTCGAAGGCATCGACGCGCGCGTCCTCGAGGCGCGGGCACTGGAGGAAATCTCGATCGGCGATTTCGTGCTGTCGGGTGGCGAGCCCGCGGCGATGTGCCTGATCGATGCCTGCGTGCGGCTGCTGCCCGGCGTGTTGGGTGCGGCCGAATCGCTGGGCGAGGAAAGCTTCGAAGACGGACTGCTCGAATATCCCCACTACACGCGGCCGGCCATATGGCAGGACCGCGAAGTACCGGCGGTGCTCACCTCCGGCAACCACGCACGAATCCGCGCCTGGCGGCGGGAAGAGGCCGAGCGCCTCACCGCCGAGCGACGCCCCGATATGTGGGCCAAGCGTCAGGCGCGCACGCAACACTGAAGATCGAAGAGGAGAAGACCATGTCGCATATCATTGAAACGCTCGAGAAAGAGCAGATCGGCAAGCTCGTCGCCGCCCGCAAGGTGCCGGAATTCGGCCCCGGCGATACGCTGCGCGTTATGGTGAAGGTGCTGGAAGGGACGCGCGAGCGTCTGCAGACCTTCGAGGGCGTGTGCATCGCGCGCAAGAACTCGGGCATCAGCTCGAACTTCACGGTGCGCAAGATCTCGTTCGGCGAAGGCGTCGAGCGCGTGTTCCCGCTCTACTCGCCGCGCCTGGGCGGCATCGAAGTCGTGCGCCGCGGCGACGTCCGTCGCGCCAAGCTCTATTACCTGCGCGGCCGCACGGGCAAGTCGGCCCGCATTCTCGAGAAGACGGGCGGCATCGCCGCTTCGGCCGCCGATCTGTCGGCCGCCGAGCTCGAAGCCGCCGCGACGGAAGTGCCGGCCGAGAAGAAGTAAGCCGCCGGACCGGGCCTGCGCCGGGGCAAACCCGGCCGGCCCGGCGCGGAGGTACCGGAAGATGGGAGAAAGATCGATGACCAAGCCACGCACGTTGTTCGACAAGATCTGGGACAGCCATGTCGTCCACCGCCAGGACGACGGCACTTGCGTGATTTACATCGATCGCCATCTCGTCCACGAGGTGACGAGCCCGCAGGCCTTCGAGGGCCTGCGCCTGACGGGCCGCAAGGTCCGCCGTCCGGATGCGACCATCGCGGTCGCCGACCACAACGTGCCGACGACCGACCGCTCGAAGGGTATTGCCGACGCGGAAAGCCGCATCCAGGTCGAAACGCTCGAGAAGAACGCCAAGGATTTCGGCATCGTCTATTACGGCATGGACGACATCCGCCAGGGCATCGTCCACATCATCGGGCCCGAGCAGGGCCTGACGCAGCCCGGCACGACGATCGTGTGCGGCGACAGCCACACCGCCACGCATGGTGCCTTCGGCGCCCTCGCCTTCGGCATCGGCACGTCCGAGGTCGAGCACGTGCTTGCGACCCAGACGCTGGTCCAGCGCCCCGCCAAGAACATGCGCATCACGGTCGACGGCACCGTCGGTCCGGGCGTGACGGCCAAGGACATCATCCTCGCCATCATCGGCAAGATCGGCACGGCCGGCGGGACGGGCCATGTCGTCGAATTCGCGGGCTCGGTCATCCGCGGCCTGTCGATGGAAGGCCGCATGACGGTGTGCAACATGACGATCGAGGGCGGTGCGCGCGCCGGTCTCGTCGCCCCCGACGAGAAGACCTTCGAGTACGTGAAGGGCCGCCCGTATGCGCCCAAGGGTGCGGCATGGGATGCGGCCGTCGCCTACTGGAAGACGCTGCCGTCGGACGCGGGCGCCAAATACGACACCGAGATCTTCCTCGACGCCAAGGACATCCCTCCGATGGTCACGTGGGGGACCTCGCCCGAGGACGTGCTGCCGATCGGTGCCGTCGTGCCGAACCCGGCCGACATGGCCGACGAGGGCAAGCGTGCGGCGATCATCCGCTCGCTCGACTATATGGGCCTGAAGCCGGGCATGAAGCTTGCCGAAGTGAAGATCGACAAGGTCTTCATCGGCAGCTGCACGAACGGCCGCATCGAGGATCTGCGCGCTGTCGCCGCGATCGCCAAGGGCCGCAAGGTCGCCGGCCACGTTCAGGCGCTGGTCGTGCCGGGCTCGGGTCTCGTCAAGGAACAGGCCGAGCGCGAAGGCATCGACAAGGTGCTGATCGAGGCGGGCTTCGAATGGCGCGAGCCAGGCTGCTCGATGTGCCTTGCGATGAACGCCGACAAGCTGGAGCCGGGCGAACGCTGTGCGTCCACCTCGAACCGCAATTTCGAGGGCCGCCAGGGTCGCGGCGGTCGTACGCACCTGCTGTCGCCGGGCATGGCGACCGCGGCTGCCATCGCCGGGCGTCTCGCCGACGTCCGCGAATTCACGCGCTGATCAGGGAAGGGAACGCAACGATGGACAAGTTCACGGTTCTGACCGGTGTCGCCGCCCCGCTGCCGATGATCAATGTCGATACCGACATGATCATCCCCAAGCAGCATCTCAAGACGATCAAGCGTACCGGCCTCGGTTCGGCGCTGTTCGAGGAGATGCGCTTCTCGACGGACGGCAAGGAGAAGCCGGATTTCATCCTGAACAAGCCGGCCTACCGCAAGGCGCAGATCCTGGTCGCGGGCGACAATTTCGGCTGCGGCTCGTCGCGCGAGCACGCACCCTGGGCGCTGCTCGATTTCGGCATCCGCTGCGTGATCAGCACGTCGTTCGCCGACATCTTCTACAACAACTGCTTCAAGAACGGCATCCTGCCTATCAAGGTGTCGAAGGAAGATCTCGCCAAGCTGATGGACGACGCGCAGCGCGGCTCCAACGCCACGCTGACGGTCGATCTGGAAAAGCAGGAGATCAAGGGGCCGGACGGCGGCACGCTGAAGTTCGAGCTCGACCCGTTCCGCAAGCACTGCCTGCTCAACGGCCTCGACGACATTGCACTCACGCTCGAGAAGGCAGCGCATATCGACGCCTACGAGGCCAAGCAGCGCACGTCGCAGCCGTGGCTCGCCGCACGCTGAAGTCACGAACCGGAGAGACTTAAGTCATGGCATCCAACCGCAAGCTCCTCGTCCTTCCCGGTGATGGCATCGGCCCCGAAGCGATGAAGCAGGTGCGCCGCGTCGTCGAATGGTTCGATAAGCGCCGGACCGTGTCCTTCGACGTCAAGGAAGGTCTCGTTGGCGGCGTCTCGTACGAGAAGCACGGCACGCCGCTGACCGACACGACGATGGCGCTGGCGCAGGAGTGCGATGCCACGCTGTTCGGTGCCGTCGGCGGCCCGCAGTGGGACAACCTGCCCTTCGACAAGAAGCCCGAGCGCGGCCTCCTGCGCCTGCGCAAGGAAATGGACCTTTTCGCCAACCTGCGCCCGGCGATCGTGTTCGACGCACTCGCCGATGCCTCGTCGCTGAAGCGCGATCTCGTCGCGGGCCTCGACATCCTGATCCTGCGCGAGCTCACCGGCGGCGTCTATTTCGGCGAGCCGCGCGGCGTGACGACGCTGCCCGACGGCCAGAAGAGGGCGGTCGACACGCAGGTCTACACGACGTCCGAGATCCAGCGCATCGCGCGCGTCGCCTTCGAGCTGGCGCGCAAGCGCGGCAACAAGGTGCACTCGGTCGAGAAGGCCAACGTCATGCACACCGGCGTGCTGTGGCGCGAGGTCGTGACGGCGCTGCACAAGGCCGAATTCCCGGACGTCAAGCTCGAGCACATGTACGCCGACAACTGCGCCATGCAGCTCGTGCGCTATCCCAAGCAGTTCGACGTGATCGTCACCGACAACCTGTTCGGCGACATGCTGTCGGACTGTGCGGCGATGCTCACCGGGTCGCTCGGCATGCTCCCGTCGGCCTCGCTGGGCGCGCCCGATCCGACCGGCCGGCGCAAGGCGCTCTACGAGCCGGTGCACGGTTCGGCCCCCGACATCGCCGGCAAGGACATGGCGAACCCGCTCGCCACGCTGCTGTCGTTCGCGATGATGCTGCGTTATTCGTTCGATCTGGCGGCGGACGCCGATCTGGTCGAACTGGCGGCCAAGAACGTGCTCGCCAAGGGCCTGCGCACGCGCGACATCGCCGAAGCCGGCAGCAACGTCGTGTCGACCACGCAGATGGGCGACGCGCTCCTGAAGGAACTCGACAAGCTGGCGGCGTGAGGCTGCGGGCCGGGGCGAGTTCACGCGCCGGCCGTCACCGCACTAGATGAAAAATGTGCCACGCCCGAAGTCGCCGGGCGTGGCATAAGGTGCTGCAATACCGGCGACGGAACGAGGCGGATATGGGCAAACGGATAGCGGTTGTGGGTGCCACGGGCACGATCGGGCGCGAGGTGCTCACGGAACTCGCCGCGCGCGGCGTCGATGCCGGCGAAGTGGCGGCCCTCGCCTCGGAACGGTCGGTCGGCGTCACGCTGTCGTTCGGCGAGGATGCCGACGTGCGCACCGACGAGCTGGCGGCCTACGATTTTGCCGACACGCAGGTCGCGATCTTCTGCACGGCCCCGGCCGTATCGGCGGCCAACGTGCTGCGTGCGGCGAAGGCGGGTGCGTGGGTCATCGACACGTCGTCGCATTTCCGCCTCGACATGGACGTGCCGCTGGTCGTTCCGGGCGTCAACGACGACGACGCCACGCTCGCGCGCGCCAAGCGGCGCATCGTGGCAGTTCCCGGGGCATGCGTGAACATGCTCACGCAGGTCCTCGCCCCGCTGCACCGGGCGGCGACGGCCACACGCGTCATCGTATCGACCTACCAGTGCGTTTCCGAAGCCGGGCGTGCGGCGATGGACGAGCTGTTCAGCCAGACGCGCAACGTCTACGTCAACCAGCCGCTGGAACGCGCCAACTTCGCCAAGCAGATCGCCTTCAACGTGATCCCCCAGTGCGGCAGCTTCGAGAGCGACGGCCGCACGACCGAGGAGCGCGCACTGGCGATGGAGACGCGCAAGGTGCTGGCCGGCGACGTCGGCACGATCGCTACGTGCGTGCGCGTCCCGTCCTTCGTCGGCCACGGCATTGCCGCAGTCGTCGAGTTCGCCGAGCCGATGGGGATCGCCCAGGCGCGCTCGATGCTGATGCGCGCGGAAGGGATCGCCGTCACCGACCATCGCGCCGAGGAAGGTTTCGTCACGCCGCTGGAAACGCAGGGCGAGCAGAAGATCTATGTCAGCCGCCTGCGCGACGATCCGTCGGTGCCCAATGGCCTCGCGATGTGGATCGCGGCCGACAACCTGCGCACCGCGTCGTCGGCACCGATCGTCGTGCTGGCATTGGCGCTCGCGGAGAAATGATGCGGGCGCTTGCCCTCGTCCTTCTGCTGCTGGCGCTTCCGGCCCGGGCGCAGTCCCCGGCCCTTGCCGAACTCGACCGGCTCTACGCCGCCGGGCAATACCGCGAGGCGACCCAGCGCATGTTCGCCACGCGCGACAATGCCGAGGCGCGCGCCATCCTCGGCTGGGCGCAGGCGCGCGTGCAGGCCGCCGCCCCGCATCTGATCGCGGTCGCCTATTCCGACCTGCTCTGGCAGATCGGCGAGGGCCAGAACAGCGAGGCGTTGCGCGAGGAATCGACGCTGGTGCTCGCCTATTCGGTTCTTGCGGTCGGCGTGGACGGGGCCAAATGCGCCGACGCGAGTGCCCCGGACGCGCGCGTGCGCCAGATCCTGTCGACGCGCCAGAGCCGGGTCGAGTTCGCGCGTGGCCGGCCGGCCGAACGGCGCGCCCATATCCGCAATTCCGCCGTCGCCCTCGAACAGTCGACGGCCGCACGCCGGCCGGAGGACCGCGACATCTGTGCGGCCGGTACCGACGAGATCGCCCGCCAGCTCAAGACGCCAGGTACGGTCACGCGCGAGCAGCCGCTTCGCCCGGGCGAACTCCGGCGCACCGTCGATATCGAACCCGGCCCGACCTACCGGCCGCGCTTCCTGCCGCCCGAACAGTGGCACCCGCGGCAGAACGAAGTGCGCAGCCGCTTCGCGCGGATCCTCGACCAGCTGGTTCCGGGCTAGAGCAGCCCGAATTTGCGCAGCACCACGTCGCCGACGACGGCGGCGGCGAAGGCGAGGATCACGATCGCCGCGATCCGGTTCGCCCAGGTGAGGCCGGTCGTCGTGAAGCGGTCGCGGAACAGGCACACGCCCTCGACGACGATCAGCCACCAGGCCGTGGCGCCCGCCATAACGCCCGCAAGAAGCAACCAGTCGTTGAGCCCGATCTGGCCGTCCGGCCGCACGCCGAAGGCCGCGAAGACGGCCATGAACGACAGGACCGTGATCGGATTGGTGAGCGTCAGGAACAGCGTCGAGGTGAAGTCGGCCAGCAGACCCGCCGGATCGGTGCCGGCCGCGATCGCAGGTCCCGGTTGGCGCAGCAGCCTCACACCCATGCCGACAAGGATCGCGGCACCGACAAGCGAGATCGCGACATGCGCCTCGTCGAGGAATGTCTGCAGCATCGAGATGCCGAGGGCGGCGATGGCGCCGAAGACGGTATCGGCAAGGGCGGCACCCAGGCCCGAGGCGAGCCCGGCGAGGCGCCCGTGCACCAGCGTGCGCCGGATCACCAGCACGTTGATCGGCCCGACGGGGGCTGCGATCAGCAATCCGACGATGGCACCCTTCAAGAAGATCCAATCGAACATTCCGGCGGCACCTCAGCCCGAAAGCCGCTCGACCGGGAACAGGGTCGGTGGCGTGACCAGGGCCGCCTGGCATTCGACAAGGGCAAGATCGATGGCACCTTTTGCCGCCGTCGCGGCGACGACCGCGTGAACGGACGAAGTGGCCTGTGCCAGGGCGGCCGCGACGTCGCGCGCGGCGAGATACCGGCCGATGAACAGGGCGGCGAAGCTGTCGCCCGCTCCGTAGGCCGGATGGTCAAGCGTGGGCACACGCACGATGAACGAACCCTCGCGGCCGCAGGCAAGCGTGCCGAGCCGGTCGGCATCCGGAACCGAAGTGACGACGACCAGCCGGTCCGACGGCCCGGCTGCCCGCAGGGCCGCCGCCGCCGCCTGGACTTCGGCCAGCGAGCCGGCCGGCAAGCCGGTGAGCAGGCCAAGCTCGAAGGCGTTCGGAAACAGGATGTCCGCCCGCGGTGCCAGAGCACGGATCGCATCGACGACGTCGGGACGCACGAAGACCCGGCCGCGGTCGCCCATCACCGGATCGAGGGCGTAGAGGCAGTCGGGGTTGGCGCGCCGCGCGCGTGCCAGCGCGTCGGCAACGACGGCACCTTGGTCGCCGGTCCCGAGATAGCCCGACAGCACGCCGTCGCAGGCCCCGAGCAGGCCGCGCTGGTCGAGCCCGTCGACCAGACGCGCAAGCTCGCCAGCCGGGGTGGGGCCGCCGGCAAAGCCGCCATGGCCGGGATGGTTCGAGAATCGCACGGTATCGAGCCGGACGACGTCGAGACCGAGGCGCTGGAGACAGAACACGGCCGCGGAATTCCCCACGGCTCCGGCGGCAACGGACGACTGGATCGACAGCACGCGCATGACGCCCCTCTTATCGGGAATCGCCTTTTGGCGATAGGGTTTCAGGAGTGCCGCGACCTGCCGAATCCCTTGGCAAACCGCCCGGCGGACTGACAGGATAGGCGTTCCCAGGGAGGCGAACGAAACGAATGGCCGAATTCCGTACCGTCGCGCGCCGCTCGGCGCTCTACATACCGGGCTCCAACGCGCGTGCGCTCGAAAAGGGCCGCACGCTCGACGCCGACGTGCTGATTTTCGATCTCGAGGATGCCGTCCACCCCGACCGCAAGGATGCAGCGCGCGACCAGACGATGGCCGCTTTACGTCAGGGCGGTTACCGCGCCGAAACGGTCATTCGCATCAACCCGCTGTCCGACAAGCTGGGGGCGGCCGACATCAAGGCCGCCGCCCGCTCGGGCTGCCAGGCCGTCCTGCTGCCGAAGGTCGAGAGTGCCAAGGAAGTGCGCGACGCCGCCTTGCGTCTCGCCGCCGCTGGCGCGCCCGAGAACGTCGTGCTGTGGGCGATGATCGAAACGCCGCTGGGCGTGCTGCGCGCGCAAGAGATCGCGTTGTCGAGTCCGCATCTGGGCTGTCTCGTCATGGGCACCTCGGACCTCGTCAAGGACCTGCGCGCGCGCCATTCCGAAGCGCGCCTCGCGATCATGCCGTCGTTGGGCCTGTGCCTGTTGGCCGCGCGGGCGGCCGGCCTGCCAATCCTCGACGGCGTGCATCTCGACCTCAATGACGAGGCCGGGTTCCTGTCGGCCTGCCGTCAGGGGGCCGACATGGGCTTCGACGGCAAGACGCTGATCCATCCCAAAACGATCGCCGCCTGCAACGCGGCCTTCGGTCCGTCGCCCGACGACATCGAATGGTCGCGCAAGGTGATCGCGGCGTTCGAAGTCGCATCGGCGAAGAAAGAGGGCGTGATCGTCGTCGACGGCAAGCTCGTCGAGCAGCTGCATGTCGACAGCGCCAAGCGCACCGTCGCGATGGCCGACGCCATCGCCCGCAAGGGAGCCGCGAAAGTCGCCTGACCGTCAGCGGTCGGCGATGACCTTGACGCGCCGGCCCGGGGCGAGCGCTTCGCCCGGCTGCAGCCCGTTATAGACCCGGAACTGTTCGAGCTCGAGGCCGTCCTGCGTGGCCATGTGCCGGGCGAGCGTCTCGTGCGTGTCGCCCGCGCGCACCGTAATGATGCGGATGCGCAGCGGTTCGGTACCGCGCGCTTCGGCCTCGCTCAGCGCGCGGAACGAATATGTCGCGCGCCGGAACGCCTCGGTGAATTTCGCCGCACTCGCCGACGGGGCCGCGAACAGGATCCGGTAGTACGAGCCGTCGGTGTGGCGGATCGCGACGAGGCGCATGTCGACCGGCCCGTTCTGCCCGTTGCCGCGCAAGGATGCGGTCGCCGCCGGCAGGCCGTTGATCTCGATGCGCTCGACATTCTGCACTCGAACGCCTTTGGCCCATACGCCGACGAGATAGTCGGCCGGCTCGACGCCGCGCGGGGCTGGCTTGCCGTCGAGCTTGATCGAAGCACCGTCCGGCCCCGTCGCGCGCACGGCATCCTCGCCGTTGGCAAGGCGGAAGCCGGGCGGGGCATCGAAGCGGAAGCGCAGCTTGGGATGGAGGAACGTCTTGCCGCGCACGAAACCCGATTCGGCGTCGCCGCCATAGGCCATGCCGTCGATCGCGGCGAAATACTCGGCTTCGCCGATCCGCGCATTGGCGGCGACGACCATGCCCTGTGCGCGTGCGGCATCGGTCGCTGCGGTGACGCGGTCGGCCGTGCGCGGATGCGACTGCATGATCGAGAATTCGTCGGCGGCTTCCGGCGGCCGGCCCAGCGCCTTCATCGAGAGCTTCACGCCCTCGCCGAGCTTCGCCAGCATGTCGGCCGCTTCGCGCGGATCGTAGCCGTCGGCAGCCATGTAGCGCACGCCGAGCTTGTCGGCCTCGAATTCCTGCTCGCGCGAGAACCCGGCGAGCCAGACGGCGGCCCCGCCGCCGGCCGCCTGGCCGACGGCGTTGCCCGCGTCGCCCGACCCGGTAAGCACGGCGACGCCGATCCCGAGAATGCTGGTAAAGATGTTGGCCGCCGTCGCGCGGCTCATCCGTTCGGCCGTGTGGCGGGCGGTCACATGGCCGATCTCGTGTCCAAGGACGGAGGCAAGTTCGGCCTCGCTCGACATCAGCGCCAGCAGGCCGCGCGTCACGTAGACATAGCCGCCGGGCAACGCGAAGGCGTTGTAGATGTCGCTGTTGATGACCGTGAAGGTGAAGGGCTGGCCGGCCAGCTCGCTCCTGGCGACCAGGGTTTCGCCCAGCTTCTGGACATAGGCCTTGAGCTTCGGGTTGTCGTAGGCGCCGCCGAACTCCGCAAGGACCTGCGGGTGCTGCTCGCGGCCGATCTTGGCCTCTTCCTCGGCGCTGACGAAGGCCGTGAACTGGCTGCGGCCGGTGGCCGCGTTCTGGGCGCAGCCGGCAAGCCCGCCGGCCGCCGCGAGGGCGAGCAGGGCCGAAAGACAAAGGGTTCGAAGGCGCTGGACGACGGGCATGGCCGGACTTAAGCGTGACCGCCCCGGCGGGTCAATGGCGGCGGATCGGCCATGCATCCGCCGCCATTGACGCCGGACCCGACCCTACGCGATTGTCCCGGTATGCCCGCCCCCGACGCAGCCCCGCGCACCGACCTTTATCCGCCGATCGAGCCGTACGGCTCCGGCATGCTGTCGCTCGACGGCGTCCACCGGATGTACTGGGAGCAGAGCGGAAATCCGCGCGGCGCCCCCGTCGTCTTCCTGCATGGCGGGCCGGGGGCGGGGGCCACGCCCGCACACCGGCGCTTCTTCGACCCGCAGCACTACCGCATCGTCATCTTCGACCAGCGCGGAGCCGGCCGTTCCACGCCGCACGGCGAGACGCGCGACAACACCACGCCGCACCTCGTCGACGACATGGAGCGTCTGCGCGTGCACCTGGGCATCGAGGCCTGGCACGTGTTCGGTGGCTCGTGGGGTTCCACGCTTGCGCTTGCCTATGCCCAAGCGCACCCCGATCGCGTGCGCTCGCTGGCACTGCGCGGCATCTTCCTCGGCCGCAAGGTCGAGATCGACTGGTTCCTCCACGGGATCGCGCATGTCTTCCCCGAGGCGTGGCATGCCTTCTCCGGTTTCCTGCCAGAGGCCGAGCGCAGCGACATCCTCGAAAGCTACTGGCGCCGGCTGGTCGATCCCGATCCGGCCGTCCACCTGCCGGCCGCGCGCGCGTGGAGTGCTTACGAAGGCTCATGCTCGACGCTGATGCCGAGCCCCGAAACGGTCTCCGCCTTCTCCGAGGACCGCATGGCGCTCGGCCTCGCGCGCATCGAGGCGCATTATTTCCGAAACGCGATCTTCCTCGGCGAGGATGCGCTGCTCGACGGCGTCGAGCGCGTGCGCCACGTGCCCACGACGATCGTGCAGGGCCGCTACGACATGGTCTGCCCGGTCCTCACCGCCGACCGTCTCGCCGCAAGGTGGCGCGAGGCGCGCTATTTCGTGATCCCCGATGCCGGCCATTCGGCGATGGAGCCGGGCATCCGCTCCCAGCTCGTCGCCGCGATGGAACGCGCCAAGCGTCTCTAAGGCGCCCCTCGCGGGCGCCGGACAGGAATGATCGAAATGAGCACTGCCCCCGCTGCTGCTGTCGCCGCGATTCCCGACAGTCCCGAGATCCGCCGCCGCGATTTCACGGTGATCGGTGCCGTCGGCCTCGTCCATTCGACGAGCCATCTGTTCCAATACTGCCTGCCGCCGATGTTCCCGCTGCTGCAGGCCGAGTTCGGCATCAGCTTCGCGGCACTCGGCAGCGTCGTGGCGGCCTTCTTCATGGCGTCGGGCATCGGCCAGACATTCGTCGGCGTGGCGGTCGACCGCTGGGGCGGGCGGCGCGTGCTCGCCCTCGGCATGGCAGCGCTTGCGACGGCGACGGGGGCGCTCGCCTTCCTGCCGTCGTTCTGGATGTTCCTGCCGGTGGCGATCGTCGCCGGGCTCGGCAACTCGGTCTTCCATCCGGCGGATTTCGCGATCCTCGCCACGCGCGTGCATCCCAGCCGCACGGGCCGCGCCTTCTCGATCCATGCGTTTGGCGGCACGCTCGGCTACGTCGTCTCGCCGCTGCTGCTGTCGCTGCTGGGTTACTGGCTCGGCTGGCGCGTGGCGCTGACGATCGCGGGGATCTACGGGCTGGCGCAGGCAAGCTTCGTGTTCCTGGCGCGCGACCTGCTCGGTGAAGGTGCGGTCTCTGCCGCCGCGGCGAAGGAAAGCGTGTCGGAGGTGGTGGCCAGCTTCGCACGCATGTTCGTCATGCCGTCGATGCTGGTGGCGTTCATCTATCTCACGATGACGGCGATGGCCGGGGCGGGCATCCAGTCCTTCGGGGCAGCGAGCCTTTCGCTCCTCCATTCGGTCGATTTCCGCACCGCGACCAATGCCGTGACGGCGTATCTGGTGGGCAACGCGGTCGGCATCCTCGCCGGCGGTTTCGTCGCCGACGCGACCGACCGGCACGAACGCGTGGCCGCCGTCGGCCTGCTCGGTGCCGGCCTCCTGCTGGCAAGCTCGATCGCGTTTGCACCGGTCTTCGCCGTGGCGATGGGCCTGTTCGCGGCGGCCGGCATGTCGGTCGGCGTGACGTCGGCCGCACGCGACATCCTGATCAAGAAACTCGCGCCGCGCGGGGCGACGGGACGCACCTTCGGGCTCGTCTATTCCGGGCTCGACATCGGTTCGATGCTGGCCCCGCTGGCCTTCGGCTGGTTCCTCGACCATGGCCGGCCCGACGGCACGATCTACGGGATCGCACTGGTGCTCGCCTCGACCGTCGTGGTCATCCGGCTGGTCAACGGCTTCGCAAGGGCCAATTCGGCGGTTCCGGCGCAGGCCTGAGCCCGCTAGCGCTACCCGTACGGCAAGGCTATTCTCCCGGCCAATGTGTCCCCGTAGCTCAGCAGGATAGAGCGGCAGTTTCCTAAACTGTAGGTCGGAGGTTCGATTCCTCTCGGGGACGCCACCTTCCCTGGCGGCGTTCGAGGCATGTGATGGATTGTTCAATCGATGCCTGAGCGCCCCCGGATCCTTCTCCTGCCGGGCCTGCTGTGCGACGCGGGCCTCTTTGCCGCACAGGTCGCGGCGCTCGAACCCCATGCCGATGTCGCGGTCGCCGATTTCTCGCACGCGCAGTCGATCGGCGAAATGGCCGACCGGGCGCTGGCGACGGTCGCCGGAAAGTTCCATCTCGTCGGCTATTCGATGGGCGGGCGGGTGGCGCTGGAGATCGTGCGCCGCGCACCCGGGCGCGTCGAACGGATGTGCCTGATGGACACGGGCTTCGCACCTATGCGTGAAGCCGAAGTGTCCGGACGCATGGAACTGGTCGAGCTCGCCCACCGTGCCGGCATGGCGGCCCTTGCCGTATCCTGGCTGCCGGCGATGCTCCATCCCGCGCGCGCGACCGACGCGGCCCTGCTCGCGACGCTCACGCAAATGGTCTGCCGCGCAACGCCGGTCCAGCACGAGCGGCAGATCCGCGCACTGCTCGGCCGGCCCGACGCCACGCCGGTGCTGCCGGCGATCCGTTGCCCGACGCTCCTTCTGGTCGGCCGGCAGGATCGCTGGGCGACGGTGGCGCAGCATGAGGCGATGGCGGCCGCGATTCCCGGGGCGCGCCTCGAGGTGATCGAGGAGAGCGGCCATTTCTCGCCTGCCGAGCGGCCCGAGGCGGTATCGGCAGCCCTGCTGCATTTCTTCGGCTTCGATGCGCGGATGCGCCCGACCGGATGACCCAGGACATTCTCCCCGAGACCCCGCTCTTCGACCGCGCGTGGCAGCTGCGCGGTTTCAAGCTCAACAAGGCGATGCATGCCCTTCGCTTTGCCGAGCGCCGCGACGCCTTCCGGCGCGATGCCGAGGCGTATCTCGACGGGTACGGGCTCTCGGCCGCGGAAAAGAGCGCCGTGCACGCCTGCGACTGGCGCGAGCTGGCGCGCCTCGGCGGAAACGTGTTTTACGTGCTGAAGCTCGCCGCGTTCCATCCGGCGACGATGACCGAGATCGGCGCGCATCAGGCAGGAATGCCGCACGCGACGTTCCTGCGCGAACGGCTGGGCAAGAAGTAGATGGCGAAGCTCGTCGGCGGTCTTGGCTGCTCGCATGTGCCTTCGATCGGGGCTGCCCTCGACCGCGGGCTTGCCGACACGCCCGACTGGAAGCCGTTCTTCGACGGTATCGGCCCGGGCCGCGACTGGGTGCGCGCGAACCGGCCCGATATCGCCGTCGTGATCTTCAATGACCACGGCAATTCGTACTTTTCCGATCGGGTGCCGACCTTCGCGATCGGATGCGCCGAGCGATACGCGCTGGCAGACGAAGGCTGGGGACCGCGCCCGTTGCCGGCGTTCGACGGCCACGCCGCCTTCGGCTGGCACCTTGCCGACACGATGGTCGGGAACTGCTTCGACCCGGAGGTCGTGCAGGAGATCGAGGTGGATCACGGCCTGCAAGTGCCGATGGAGCTGTTCTGGGGACGCCCCGCCGTACGCTGGCCGGTGCGCGTCGTGCCGATCTTCGTCAACGTGATCCAGCAGCCGATCCCGCTGCCGGTACGGTGCCATGCGTTGGGTGCGGTCCTGCGGCAGGCGATCGAGAGCTTCCCGGGCGACGAGCGCATCGTGGTCGTCGGAACGGGCGGCCTGTCGCATCAGCTGCAGGGCACGCGCGCCGGCTTCATCAACCAGGCGGCCGATCGGGAATTCCTGATCGACATCGCCCGGGATCCGGCGAAGCTCGCCGCCCTGTCGCGCGAGGACTATGTCCGGATTTTTGGCAGCGAAGGAGCCGAGCTGATCATGTGGCTGGTGATGCGGGGCGCCATGGATCCGGAAGTCGTCGTCCGGCATTCGCACTATTTCGCACCCGCCTCGATGACGGGCGTGGGTATGCTTGTGCTCGAAAACGCCATTGGATACCGTCCTGCATAAAAACCTAGACCGGCCGGCCGATCCGCGCTGTTCTCATAAGACCAAAAGAATTCGAGGGAGGAATCGATGTTCCGACGTTCGTTCTTCGCTACCGCAATCGTCGCGACCGGCCTGTCGCTGGCGTCGTTCGGCGTCGTGGCACAGGAATCGATCAAGATCGGCCTGATCCTTCCGATGACCGGTCCGTTCGCTTCGACCGGCAAGCAGATCGCCGCCGCGGCCAATCTCTACATCCAGCTCAAAGGCACGACAATCGCCGGCAGGCGGATCGAGTTGGTTCTCAAGGACGATACCGGTGTGGCCGAAGTCACAAGGCGGATCGCGCAGGAGCTGATCAGCAACGACAAGGTCACGGCGATCGCCGGATTCGGGCTGACGCCGCTGGCACTGGCGACGGCACCGCTGGCGACCCAGTCCAAGACGCCGATGGTCGTCATGTCGGCCGCGACGTCGATGATCACCGAACGTTCGCCCTACATCGTACGCACCGCCCAGGTCGTTCCGCAGATCGTCACGCCCTTCGCCGAATGGGCCCTGCAGCAGAACATCAGGCGCGTCGCGACGCTGGTCAGCGACTACGGCCCCGGCCAGGACGTCGAGAAGTATTTCTCGGATACCTTCAAGGCCGGCGGTGGCAGCGTGGAGAACCTGCGCGTCCCTCTTCAGAACCCCGACTTCGCTCCGTTTCTGCAGCGCATCATCGACATGAAGCCGGAAGCGGTGCTCGTCTTCGTGCCGTCCGGGGTCGGCTCGCAGTTCATCAAGCAGTTCCTCGAACGCGGCATGGACAAGAGCGGCATCCGGCTGATCGGGACCGGCGACGTGACCGACGACGACATCCTGAACCCGATGGGCGACGCGGCCGTCGGCATCGTCACGGCGCACCATTATTCCGCCGCCCACGACAGCCCCGAGAACAAGGCCTTCGTCGCCGCGTTCAAGGCGGCGAATGGCGGGCAGCGCCCGAATTTCATGGCGGTCAGCGGCTATGACGGCATGCATGCGCTTGTCGAGGGGTTGAAGAAGACGGGCGGTGCCGGCGGCGAAGCGCTCGTCGATGCGATGAAGGGCCTCAGCTGGATCAGCCCGCGCGGTCCGATGTCGATCGATCCCGAAACGCGCGACGTCGTCCAGAATGTCTATATCAGGCGGGTCGAGCGGGTGAACGGCGAACTCTACAATGTCGAGTTCGCGACGATCCCGAACGTGAAGGATCCGGCGAAGGGAAAGTAGGGACACGATGCAACGCACCAGACCGCCGTTCCGGGCCGACATGGTCGGCTCGCTGCTCCGCACCGGGCCGCTCAAGCTGGCGCGCGAGAAGTTCCACAAGAACGCCATCACGATGGCCGAGCTGAAGGCCGTCGAGGACCGCGAGATCGTGGCGCTCATCCGCAAGCAGGAGGCGATCGGCCTGCAGGGCATCACCGACGGCGAGTTCCGCCGCGCCTACTGGCATTTCGATTTCCTCGAGGAGCTGGACGAGGTCGAATCCGTTTCGGGGGATTCGGGCATGAATTTCAAGGGCGGCGTCGGGGTCACCAAGGCGCTGCGCGTGACCGGCAAGGTCGGGTTCTCCGGCAGCCATCCGATGATCGACCATTTCCGGTTCCTGAAGGAAAACACGGCGCGGACCGCCAAGATGACGATCCCGGGTCCGTCGATGCTCCATTACCGGGGCGGGCGGAAGATGATCCATCCCGGCGTCTACGACGACATGGACCGGTTCTATTCGGATGTCGGAAGCGCCTATTCCAAGGCCGTGGGCGCCTTCCATGCCGCCGGCTGCCGCTACCTGCAACTCGACGACATCTCCTTCGCCTATCTCTGCGATCCCGAGCAGCGCGAAATGCTGCGTGCGCGCGGCGACGATCCGTCCAGGCAGCCGGAGATCTACGCCGGCATGGTCTCGAAGGCGCTCGCCGCCAAGCCGGCCGACCTGACGGTCACGATGCATCTGTGCAGGGGCAATTTCCGCTCCACTTTCATCGCCTCGGGCGGGTACGAGCCGGTGGCCGAGCTGCTGTTCAACTCGATGCCGGTCGACGGCTACTTCATGGAATGGGACTCCGACCGCGCCGGCGGGTTCGAACCGCTGCGCTTCCTGCCGAAGGGCAAGCACGTCGTCCTCGGCCTCGTCACGTCCAAGACCGGCGTTCTCGAGAAGAAGGACGACATCAGGCGACGCATCGACGATGCTGCCCGGTTCGTCGAACTCGACCAGCTCTGCCTGTCGCCGCAATGCGGTTTTGCCTCGACCGAGGAGGGCAATACCCTTGCCGAGGACGAGCAGTGGAGGAAGCTGGAGATGATCGTCGAGATCGCGAACGAAGTCTGGGGTACGGCGTGAAGTGCGGCATCCTGCGCCGCACATGTGGGGAAAATCGTGGACGATGAATTGAAGTGCCCGCAATGCGGTTCCGGAAATGCCTACAGCGACGGCCGTCAGTGGGTGTGCCCGGACTGCGCGCATGAATGGAACCCCGAGGCGGCAGCCGATGCGCCCGGTGCCGAGGCTTCCGGCGTGCGCGACGCGCACGGGAACATGCTTGCCGACGGCGATTCCGTGACGGTGATCAAGGATCTGAAGGTCAGGGGATCGTCGTCGGTCGTCAAGGTGGGAACGAAGGTCAAGGGCATCCGTCTGGTGGATGCGTCCGACGGCCACAACATCGCGTGCCGGATCGACGGCATCGGTGCGATGAACCTGAAATCGGAATTCGTGAAGAAGGCCTAGCGCCGGCGCGTGCGGCTATTTCTGCAGCCGCCGCTGCATGACGGCATAGAAGACGAAGCCGAAGATCGCGATCCCGGTCAGCGACCATGGCCAATAGAGCGACAGCTTGGGAATCCAGCCATAGAGTGCGCGGCGGCATTCCGGCTGGCGGCTGAGGAACGACGTCTGGCAGACCCGGTAGAACGGCGACTGGAGCCACGCCGCGAGCGTACCGACCACGCCGCCGATGACGCAGACGGCGACACCGGCAAGCTTGTGCGCGGGCTTCCAGTTGAGCGTGTTCATCCGGCCGGCCTCCCCCGGGACGGAACCCTGGATCGAGACGTCCAGCTCATGCCTGTCGGATCCGCCTGTCAAGGTCACGACGGTTGAAATGCGGCCGCTCTGGTGACCATTCTGCCTATCCCGATTCCCTGCAGGAGCCTTTCGATGACGATCTCGCGCCGGCGCCTGCATCCCGAGGGACCCGAATTCTCCCGCATCGTGTGGGGTGCGTGGCGCGCCCAGCGCGGCGAGGAGACGGCCACGCCCAAGGCCTTGGCGGCCTTCGTCGATTCCTGTCTGTCGCTCGGTGTGACGACGTTCGACCACGCCGACATCTATGGTGGCTTCGCGAACGAAGCGCTGTTCGGCAAGGCGCTTGCCGAGCTCAAGGTCGATCGTTCAGCGTTCGAGATCGTCACCAAATGCGGGGTGTGCAGCGTCACGCCGGCGCGCCCGGAAAACCGCGCGAAGCACTACGATGCCAGCGCAGCCTATATCCATGCGTCCGTCGACCGGTCGCTGGCAAATCTCGGCACCGACTATGTCGATCTGCTGCTCGTCCACCGGCCGGACATCTTTACGCCGGCCGACGAGACCGCACGCGGACTCGAAGAAGTCGTCGCATCGGGCAAGGTCCGCGCGATCGGCGTCTCGAACCATCTGCCGCACCAGCTGTCGCTGCTGCAGTCGCGGCTGTCCCTGCCCGTCGTCACGAACCAGATCGAATGCTCGATCTTCCGCACAGCTGCCTTCTACGACGGGACACTCAGCCAGGCGCAGGAAATGCATGCCAGCCCGATGATCTGGTCGCCGCTTGGCGGCGGTGCGTTGTTCTCGTCCGAGGATCCCGCGGTCGCGAAAATCCGGACAACCCTTCTCGAAATCGGCGAGCGGTACGGGACGACCGATATCGGCGCGCTGGCGCTGGCCTGGCTGATGCGGCATCCGTCCGCGCCTTTTCCGGTCCTTGGATCGACGCGGATCGCGCGGGTGCGCGAAGCCCTCCGGGCCGATGCGATCGCCCTCGACCGGCAGGATTGGTACCGGTTTCTCGAAGTGCCCTAGGGTCTCGCGCCACCATCGGCAATGCGCTAGGCTTTGCTCAAACCAGAACCAACACCCGCCGGAGGACCCAAACCATGGACGGACAGATGATCGTGCAGTCGACGGACATTGCTGCCGTGGCGTCCAACCCGGTAACGCAGATCGAGATCGACAAGCGCATCTTCGAACTCTACGACGAGTACTGTCACAGCACGACGATGAGTCGCCGCGATTTCCTCGCGCGTGCCGCGGTCATCACCGTCGGCGGCTATGCGATGGCGCAGGCGATGCTGCCGCGCTATGCGCAGGCGCAGACGATCTCGTTCACCGACCCGCGTATCAAGGCGAACTACGTGAGCTATCCCTCGCCCGGTGGATCGTCGGGCACGATGCGCGGCTATCTGGTGCAGCCGGCCGGGACCGGCCCGTTCCCCGCCGTGCTGGTGATCCACGAGAACCGTGGCCTCAACCCCTATATCGAGGATGTCGCCCGCCGTGCGGCGGCCGAGGGCTTTCTCGCACTCGCACCCGACGGACTCTCGCCGGTCGGCGGCTATCCCGGCAACGACGACGACGGCCGCAACCTGCAGGCCGGCCTCGATCAGAACAAGCTGCGCACCGACATGGTCAACAGCGCGCGCTTTCTCAAGACGCATGCGCTGTCGACGCGCAAGCTGGGCGTCACCGGCTTCTGCTGGGGCGGCGGGGCGACCAACGCGCTGGCCGCCATCCTCGGCGCCGACATGAATGCCGGTGCGCCTTACTACGGTGCGGCCCCTGAAACGGCGGCGATCCCGGCGATCAAGGCCGCGATCATGGCCAACTATGCCGAGGACGACGCGCGCATCAACGAGATGTGGCCGACCTACGAGACGGGCCTCAAGACGGCGGGCGTGTCGCACGAGCGGCACGTCTATCCGGGCACGCAGCACGGCTTCCACAACGACACGACGCCGCGCTATCAGGAGGCGGCTGCGAAGCTCTCGTGGGACCGGACGATCGCGCACTTCAAGAAGCACCTCGCCTGACGGCAGCACTTCACCGCTCTTCGGGCGGCTTGACGTGCCGGAACTGGCGCAGCAGCAGCAGGTCGTAGGCGATCTTCAGGCCGCCGCAGATCAATAGCGGCCAGGCCTGCAGCGACATCGCGAATAGGGCGCCGGCGATCGCGGGGCTTGCCGCGGAAGCAAGACTGCGCGGCACGGCCGTGAAGCTCGCGGCCGCCGCGCGCTCGGCCGGCGTGACGACGGCCATGACGTAGGAGGAGCGCGTCGGCACGTCCATCTGCGACAGCGCCGCGCGCACCGACAGCAGGACGAGGACGAGGGGAAGCGTCGGGGCGACGGCGGCCAGCATCAACGCGATGCTGGCTGGAATGTGGGTATAGACCATCGTGTTGACGAGCCCGACCCGGCGCGAAAGCCACGCGGCGACCGGGAACGAAAAGGCCGACAGCGTCCCGGACCAGAAGAAGAAGGCGCCGGCCGCCGCGAGCGACATGTCGAAACGCTCGAACAGCCATAGGGCGAGAAGCGACTGGACGACGAAGCCGCCGGCGAACGAATCGAGGCTGAAGAGGATCGCCAGCCGTAGCACGATCCCGCGCGAGGGCCCCAGCACCGAGCGGGCCGCGGCATGCCCGGTATCGTGCGGCTCGGGGATCATCGCGTAGAAGATCCCGCCGGCGAGCCCGAGTGCCGCATAGAGGACGAACATCGCCTTGATGGCCACCCCTTCGCCGATCCCGGCGAGCGCTAGAAAGTCCGGGGCGCCTGCACCCAGTGCCCCGACCGCAGCGGCAAGCGATCCGAACAGGCTGTAGCGCGCGAAAATTTTCGTGCGATCGGCATCGCTTGCCGCTTCCGTCAGGGCCGCGTGCTCGAGCGGGACAAAGACGCTGCTGCTCCCCGAGGAAGGATTGATCGTTCCGGCGAATGCCACGACCAGCAGCAGCGCATAGGCGTCGATTGCGGCGAACGCCACGCCGGTCGCGACCATCAGGCTCGCGGCCCCAAGCAGGAGCCGGCGATGACCGTGGCGCGCCCCGAGGAACCCGGCGCCGAACGTCAGCAGTGCCGAGCCGAGCAGCGAAATGGTCGAGATCACGCCGACATCGAACGGGCTCAGGCCCATCGCAAGAAGATGGACCGGCAGCAGGATGGATGCGAAGCCGTCGCCGAAATCGCGCAGGGCGCGCGCGACGAACAGGCAGGTCGTCGGCTGCAATCCGCGCTCAGATTCCGCCGAGTTTTGCATGCAGGAACTCCGGAACGCGTTTGAGGGCATCGGCGCGTGCCGCCGGATTCGTGCCGACATGCGCACGGCCCGTGGGTGCACGCGCCAGCCCGGTGCGTTCGTGCACGCGCATGTCGGGCGCGTCGAAGTCGTGATAGGCGCCGGGATAGAGATGCAGTTCGACCGGCTCGCCACGGGAAACGGCCGCCGAAACGAGACCCTGGCACGGGGCAGCCGGCGTCCAGTCGTCGGCTTCGCCGTTCAGGATCATCAGCGGGATCCGCGTACGCCAGTCGCGGGCGGACCGACTCGCCTTCGGGTCGGAACAGCCGGGATAGAACGCGACGGCGGCCCGGAAATCGCCTTTCGCAAGCGTTGCCGGTCGCCCGGGGAAGTCCGACGCGACGGTCGCAAGGACGGTCCCGCCGCCGTTCGACCAGCCCAGGATCGCGATCCGGTCCGGCTTCACGAAAGGCTGCGACTGCAGCCAGACAAGCGCCCCATATGCGTCACGCGGCCGCTCGCGTCGCGAATCGACGGGCCGGTCCTTGACCGTGCAGCTTTCGTGGACGCCGCGGGGGCCGAAGCTGTCGGGCAGCAGCACGACGAATCCGTCGGATGCCAATCGCTCGGCCCAGTCGGCGTTGCGCTCCACGACCTCGCCCTTGTGCTTGCCAGAGAAACGGAACAGGCCGCCACATCCGTGCATCGCGACCACAGCCGGGAACGGGCCGGTACCCCGCGGCCGGTAGAGCACGGCCGGTATCGCGGTCGGGTGCCCGCCGGTGAGGTCGCCATCAAGCGAGGGAAACGAGACCCGCTCCTCGGCGCGTGCCGCGGCGAGGGGTACGAATCCGATCAGGAAAGCGGCGAACAGGATTGCGCGTCGAAGAAGATGTTCCGCCATCAGGGTCTCCGCAAGTCGCCGGGTCCGACACGGGACGCCGGCGCCGGATTCCAGACGACCCGATCGTCGACCGCGTAGAGCCAGCATGCGACGCGCGCACGCGCGCATTCGTCGAACGCGCGCTGCATGGCTTCCGGATCTGTCGCGATCATGGCCCAGCCGTTCTTCTCGGTGATGACGAAGGCCTTGGGCGATTCCAGCTCCAGATAGCGCTGGTATCGCGCGCGCCCTTTTTCGCCGAGCGGGACTTTGGCGACCTCGTCGGCGGCCGCGAAACCGCTCGGTGGCGGCAGCACATAGTGGTGCTCGTTCGAGCGGCGATCATGGCTCAGCCGCAGGGGTTGGCCGAACTGGGCCGAGACGAAATCGAAGGTGCGCGCATGTGCTGCGATGCGCGCTTCCGGGTTACTGCCCACCGTTGCTTGCCCGGCCTTTATGTTCGGCAGGTTTTCCTTTGTGTGCACCGGTTCCGTGCCGTCGAATCCGTGATAGCTGCCGGGATAGACCGTAAGTTCGAATGTCGCATCCTTCTGCGCGCGCCGGACCTTGTCCTGAAGCGTCCGGCAGGCGGATGCGAGCGTCCAATTGTCCAGTTCGCCGATCATGACGAGCAGCGGGATGGCGATCTCGTAGGCGGGCTGCCTGGCGAAGGCAAGGCAGCCGGGATAAAGCGCGATCGCGGCGCGCGGCATCAGCGCGCGTGCCCGGACTTCCGGATCCGACCGGTCGAGCGTCTTCAGCACCGTCTGTCCGCCATGCGAGCGGCCGAGGACGACGATGCGGTTCTTGTCGACCTTCGGGTTGCCGGCGAGCCAGTCGATGGCGGCGAACACGTCGCCGCGCCGCGTGCGTTCGTCCACGCCGCGCGCCGCCATCGGGATCTCGCAGATCGATTTCCGGCCACGCGGCGTGAAACTGTCGATCGCGAGGACGTGGATGTTCTCGGAATTGAAGTAGCTCGCGTCGCGCCGGACCGACGGGGAGGGCTGCCCGGTCTCGGTGAGCATGCCGCCGCAGCCATGAAGCGAGATGACGACCGGTCGCGGCCCGTCGCCGGGAGCCTCGTACCAATAGCCGGTAAGCTGCAGCTGTCCGTCGATTCCGGGAAACGCGACCTGATTGCCCGCCGCGCGGACGGGCGTGACGGGTCCCGCCAGGGTGAGGACCGTCGCGAGAAGAAGGAGAAGTGTCAGCCGCAACGCATCAAACTCCGTCGTCGCCTGCCTGTTCTGGAATGCGGAAGTCTATGCCGCGGTCACGCCGCGAGTCCACGATGCCGGCCGGTCAAGGCGATTTCCGGCCGTTGCCGGCAAGCGTGCGTGCAAAGAATTTCTCGACCTGCACGACGGCATCCGCCCATGCTGCCGCGTTGCCGGCCGTGGTGGCACCGAGCCCGCCCGGCGCGTTCGCGTTGCGCCGCCGGGGATTGAAGACAAGCGGTGCGGCACTGTCGAACGAATGGTGCGCGTCTGGATAGACGACAAGTTCGACCGGATGGCCTTCCGCCTTCGCCTTGGCAGCGAGTTGCCGACATTGCTCGGCGGGGGTCCAGTCGTCGAGTTCGCCGATCAGGATGAGGAGCGGCGCAAGCGGCCGGAACGTGCCCCGGTAGCCGAGAATCGGGCTGCCTGCTGCCCTGTCGCGGATCACTGACCAGTCGCCGAACGGTCCGGAACAGTTGGGATACAGCGCGATCGCGGCGGCAAATCCGTCTTCGCGGTTCGCGCTGTTGGAGCGGCTGTCGACGATCGTCGCCAGCGTCGAGCGGCCGCCGTGCGAGCCGCCCATCACGGCGACCCGGCGCGGATCGACAAAAGGAAGGGTACGCAGATGCGCGAGCGCGGCATAGGCATCGCCGGCCCGCTGCAGCGGGCCGATGATCGGCGGGGAGCCGTCGATGCAGACCCCGTCGGGATGGCCGCGTGTCGAAAAGCTGTCGGGCCGGATCGTGACGTAGCCCATCGCGGTGAGTCGCGTCGTCCAGCGCCCCGGAGCGCCGCTCGACCGGGGGCCGAGCCCCGAACAGTCGTGCAGGATCACGACAGCCGGGAACGGCCCGTCGCCCGCGGGCCTGCTCAGCGTGAACGGGATCTCGAGACCGGCACAGACCGCCGGTCCAGCAGCGGCGGTGAATATCGCCGTCGCAGCCAGAAGGAACGCGTGGAGCAGGCCCGTGCGCGCGAACATGAATTCTCCGCCGATCGTCGATCGGCACAGCATATCGCGCGGCGATCCTGGCGTCAGGTCCGGGCGATGAAATCGACGACGATGAACAGCATATCGACGTTCGCCCCATCCGCCGACAGCGGCATGATGATGTCCCGCACCTGCAGGAAGTCCTTGTGCGGCCCCACATAAGCGACGTTCGTGATGATCGGTGCGCGTGCCGCGACGACGGACGAGAAATTGTCCCACATCCGGCTCGGCGCTTTCTGATGGGGGATCGTGCTGAGATGGATGCCGGTATAGGGGCGCGACATGTGCGAATCGATCGTCGTACCCATCAGCCGGTAGCGGAAATCCGCCGGATCGGCGATGACATCGACGAGCACGACCTGCGACAGGAACGGGACCATCTCGGCCGGATCGAGATCGGCACGCGCCGGCATCGTCCGCCCGGCCCGTTTCGAGTCCCAGTAGCGATGGCCCAATTTCAATTTGGGCGTAGCCTGATCGAGATTGAGCATGCCGCCAAGTCTGGCCGGCTCGGGTGCGGAGTTCGCCGCCGGCGCAGCGCGAGGATAGCGCAATCTGAACGGGTGGCCTACTGCGTTCGAGGCCGAGGCGTCAGGATGCGCGCAAGGCCGCGTGCACGCCGTTTTGTGTAATGGCTGTCAGTGCCGCGACGATGGCCGTGCCGAATCGCGGGTCGTCGGCGAGTGCCGGATCGAAGATCTCGCCGATTCCGAGCAGCGAGCGGGCAAGGGCCTCCGGCGTGCGGCCGGCAGCTGCCTGCTTGAGACGGCCGGCAAGCGGGTCGCGCACATCGATGGTGGAACCGGCTTCGTCCGTCCCCGCGACATAGCGCATCCAGCCGGCGATCCCGTAGGCCGCGGCACCCACCGGCAGTCCGTGGGCCAGCCGTTCGCGCACGGGGGCGAGCAGCCGCTGCGGCAGCTTCTGCGATCCGTCCATGGCGATCTGCCAGGTCGCATGCTTGAGCGCACCGTTCGAGAAGCGCGTGCGCAGGCTTTTCTTGTAGGCATCGAGATCGAAGCCCGGCAGCGGAAGGAGTGTTTTCTGCGATTCGTCCATCAGCCGCGTGACAAGCCGTGCAAGGCCGGGTTCGGCGATCGCCTCGGCAATGGTCCGGTGGCCGGCGAGATAGCCGAGATAGGCAAGCGTGGAATGCGCGCCGTTGAGCAGGCGCAGTTTCATCAGCTCGTAGGGTGCCACGTCCCGCACCAGTTCCACGCCCGATGCCGCGAGATCCGGTCGCCCGGCCGGGAATTCATCCTCGACCACCCATTGCCAGAATGGCTCCGCGGCGACCGGCCAGGCATCGCGCACGCCGAGGGCCGCGTCGATCGCGGCCCGGTCGGCGTCCGTGGTCGACGGGACGATGCGGTCGACCATCGTCGACGGGCAGGCGACTTCGCCCGCGATCCAGTTCCCCAGATCGCGGTCGCGCAATTGCGCGAACCGCACCAGCAGGCGCTTGAGCGTGGCACCATTGGCCGGCAGGTTGTCGCACGACAGGATCGTGAAGGGTGCGGCCCCGCTGGCCCGGCGCTGCGAAAGCGCGGCGGCAAGATAGCCAAGGGCCGAGCGCGGAAGATCCGCGGCAAGATCGTGCCGGATGTCGGGATGATC
This sequence comes from uncultured Azospirillum sp., assembly GCA_964416335.1. GTDB lineage: Bacteria > Pseudomonadota > Alphaproteobacteria > CACIAM-22H2 > CACIAM-22H2 > Tagaea. The sequence goes on from CAYQDN010000006.1 coordinate 79,007, forward strand.
CTCGGCAAGCGTGTCGCTGGCCGGATCGCGGCAGTAGCCCTTCTCGGTGATCGTCAGCGACACGATCCGGATCGCCGGGTCGGCAAGCTGGCGCAGCAGTGTTTCGGGATCCTCGGGTGCGACGAGCACGCGTGCGACCGAGCCGATGACGCGCAGGTCCGTCCGCTTGTCCGAGCGGATCGCCAGTGTATAGAGGCCGTCCTGAGGGTCGAGGGCATCGCGCGTGTCGGCCGCGCGCAGCGAGGCGCCGACGATCCCCCAACCGCGCTCGCCGGCGGCAAGCCGGTCGTCGATCACGACGGCCTGGTGCGCGCGATGGAAAGCACCGATCCCGAGATGGACGATGCCGGGCGTGACGGCGCGCCGGTCGTAGCCCGGCCGCGCGACCGCGGCAGGAAGTGTCGCAAGACCTCCGGCATCGAGGCGCATTTTCAGGGGCGAAGCCTTGCCAGCGCATCGGCGGCGATCGCCGCCGGTTCCCCGCCGACATCGACGACGATGGCGTGCGCAGGCTCCTCGAGCGTGGCGAACTGGCTCGTCAGCAGCGAGGGCGGCATGAAATGGTTGCGCCGGCGCGCCATCCGGTCGGCGATCATGTCCTGCGTGCCGCGCAGATAGACGAAGCGCACTTCGTCCGCCCCGCCGGCGAGGACGTCGCGATAGCGTTGGCGCAGGGCCGAGCAGGCCAGCACGGTCGGCCGGTCCTTCGCGCGCCAGCCGCGGATCGCGGCGGCCATCGCGGCAAGCCACGGCGTCCGGTCGGAATCGTCGAGCGGCTCGCCGCGGCTCATCTTCGCGACGTTGGCCGGCGGATGGAACTGGTCGCCCTCGGCGAAATCGCCGCCGAGCGACTGGGCGAGCAGCGGGCCGACGGTGCTCTTCCCGCAGCCGGCAACGCCCATGACCACGACGACCATCATGACGCGGCCCAGTCGGCATGGAAGCGGCCGGGCCGGTCGATGCGGCCGAACCCGTGCGCGCCGAACAGGTCGCGCTGGCCGTCGATCATGTTCGCCCACAGCCGTCCGGTCCGGTAGGCGTCGACATAGGCAAGCGCCGACGCGAAGGCCGGCGCCGGCACGCCGTGCGTCACGGCGGTGACGACGACGCGCCGCCAGGAATCGTCGCGCGCGGCGACCAGCGACCAGATCCCGGCATCGCGCAACAGGTTGCCCGCTGCCGCGTCGCGCGAATAGGCGGCCGAAATGTGGTTGAGCAGGCGCGAACGGATGATGCATCCGCCCCGCCAGATGCGCGCGATGGCGCCCAGATCGAGCGGCCAGTTCTTCTCGCCCGCAGCGGCCGCCATCGTCGCGAAGCCTTGCGCGTGGACCGAAACATTCGCTGCCAGCAGGGCCGCACCGAGATCGGCGAGGAAAGCCGCGCGATCTCCCGTGAAGCGTTTCATGGGATGGCCGAGGGCCGATTCCGCCGCCATCCGCTCCGGGCGCAAGCCCGACAGGCAGCGCGCATGCACCGCCTCGGCAAGCGTGGGGGCCGCCACGCCGTATTCCAGCGTGGCGTTCGCCGCCCAGCGGCCCGTCCCTTTCTGGCCGGCGCGGTCCTCGATCAGGTCGATGAGCGGGCGGCCGGACTCCGGATCGTGGGTTGCCAGCACGCGCGCCGCGCACTCGATGAGGAACCCGCCTTGTTCGCCCGCCGCCCAGCCGCGGAACACCGCCTGCATTTCGCCGACCGACATGCCGAGGGTGCCGTGCATCAGCTGGTAGGCTTCGGCGATCAGCTGCATCAGCGCGTATTCGATGCCGTTATGCATCATCTTGACGAAATGCCCGGCCCCGCCGGGCCCGACATGGGCAAAGCACGCCTCGCCCTCGGCCTTTGCCGCGATGGCGCGGAACAGCGGGGCCACGCGCGCGACGGCCGCCCCGCCGCCGGCCATGATCGACGGCCCGCGCCGCGCACCCTCCGAGCCGCCCGACAGGCCGAAACCGAGGAAATCGACGTCGCGCGGCGTGCAGTGCGCGACCCGGCGCTCGGTATCCTCGTAGAGGGAATTGCCGCCGTCGATGATCGCGTCGCCGCCTGCCAGCAGCGGCAGCAGATCGGCCACGCTCTGGTCGACCGCGTCGCCCGCGGGCACCATCAGGAAGACCGCGCGTGGCGCCTTCAGGGCATTGACAAGCTGCGGCAGGTCGTCGGCGGCGTGGCCGTGCCGGCCAAGCTCTCCGGCCAGCCGTGCGGCCGTGCCACTGGCCGGATCGAACAGCGCCACGCGCGTTCCGTGATCGGCGAGGTTGCGCGCGAGATTGGCACCCATGGTGCCGAGGCCGACAAGGCCGAGATCGCATTTGCTCATTGGGTCCCTCTTAGCTCGACCGCGCGCCGATTTCCACTATGCCGGATCGCACTGGTGCTCGAGCCGGTAGAGACCCAGTTCCGCCCTTCCGTCGAGCAGGGCGGCGATCGCGGCAGCCGCCGCCGCGGCTGCTTCGCGGACCGGGTGCTCGCCGCAGCCTTCGACCAGGACGACCCATTCCGGTGCGGCCAGGATATCCGGGCGACCGCGACTCTCGGCCGTCTTCTCGGCGCTTGCGTCGCGATTGGTAAGGCACAGATGGGCGCCCGAGATCTGCGCTTGCGCGGCGGCGGCCGGCAGCGCCGTCGCGGCGAGAAGGCCGGTTGCTTCGGCCTCGCGCCCCGCCGCGACGGCGAAACGCAATGTTGCGAGGATGCCGCCAGCGCCGGGCCCCAGGCTTGTGTGCACCTGCGTCAATGCCCGCGAGGTGCTGCGGAAGCCTTGCGTCGCCTTCTTCGTCCACGGCGTGGGGGCGTTGAGGCGCGCAAGATAGGCCGTACTGGTCAGAACGCTGGTATCGGCCGTCTCGTAGAGGGTGAAGAATTCGGGGCGCGACGCGGCATCGAGGGCGATATAGCGCCGGCCGCGGCGGAATCCCGGGATGCCGACGCGCTCGGGCATGTGTTCGTTGAGATGCCAGGCATAGAACTCATCCCGGCCTTCGTCGGTGATGTCGTTCCAGATGCAGATCGCTCCACCGCCGGCCAGTGCCATTTCGCTTCCCCCGTCGATTGCGCATCCGCTTGGGAGTCGAATACTCTGCGGCTTGCCGCCGCGCAATGCCGGCGAAGGAGGCGTCTTGCCGAACGCGTGGATCGAATTCTGGGACCGGCCGAACCGGATCTACGTGAACGACCGGCATCTGGCCGCGCATTTCCGCATCCTCGCGGACGAGATCCTGTCGATCCTGCCGCACCGGCCGGGCTTGCGAATCCTCGATTTCGGCTGCGGCGAGGCGCTCGAGGCCGCGCGCGTCGCCGCACGCGTGGACCGGCTCTTCCTCTACGATGCGGCACCCACGGTGCGCTCCCGGCTCGCCGGGCGCTTCGCCGCCGAGCGGCGCATCGCCGTCATCGACGAGCACGGCCTTGCCGGAATCGCGGACGGCACGCTTGACCTGATCTTCGTCAGTTCGGTCGTCCAGTATCTCGATCGCGACGGCCTGATGATCCTGCTTGCGACCGCGCGGCGGCTGCTCGCCACGGGCGGCACGCTGGTCGTCGCCGACGTGATCGGCCCGGAAACGCGCGTCGCGGACGATATCCGCTCGCTGCTGGCGATGGGAGCGCGAAACGGGTTCCTGGCCGAAGCGCTTCTCGGCCTGTTCGCGACCCTGTTCTCCGACTACCGGCGCCTGCGCGGGCGCATCGGCCTGTCCGTCCATTCCGAAGCGGCGTTCCTCGCGACTCTTGCCGCGGCCGGTCTCGAGGGGCATGTGCATCCGCGCAATCTCGGGGAAAATCCGGCGCGGCGGACCTATTTCGCGCGCAAGGCCGCGTAGGCAGAACTCTCGAAATACGCAAGTTCCACCGCGCGCATGTCGACCAGCGGATCGGCCGCGCGCAGTTCGTCGTCGATTTCGCCGGGATGGCACATCACGAGCGTGCGGCCATGCGGCCGCGCCGTCATACGCGCGAACAGTTCGGGATAGGCGACCGGCGAAGAGAAATCGTAGGCACCGGCGAAGGCGTCGTTTGTCCGGATCGCTTGCTTGCGGGCCGAATGGCGCATCGCCCGGCCGAGGGCCGCGATCGCCAGCGCCTTGGCGGGTGCGGCCCCGATACGCAGGATCGCGACGATGTCGCCGTCGGTCACGCGCAGCCACGTCCGGGCACGATCGAGCCGGCGTTCCCACAGCGCCAGTACGGCGGCGCGGACAGTCGGGAACTGGTGGACATGCTGGTGCCCGTCGATGAAATCAGGTGGTCGGCCCCAGACGCGCTCGAACCGGTCGAGCTGGCGGTCGAGTTCGGCGGCGATTGCCGTCCGGTCGATCCGCCCCGCGAACGCCTGCATCGCCAGTGCGCCGAGCGTCGAGCGGCCTTCGCCGGTCAGGGTCAGGTGAAGCCCGACTTCGACCGGTGCCGCCAGTGCGCGCAGGGCTGCCCCTTCCTCGGACCAGAAGCGCGATGTCGCCATGCAGCTGGTCGCGTCGATGCTTCCGGCCGCGGCGAGACGCCGGATCGCCCGGCTCACGCCGGGGGCGATCGCATAGTCGTCGGCACATACGAATATATGATCCAATCCGAGTTCGCTCCGTCCCGCCATCCTTGACGCTTGGCCAAGGCGGGGTTGAGGATGGCCCATGAGCAATTCTGTCCCGGCCGGGGCGCCCGATCTATCGGTAATCGTGCCCGTCTTCAACGAAAGCGCCGGGCTGCCCGAGCTTTTCGGCCGGCTGGGCGCCGTCCTCGACGGGCTGCAGCTTGCCTGCGAGATCGTCTGTGTGGACGACGGCAGCCGGGACGACACGTGGACGGCCCTGCAGGCGGCCCGTGCACGCGATCCGCGCCTCAAGCTCGTACGACTGTCGCGGAATTTCGGCAAGGACATCGCCTTGACCGCCGGTCTCCGCCGCGCCGGGGGGCGCGCGGTCGTGATGATGGACGCCGATCTCCAGCATCCGCCCGAGCTGATACCGGCCTTGATCGCGCGCTGGCGCGAAGGTCTCGACATGGTCTATGCGGTGCGCACGTCGCGCGTTGGCGATTCGGCGCTGCGCCGCTGGTCGAGTCGGGCCTTCTACCTGCTTTTCGCCTCGCTGTCTGACGTCCACATGCCCGACGGGGCAGGCGATTTCCGCCTGCTCGACCGGCGCGTCGTCGATGTGCTGCGCGACATGCCCGAACGCGCGCGCTTCATGAAGGGTCTCTACGCCTGGGTCGGCTTCCGCCATGGCGGCGTGCCGTTCGAGCCGCCGGCGCGACAGACCGGCCACAGCGCCTTCTCGCCCCATCGGCTGGTCCGCTTCGCGATCGACGCGCTCGCCAGCTTCAGCACCGTGCCGCTGGTGGCCAGCGGCTATATCGGGCTCTTCCTCGCCGTACCCTCGCTGGTACTCAGCATCTATTTCATCGTCCGCACGATGATCTCGGGCGTGGACGTGCCCGGCTATGCCTCTGTCATCGTCGCCGTCCTGATGCTCGGCAGCATCCAGCTTCTCACGCTCGGCCTGTTCGGCGCCTATCTCGGTCGCGTGTTCGAGGAGGTGAAGGGCCGCCCGCTTTTCGTCGAGAGCGACACGGCCGGATTCCCCGACGACCGCGATACGGTTTCGCGGGGCCGGTCTGCCGCACGCGATGAATCCTGAAGCGTCCGCCGCGATGATCCGCCGGCTCGTCGTCGGTGCGGGTGTGGGCTGCGCGCTGCTGGCGTTGCTGATCGGGCCTGCGGCCGGGCTTGAGATGTTCGGCGACGGTTCGATCTTCTCCTATGCCGACGCCGTGCGCGATTCGTGGGCGTTCCACTGGCACAACATCTCGGGCCGGATCTTCAGCTATCTCTTCGTGCATGTTCCGGCCGAGACGATCGTGGGCCTCACCGGCAACGCGCGGGCCGGCATCTTCACCAACGGGCTGCTGCACTATTCCGCACCGGCCCTGTCGCTGCTGGCCACGCACCGGCTCGACCGCGCGCCGGGCCGACCGGTCTTCGTTTTCGCGTGCCTGTCGACATCGTGCGTCCTGCCGCTGGTCTTCGGCTTCCCGACCGAGATGTGGATGACGCATGCGCTGTTCTGGCCCGCCCTTGCCGCGGCCCTGGCGCGAGCACCCGTCCTTGTCGTCTATGGCCTGTTCCAGTGTCTCGTCCTCACGCACGAGGGCGGCGTGGTGCTCGCGGCGGCGATTGCGGGCGCTTCGGCGCTGGGCGGGTTCCGCACACCGGAATTCGGACGGACGGCAGGCGTCTATACGGGTGCGATGCTTGTCTGGGCCGCGGTCAAGGCAGCCTTGCCGCCCGACGCGCATATCGCCGGTGTGCTCGGTGCGGCGGCGTACAAGTTCATCGATCTGGGGAATCTCGCCGATCCGGCGTTCCTGCTGCTGGCTGCGGCACTTGGCGCCTACGTCATTCTGGCGCTTCTGCTGCGGACGGCAACGATGGCCGCCGCGCTTGCCGCGATCGGTGTCGCGACCTACTGGCTGCTGTTCGACAGATCGCTGCTTGCCGAAGCGCGTTACATGCTGCGCACCGTCCTGCTGCTCGCGACGCCCGCACTCGGCCTGCTCGCCGCACTTGCGACGCTCGACGACCGGAAGCTCGAAGCCTCGCCCTTCGCGCTCGTGCTGCGTCTGATCCGGATCGTGCTTTCGCGGCTCGATCCGCGGCTGCTGGCCGGTGCCGTCGTGCTCGCTCTCGTCGTCCATGCGGGCGAGACGGCGAAGTTCGTCGCGGGCTGGATTGGCTACAAAGCCGAGCTGCGCATTCTCGCCGCCGGGCCTGCCGCCGATTTGGGGTTGGGCGACACGCAGTTCGTCTCGGCCCGGCGCATATCTATGGCGGGAAACCGGTTGGCGTGGAATTCCACGACGCCGTACCTGTCGATCCTCGTGACGCCCGATCTCGATCCCGCACGGCTCGTCGTCGATCCCGAGTCGCACTTCTTTTGGCTATCGTGCGAGACCGCGACGCGCAACGCCGCGACCGGCAAGGCAGTTCCCGCACCGGCACGCGAGCTCATCCGCCGTCACGCCTGCCTCAACCGCTAGCGACGTCCGGGCAGCATCCGGCGCAGCGTTTCATCGCGCCGGATGAAATGGTGGAAGAGGGCGGCGCCCACATGCGCGAACGCGAGGGCGATCAGCGCATAGGCGGCGAAGGCATGCGCGACCAGGACCGGCTCGGACGCCGGCTTGTTGGCATGGACGAGTGCCGGAAGCTGGAAGCTGTCGAACAGCGTCAATGCGGGATAGAGCGAGACGCCGATCCAGCCCAGCAGGGGCACGACGATCAGCAGCAGATAGATCCACGCATGCACGAGCGTGGCGGCCGCGCGTTGCCAGGGCTCGAGCGCCGGGTCGTCGGGCGGTACGTCGCGCGCGATGCGGTTGGCGAGCCGCAGCAGGACAAGGCCGAGCAGCGTGACGCCCAACAGCTTGTGCAGGTCGTAGAGGCTGTAAGTCTCGGTCAGCGTCGCCCAGAGATTGGGCTCCGGCCCGTCGAACACCATGATCTTGCCGAACACGACCTGCACGACGATCAGGACGGCCATGATCCAGTGCAGTGCGCGCGCCAGCGGGCGGTAGCTTGGCGTTTTGGCATTCTTCGAGTCGGGCATCGGGGGCTCCTGCGGATTCGGCTAAATCCGATTCTAGCACAGGCGACCGGAATGCGTGCTCAGGCGACGCCGGTTTCGCGCATGGTAACGGCCTCCGGCACGTCGCCGAACCAGCCGATCTGTGCATGCAATCGTACGACGGTCCCGACGATCGCCAGAACCGGGCCTTCGAGGGATGCCGTGCGCGCGGCCGCTTCGACATTCGCAAGGTCGGCAATGCAGACACGCTGGTCGGGCCGCGTGCCGTTGGCGACAAGTGCGACCGGCATGGATTGCGGCATCCCGGCGCGGATCAGGCCGCGGCGCAGCTGGCCGAGCGTGCTTGCACCCATATAGACCGCGAGCGTCTGGTGCTGCTTTGCAAGTGCCGTCCAGTCGAGGTCGAGCTTCCCGTTGCGGGTATGCCCGGTAACGAACACGCATGCCTGCGCGTGATCGCGGTGGGTGAGCGGGATGCCGGCATAGGCCGCACAGCCAAGGGCTGCCGTGATCCCCGGCACGACGTCGAACGGGATGCCGGCGGCTGCCAGCATCTCGATTTCCTCGCCGCCGCGGCTGAAGACGAAGGGATCGCCGCCCTTCAGCCGCACGACGCGTTTGCCGGCACGGGCAAGCGTCACGAGCAAGGCGCTTATCTCGCCCTGCGGCAGCGTATGATTGTCGCGCGCCTTGCCGACGAAGACGCGCTCGGCATCGCGGCGCGCAAGGTCGAGCACGCGCGGATCGACGAGCCGGTCGTAGACGATCGTGTCGGCTTCCTGCAGGCGGCGCAGGGCCTTCAGCGTCAGCAGTTCCGGATCGCCGGGCCCTGCACCCACGAGGCTGACATGGCCACCGCCGCCGGCGGCGCCGAGCAGGGCACGGTTCAACGCTGTGGTCGCCGCCGCCTCGCGGCCTGCCAGCACGAGTTCGCCGATCCGCCCGTCGAGCGCGGCTTCCCAGAAGCGACGGCGCGCACCCGGCTCGGGGATCGCGCGGGCGACGCGCGCACGCACGGCACCGGCGAATTCGGCAAGCCTTCCGAAGGATTGCGGGATCAGCGTTTCGATGCGCGTGCGCAGGCGGCGCGCGAGCACGGGTGACGTGCCGGCGGTCGAGATCGCGACCGTGACGGGGCCGCGCTCGACGATCGCCGGCCAGACGAAATCGCACAGCTCCGGCCGGTCGACGACATTGACCGGCACGCCGCGCGCGCGCGCCGCGGCGGCGACGTTCGCCCCCAACGCCGGATCGGCATCCGCGCAGACGACGAGGATCGCATCTGCAATTCCGTCGAACGTGTCCGTCCGCCGCACGCATGCGCCGGCGCGCGCAAGCTGCCCGGCCTTCGCCGAGGCGGCGGGCGCCGTGCCGACCACCAGCACGGGGCGGTCCTTGAGATCGAGGAAGATCGGGAAATTGCGCATCACGCCGCCGTCCGGACGCGCGCGGCGACGGCCGCGGCCAATTCGGGTATGCACGAGCCGCAATTGGTGCCGGCCTTCGTCGCGGCCCCGATCGCTTCGGGCGTGGTGCAGCCGCCGGCGATGGCGCCTTCGATGGTGGCCCGGCGCACGCCATGGCAGGCGCACACGACGGGGCCGAGATCGACGAAGGCCGCCGGCCGGCCGGCGAGGATCGCGCGGCGCAGATGCGCCGGCACCTCCGTCTTCGCGAACAGTTCGCCGAGCCACGAGCCGTCGGGCAGCGTTTCGCGCGGGCCGACGAACAGGCAGGCGGCAAGCCGCCCGTCGGCGAACATTGCCACGCGCCGCCGTCCGCCGGCGATGTCGGAATAGGAGAGCCGGTCGTCGACCGCGCCGACAAGGCGCGTGAGGAGGGCGGCGTCGAGTGCGGCCCCGTGCGCGACCTCGTAGCGCGTGTAGCCGTCGCCCGCACTCGCGACCCAATAGTCGAGTCCGGTGAGGTCGACTTGCGCGCGTGCGAGCACGAAGCCCTGCCAGTGCGGCTTCCATCGCGCGAGGCGGACCGGGCTGTGCTTGAGTTCCGGCTGGCCCGACAGCGGATCGGCCGCCGGATTGACGACCGCGTTGACACGGCCCGTGCGCGAATGGGTCGCGGTCCAGTGCATCGGCGCGAACAGCGTGCCGTCGGGCTGGCCGGCATCGACGCGCACGCGCAGTACGGCCGCTCCCCACTTGCTGTCGAGCTGTGCGAGATCTCCGTCGGCAAGTGCGAGCTTCGCCGCGTCGGCCGGCGAGACCGACACGCAAGGTTCGCTTGCATGGCGGGCAAGGCGCGGCGACTTGCCGGTCCGCGTCATCGTGTGCCAGTGGTCGCGCACGCGCCCGGTATTCAGCACGAAGGGGAATCCGGCATCCGGCGCGTTCGCCGGTGCGCGCAGCCCGACGGGCAGGAAGCGCGCGCGCCGGTCCCCGGTGAAGAAGCCGCCATGTGCGAACATGCGCGACGCCGGCTCGCCCCCGCGCACCGGCCATTGGGTGGGGGCGAGCGATTCGAAATCGGCGCCGGCGAGGCCCGAAAGATCGAAATCGCGCATCCCGTCATTCTCGAAGGCCGACAGGGCCGCGTGCTCGGCGAAGATCTCGCCGGCATTGCGCCACGCGAACGCGGCATCCGCTCCCAGAAGCTGCGCCACGCCCGCGACGATCTTCCAGTCCGGCCGTGCTTCGCCCGGTGCGGGCAGGAAGGCGCGCTGGCGCGAGATGCGCCGCTCGGAATTCGTGACCGTGCCGTCCTTCTCGCCCCAGGCGAGGGCCGGCAGCTTCACATGCGCATGGCGCAGCGTGTCGGTATCGGCCACGCAATCGGATACGACGACGAACGGGCATTTGGCGAGAGCGGCCGAAACCCGGTCGGCGTCGGGCATGCTGGCGGCCGGATTGGTCGCCATGATCCACACCGCCTCGATCTCGCCGCTTCCGATGGCCTCGAACAGGTCGACGGCCTTGAGACCGGGCTTGCGCGCAATCCGCGGCGCATCCCAGAAGCGCCGGACGCGGTCGATGTCGGCGTCGGCGAAATCCATGTGGGCGGCGAGCTGGTTGGCAAGGGCCCCCACCTCGCGCCCGCCCATCGCGTTGGGCTGGCCGGTCACCGAGAACGGCCCCATGCCGGGCCGGCCGATGCGTCCCGTCGCGAGATGGCAGTTGACGATGGCGTTGACCTTGTCCACACCGGCCGACGACTGGTTGACGCCTTGCGAATAGACCGTGACGGTGCGCGTCGTGGCGGCGAATTCGGCGTAGAAGTGCTGGATATCCGCAACCGGAATCCGGCAGGCCTCGGCGACGGATTCGGCCGTCGAGAAGGCCTCGGCGGCCGCGCGGGCGGCATCCCAGTCGCGCGTATGCTTGGCCACATAGGCGGTATCGACGGCATCCGTCGCCGCGAGATGCGCCAGCAGCCCGCCGAACAGGGCCGCATCCGAGCCGGCGGCGAGGGCGAGATGCTGTTCGACGCCCTCGCAGGTCGCCGTGCGGCGCGGGTCGACGACGATCAGGCGCGGCTTTCCGCCGCGCCGTGCGCGCGCGGCGAGGATGCGTTGGTAGAGGACCGGATGGCACCAGGCGAGGTTCGAACCGACGAGGACGATCAGGTCGGCTTCCTCGAGATCCTCGTAGTTGCCGGGCACGGTGTCGGTGCCGAAAGCACGTTTGTGGCCGGCGACGGACGAGGCCATGCACAGGCGCGAATTCGTGTCGATGTTCGCGGTCCCCAGCCAGCCCTTGATCAACTTGTTGGCGGCGTAATAATCCTCGGTCAGCAGCTGGCCGGAGACGTAGAAGGCGACGGCATCGGGGCCGCGTCGGCGGATCACGTCGGTGAATCTTTCGGCCACGCGGTCGAGCGCCTCGTCCCAGCTCGCGCGCCTTCCGTCGATCTCCGGATAAAGCAGCCGTCCGTCGAGCGACAGGGTTTCGCCCAGCGCCGATCCCTTCGAGCAGAGCCGTCCGAAATTCGCGGGGTGTTCGGCGTCGCCGGCGATGGCCGCACCGCCGCTCGCGTCCGGTGTCGCGACGATGCCGCAACCCACGCCGCAATAGGGGCAGGTGGTGCGGACCGCCGCGTCCATCAATAGACGTCCCGCTGGTAGCGCTTGTCGGCGCCCAGGCGCTGCACGAAGGCCTTTGCCGCCGCGGCGTCCATGCCGCCGTACTCGGCAACGACCGATTGCAGGGCTGCGTCGACGTCGCGCGCCATGCGGCTGGCATCGCCGCACACGTAGACATGCGCGCCGTCCTGCAGCCACGCCCAGAGTTCCGCACCCGCCGCGCGCATGCGGTCCTGCACATAGACTTTCTGCGCCTGGTCGCGCGAGAAGGCGAGGTCGAGACGCGTCAGCGTGCCGTCGGCCTGGAATCCTTCGATCTCTTCGCGATAGATGAAGTCGGTGGCGGCCCGCTGATCGCCGAAGAACAGCCAGTTCCGGCCATAGGAGCCGGCCGCCCGGCGCTCCTCAAGGAAGGCGCGGAAGGGTGCGATACCCGTTCCTGGTCCGATCATGACGACGGGCTTGCCGCTGTCGGTTGGCAGGCGGAAACCGTGCGCGGGTTGCACGAAGGCCTTGAGCTTGCCGCCCGCCGGCAGCCGCTCGGCAAGGAAGGTCGAAGCGACGCCGAGCCGGTCGCGCCCGTTGCGCGCATAGCGCACGACGCCGACCGTGAGATGCACTTCGCCCGGATGCGCCTTGGGCGACGAGGCGATGGAATAGAGGCGCGGCTGCAGCAGTTCGAGGGCACCCAGAAGCGTATCGAGCTCGGGTCGGATCCGCGGGAAGGCGCGCAGCAGGTCGAGCAGGTCGGGGTCGGCAAGCGGCGCATCTTCGGCGCCGTCGAGAATCTTGGCGAGCGCCGCGCGTTCGTCGCCGTCATGCGCGTGCTTCATGAAAAGCTCGACGACATTGTCGCCGGGCCGCGCGATATCGAGCCGGTGCTTCAGCGTCTCGCGCAGCGTGGCGCGCTGGCCTTCGAGTTCGACGATGCGCTCGGGCTCGCTGCCCAAGGCCGCGATCGTGTCGTCGACGAGTGCCGGATCGACATCGACGAACAGGCCGAACGCGTCGCCGACCTGGTATTCGAGGCCCGAGCCCGAAAGGTCGAACACGACATGGCGCGTGTCCTTGGCCGAGCCGGTTCCGTTGAGCGGTGCCGCACCCTTGAACACCGCCTCGGCGACCAGCCGGCCGGGCGGGTGTGCGGCCTCGGCCATGATCGCCGGTGCCGCGGCCGCCGGCGCTTCGGCGAGCAGGGCGCGCAGCGCCTTGGATGTTTCCTTGCCGCCGGGTACGCACTTGCCGAGCGATTTTTCTGCACCCGACGCGATCGCCTCGGCATAGGTCTGGCAGAGATAGCCGCATTGGCCGCAATCGAGCTGCGCCATCGCCGCCATCAGGCGGCGCGGGGCCGGGCGGTCTATGGCAAGCGCCAGACGTTCGTCGATCAGCAGGGCCGGGTCGTGCCACGGGAAATCCTCGGCGACCGGTGCGGCGGTCGCCGGTGCGGACCCTTCGGTCACCTCGCCGCCCATCAGGCCGGCGAAGAAGCCGTTGAGCCAGGCGCGCTGCGGCGGGCTGAACGGCGCCTCTTCGGGCATCATCGGCGTGTAGTGGGTCATGCGGCGAGCTCGCGTTCGGCGGCGAAGGCCGCAAGCAGCTCGGTCGTCTCGTGCCGGTTCGCCCAGTCCTGGAAGCTCTCGCCGGCATGGCGGCGCGCGAGATAGACCGACAGGATCCGCTCGACATGCTGCGGCAGCGCGTCGGCGGGCACGTCGCGCAGGATCTCGCGCGCGATCGTCTGCCCGGCCCCGGCCCCGCCGCCCAGATGCAGGTGATAACCCTCGACCGTTTCCTCGCCGCGCTCGATCTTCGTCGCAATCAGGCCGATGTCGCCGACATAGTGCTGCGCGCAGGAATGGTGGCAGCCGGTGAGGTGGATGTTGACGGGCTGGTCGAGCACGACGCGCCCGTCGAGATGGCGCGCGATCGCGTCGGCGTGACCCTTGGTGTCCGAAGCGGCGAACTTGCAGCCGCGACTGCCGGTGCAGGCGATCAGGCCGCTGCGCGGGTTGCTCGCGCGCCAGTCGAAGCCCAGCGCCTCGATCGCCGCCTTCGCCGCGCCGAGCGAGGCGTCGGGAATGTCCGAGATCAGCAGGTTCTGCCAGACGGTCAGGCGCAGCGTGCCGCTGCCGAATTTCTCCGCGATGTCGGCCAGCCCGCGCATCTGGGCCGCTTCCATGCGGCCGGCCGACATGACCACGCCGATCCAGTTGCGTCCGGCCTGCGTCTGCGCATGCACGCCCAGATGCCCCGAACGGTCGAGGGGTGCCCGCGGTTTGCAGGCATCGAGCGGCAGCCGATCGAGCGGCGCGCCCAGACGTTTCTCGACCTCGGCGAGGAACTTCTCGAATCCCCAGGAATCGAGCAGGTACTTGAGCCGCGCCTTCTTGCGGTCGGTGCGGTCGCCGTGCTCGATGAAGACGCGCAGGATCGCGTCGGAGACCGCCACGCAGCGTTCGGGTGCGACGACGATGCCGGTATCGCGCGCGAAATCGCCGTGCCCGGTGATGCCGCCCAGCTGCAGGCGAAACCACACGCCGGGCGCCACGGCCTGCCCCTCGCCCACCCGCATGGCCGCGAAGCCGATGTCGTTGGTGTCCTCGAGCACGGCGATCCTGCCGCCGCCGTCGAAGGCGATGTTGAACTTGCGCGGCAGCGCATAGAGATCGCGGTGGTTGAGGATGTGGTGCTGGAGCCGGCGCGCGATGGCGCGCGTGTCGACGATCTCCTGCGGGTCGATGCCGGCGGCGGGGCTGCCGGTGATGTTGCGCACGTTGTCGGCACCCGTCCCGCGGCTGGTGAGGCCGAGTTCCTGCAGTGCCATCAGGAAGTCGGGTGCATTCGCGGGCGCGATCTCGCGGATCTGCAGGTTGTTGCGGGTCGTCACGTGGGAATAGCCCCCGCCCATCTTCTCGGCGAGATCGGCAAGGCCGCGCATCTGGTAGGCGTCGAGCACGCCGTGATGGATGCGCAGGCGGCACATGAACGAGTCCTGCGCCGGCGCCACGAAGAACAGCCCGAAATACTTGGTGAGGAAGACGTCGGTCCCCTTGGGTGCCGCGCCCTTTTCGGCTGCGGCGACAAGCTCGTCCCAGCGGTCGAGTGGCGGCTTGGCGCGCTTGGCCAGTTCCTCGGCCGTCAGTTTGCCGCCGGCGGCGACGGTACGGTCCTGTGCGGCGAGAAGGGCGGCGTCCGGGCCGGTCGCGGCGGGCGCAGCGCTGGCGGCATTGCCCAGCAGCGGCGGCATGCCGAGGGCGGCGCGTTTGGCGGCAATGCCGCTGGCGAAGCCGGCCAGATACTGCTTCTGCTCGTCGTTGAAATCCTGGGCGGGGTCCATCGTCGTCCTCAATCGGCGGCGTGGGGCATCGGATCGGTGGTCTCGGCGTGCGCCCGCCCGAAGGCGAGCCGGTCGCGCAGCGCGTCGACGTCGCGCGCGGTCGCGATCAGTTCGGCATACCAGGCGGCATCCTCGACATCGCCGTAGAGAAGTGCGCCTTCCAGCCGTCCGCCGCGCAGCACGAGCTTGCGGTAGACGGGCGTGGCCGGATCGGCGAGCACCAGCGTCTCGGCGTCGGGCCCCTCGCGCACGATTCCGGCGGAGAAGAGATCGATGCCCGAGACCTTGAGGCTCGTGGCCGGGGCACTTCCTTCGAAGCTGGCGCTGCGGCCGCACAGCGTGTCGGCGAGCACGCGCGCCTGCTCCCAGATCGGACCGACGAGCCCGAAGGTCTGGCCGCGATGCTCGACGCATTCGCCCAGCGCGTAGATCGCCGGATCGTCGGTGCACAGCGTGTCTTCGACAAGGACGCCGCGCCTGCAGGCAAGGCCGGCGGCTTGCGCCAGCGTCGTCTCGGGCACGATGCCCACGGCCAGCACGACGAGATCGGCGGCCAGCACGGTGCCGTCGGCCAACCGCACGCCGGTCGCCCGGCCATCCGTGCCGAGGATCGATTCGGTCTGCGCACCCAGATGAAGCGCGATGCCGCGCGCGGCGAGGGCTTCGGCAAGCAGGGTCGCGGCGGAAGCGTCGAGCTGGCGTTCCATGAGATCGGTCGCGAGATGGACGACCGAGACGGAAATGCCGCGGCGCACGAGCCCGGCCGCGGCTTCGAGCCCCAGCAGCCCGCCGCCCACGACGACGGCACGCGAACCGGCCGGCAGTGCGCACATGCGCGACACGTCGGCAAGGTCGCGGAAGGTGGCGACACCTTCGAGATCGATGCCCGGGAGTTTCAGGCGGATCGGCCGAGAGCCGGTCGCAAGCACCAGTCTGTCGTAGGGAATGGCGCGACCCGTCGCGGTGCGCACCGTCTTCGCCGCCCGGTCGATCGCCTCGACCGTCTCGCCGGTGACGAGTTCGATGCCGTTGGCCGCGTACCAGGGTCGCCCGGCGAGTGCGATGTCCGCGAACGTCTTGTCGCCGGCCAGCACCGACGACAGCAGGATGCGGTTGTAGGCTTCGTGCGGCTCGGCCCCGATCGCGGCGAGGCCGCCCGTCCGGCCGCGCGCGACCAGCTCGGACAGCAGGCGCTGGCCCGCCATGCCGTTACCGACGACGACGATCCGGGGTGCGGCCGCGCGCGTCATGCGGCGAGCGTGGGCGCCTTGTGGCGCGCATAGAGGAACTCCAGCACCGAGGTGCGCGCGGCGAGATACGTGGGATGCGCCACCAGGTCGAGCCGTTTGCGCGGCCGCGGCAGGTCGACGGTCAGCACCTCGCCGATCGTCGCGGCCGGTCCGTTGGTCATCATCACGATGCGGTCCGAGAGAAGGACGGCCTCGTCGACGTCGTGCGTGACCATCAGCACGGTGTTGCCCAGGCGCGCGTGGATCTCCATCACCGAATCCTGCAGGTGGGCACGGGTCAGCGCGTCGAGCGCGCCGAACGGTTCGTCGAGAAGCAGGACCTTGGGCTGCATGGCGAGTGCTCGCGCAATACCCACACGCTGCTTCATGCCACCCGAGATCTCGCCCGGCCGCTTGTCGCGCGCATGCGCCATGTGGACGAGCTCGAGATTGTGCATCGTCCACTGGTCGCGCTCGGCCTTGCTCTTGGCGCCGCCGAACACCTTGTCGACCGCGAGGCGCACATTGTCGTAGACGGTCAGCCACGGCAGCAGCGAGTGGTTCTGGAACACGACCGCGCGGTCGGGACCCGGCTCCTCGACCGCAAGCCCTTCGAGGAACACCACGCCGCGCGTGACGTCGGTCAGGCCCGCGACGATGTTGAGCAGCGTCGACTTGCCGCAGCCCGAGTGGCCGATGATCGAGACGAACTCGCCCTTGGCGATCTCGAGATTGACGTCGTGCAGCACTTCGCTGACCGCGTCGCCGCGGCGGAAGGTCTTGTCGAGGCGGTCGATGCACAGGAAGGCGTCCTGGATTCCCATTCGGATATCCTCCGGTTCGCGTTCAGTTGGACGCCGTGCCGCGCGTGATGCGCGTGGCGACGAAGGCGACGAGACGGTCGAGCATGAAGCCGACGACGCCGATATAGACGAGGGCGACCACGATGTCGGGGATGCGCGAGGAGTTCCACGCGTCCCAGATGAAGAAGCCGATGCCGATGCCGCCGGTCAGCATTTCCGCCGCGACGATCGCCAACCAGGCGAGACCGATGCCGATGCGAAGGCCCGTGAAGATGTAAGGGGCCGCCGAGGGCACCATGATCTTGTAGAAGAACTCGAAATGGTTGAGCCGCAGTACCTGCGCCACGTTGCGGTAGTCCTGCGGGATGTTGCGGATGCCCACGGCCGTGTTGATCAGCACGGGCCAGATCGCCGTGATGAAGATCACGAAGATGGCCGACGGATTGGCGTCGCGGAACGCCGCCAGCGAGATCGGCAGCCAGGCCAGCGGCGGGACCGTGCGCAGGATCTGGAACACCGGATCGAGCCCGCGCATCGCCCAGACCGACTGGCCGATGATCGTGCCGACCAGCACGCCGACGACCGCGGCAAGACTGAAGCCGATCGCCACGCGCTGGAGCGAGGTGAGCACGCGCCAGCCCAGCCCCATATCCTGCGAGCCCGCGATGAAGAACGGATCGCGGATGAGGTCGCCCGCCTCGCGCCAGACGACCGACGGCGAGGGGAGCGTTGCCCCCGGCCGGTCGAACGCGATCTGCCACACCGCAAGGATCACCAGCGTGGTGAGCAGCGGCGGCAGCACGGTCACGCAGACCGCCCGCAGCATCGGCGCAATGCGTGCCGCGATACCGGGCGTCGTGCGCTTCAGCGGCACCACCTTTGCGGTCCCGGTTTGTGCCGGGGCTGCCGTCGGTGCGATCTTGCGGGCCGTTGCGGTCATGTCGTGCTCCTCCTCAGACGGCGGCGCGCTTGATGCGCTGGGCCTTCAGGTAGGCCATCGGATCGGCAGGATCGAATTTCACGCCGTCGAAGAACGTCTCGACGCCGCGCGAATCCGACGTCGGCGCATTGGCAATGCCCAGTGTCTTGGCGGCATCGCGCCACAAATCGGCGCGGTTGACCTTGTCGACCAGCCCCTTGATGTCGGTGTCGGGCTTGTACTTGCCCCAGCGGATGTTCTCGGTGACGAACCAGCTGTCGAGGCTCTTCCACGGGTACGAGACCTTCCCGCCTTCGCCCCAGAACTTCATGTTGAGGTTGGAGCCGACCACCTTGCGGCCGAGGCCGTAGTTGATGTCGCCCTTCAGGCGGTTGACGATGTCGGTCGGCGGCACGTTGAACCACTGGCGGCGACCGACGATGTTGGCGAGCTCGTCCTTGTTGGCGCGCGCGTCGCACCATTGCTGGGCTTCCATGACGGCCATCATGATGGCCTTCGTGGCGCGCGGGTTCTTGTCGACCCACTCGGCGCGCATGCCGAGCACCTTTTCGGGGTGGTTGAACCACAGCTCGCCGGTCGTCAGCGCGGTGTAGCCGATGTCCTGGTTGACGAGCTGCTCGTTCCACGGCTCGCCCACGCAGAACACGTCCATGGTGCCGACGCGCATGTTGGCGACCATCTGCGGGGGCGGGACGACGATGACGCGGATGTCGTTGTCCGGATCGATGCCGCCGGCAGCCAGCCAGTAGCGGATCCACAGATCGTGCGTGCCGCCGGGGAAGGTCATCGCGGCCGTCAGTTCGCCGCCGCGCGCCTTCTTGCGCTCGAACGCGGCCTTCAGCGGCGAAGCGTCCTTGCCGACGGCGAGATCCTTGTACTCGTTCGAGACCGAGATCGCCTGGCCGTCCTCGTTGAGATTGAGGAGCGAGTAGAGCGGCGTGGGCACGTTGTTCTGCGTCACCGTGCCGGTGGTGATGAGTTGCACGAACGAGCGAAGGATATGCGCGCCGTCGATGCCGTTGCCTTCCGACCCCAGCACGATGTTGTCGCGCGTCGCACCCCACGATGCCTGCTTGGAAATCTCGACGTCCGGCACGCCGTGCTTGGCGAACAGGCCCTGTTCCTTGGCGATGATCAGCGGGGCCGAATCGGTCAGCGCGATGTAGCCGAGCACGGCCTTCTTGGTTTCCGGCCCGGCACCCTGCGCGAAGGCGCCGGCGGGGAAGGCGGCGCGCGCCGCGGCGAAGAGGGCGGCGGTCGCGGCCGTGCCGCGCAGCAGCGTGCGGCGCGAAACGCCCGTGGTGCGGATCGTTCTGGCTTTCATCGGTCGGTCTCCTTCAATGAGCGGGCAGCCGCGGGCGCGGCGAATTTCGTGAAATCGGCGGTGGGATCGAAGATCGCGCCGTCGCAGAAGAGATCGGCGCCGAGCGGGATCGTGCTGCCGCCTTCGGCAAGCACGTGCGTGCCGGCATGGATTCCCTCGACCTTGAAATCGAGACCGGGGGCCGCGATGCCGAGCCGGCTGGCCGCGGCCCGGTAGATGTCGGGCCGGTAGACCGCGTCGGCCGTCGCGGCGAGATCGCACGACGCGTCGAGCTGGCCCCAGCGACGCATCTGGGCGAGCGTCCACAGCGCGTGGCTGCGCCACGGGAACGTCGCGGCATAGCGGTGGAACACGTGGAAGTCCGGCAGGATGCGCAGCGGTGCCCCGGGGGCGGCCAGCATGCGGCCGTTGAGCGTGGCGGCGACGAGTTCGACCGGCGCGTCGACATAGGCGGGCGATGCGATCAGGCGCGCGGCGTCGGTGCGGTTGCCGGGCTCGTCGAGCCAGCGGCACGCCTCGAGCAGCGCCATGACGAGGGCCTGCAGTGCGTTGGGATGCCGCTCGGCCCAGGCGCGCGTCGTGCCCAGCACCTTTTCGGGATGATTGTTCCAGATGTCGTAAGTCGATAGCGCCACGCGCGCCACACCCAGATCGACCGCGCGCTGGCCCCACGGGGCGCCCACGCAGTAGCCGTCGATGTCGCCGTCGAGAAGATGCTCGACCATGCGCGGCGGCGGTACGACGACGAGCCGCACGTCGCGGTCGGGATCGATCCCGGCCGACGCGAGCCAGTAGCGCAGCAGGTAGTTGTGGCTCGAGAACGGGAAGGTGACCGCGAAGCGCAGCTTCGGCAGGCCGCGTGCCGCGCGCGCGACGATCGCCAGGCGCAGGGCTTCGCCGGTCGCGCGCGCGCCAACGATCGCTGCGGTCGCCTCCGCTTCGAGTTCGGCCCACAGCCCGGTCGACAGCGTGACAGCGTTGCCGTTGAGGTTGAGCGTCATGCACACCACCATCGGCGTGCGGAAGCCGCCAAGGCCGAGCGTGGCGGCCAGCGGCATCGCGGCCAGCATCTGGCCGGCGTCGAGCGCTTCGACCGCGATCTTGTCGCGCACCGTCGCCCACGAGCCTTCGCGCGACAACTCGACATCGAGACCGTGGCGCTCGAAGAAGCCCTTCTCGTGCGCGACGACGAGCGGCGCGCAATCCGTCAGCGGCACGAAGCCGAGCGTCAGCTTGCGCTTCTCGATCCCCTGTCCCGCGATCATGCCGTTCGCCATCTTCGTCCGGACCCCAAAACGAAAACGGCGCCCTGCAGAATTCCGCGCAAACATCGTCCGAAGACGCGTTCGCCAGATCTGCAGGACGCCGTTGTCCCGAGGGCTTTCGCCCTGAATGAGTCGCGATCTACGCTGCGGCGCCATTGCCGCAAACGCGAACCCGCGCATCTCTTACTCAGCAACCGCCGTGCCAGTGCTCGGTTCACATATAAAATCTATATAATTCAATTGCTTGATATAAATTCCGTAAACAGGTCGCCACTTGCGCGGCGAACCAGCCCGGGCAAATGGCGGCGTTTTATTGTGCAGCGCACAAAAGTCGGGCAGTCAGCGCTTCAGCACCTGGGCGAACGAAATCAGCTCGCGTGCCACGTCGGCCAAGCGCTGCTTGCGGTCCATGGCCAGCTTGCGCAGCGCCTTGTAGGCCGCGTCCTCGCCGAGGCCGCGGCTGTCCATCAGGATGCCCTTCGCGCGCTCGATGATCTTGCGCTCTTCCAGGCTCGTGCGCGCCTCGAGGAGTTCGCGCTTGAGCCGCTCGTGCTCGCGAAAGCGCGTCACGGCGACGTCGAGAATCGGCTTCACGCGGTTGGGGGCAAGACCGTCGACGATATAGGCCGAAACGCCGGCCCGTATGGCTTCCACGGTCGCCGCCTCGTCGGATTCGTCGACGAACATCACGATGGGCTGCGTGCGGTCCTCGGCAAGGGCGCGCATCGATTCGAGCGTGTCGCGGTCCGGCGATTCGATGTCGACGATGACGAGCCCCGGCTGGTGCAGCCGCATGGCCGCGACGAGATCGTCGCGCGGGCCCACGACCGCGACGATCCGGTAGCCGGAGCCGGCGAGCGATTCGCGCAGCATCGCCGCGCGCGCTTCGTCCGCGTCGACAAGAACGATCGAGATTTCAGGGCCCGGTGCCGACATTCCGGCGGAACTTGCACGCCTCATGCCGGGGCCGGAATACCGGGCAATATCATGATTTATATGTGTATTATGGACGTTTCCAATGCAGGGGCCGCGCCGGCATTCTCCCGGTTACCATCCCGGCATGGAGTTGACGCCGCAAATGCCCGATATCGCGAAACCGCCGGGTACCCGGCCGGGTCTGGGTTCCGCCGAGGCCGCGGCGCGGCTGGCAGCCGACGGTCCCAACGAATTGCCGCGGACCGACCGGCGCACGCCCCTGCGCATCGTCTTCGAGGTCGTGCGCGAACCCATGCTTGCGCTGCTGCTCGCGGGCGGAAGCGTCTACCTGCTTCTGGGAAGCCTCCAGGAAGCGGTCATCCTGCTGACCTTCGCGATCCTGTCGGTATCGATCACCGTCGTGCAGGAGTTCCGCACCGAACGCGTGCTCGAAGCATTGCGCGACCTCACGAGCCCGCGTGCACTTGTGGTCCGCGACGGCACGCGCATCCGTATTGCCGGGCGCGAGGTGGTGCGCGGCGATCTTGTCGTGCTTGCCGAAGGCGACCGCGTGCCGGCGGATGCCGCCGTACTCGAATGTCAGGACCTCCAGGCCGACGAATCGCTGTTGACGGGCGAGTCTGTTCCGGTGCGCAAGCGCGCCGACGATGCCGCGGCCGGAGCAGGTGCTCCGCGTCCCGGCGGCGACGACCTTGGCTACGTCTTCTCCGGCACGCTTGTCGTGCGGGGTTCGGCCGTGTGCGAGGTGCGCGCCACAGGTGCGCGCAGCGAAATCGGACGAATCGGCGCTTCGCTCGCCTCGCTTGAGACCGAGCCGCCGCGCCTGCATGCGCAGACGCGCCGTGCCGTGCACGCGTTCGCACTTGTCGGCGGTGCCGTGAGCCTGATCGCGGTGCTGCTTTACGGGTTTCTCCGCGGCGGCTGGCTCGATGCGGTCCTTGCGGGCATCGCCCTCGGCATGTCGATGCTGCCCGAGGAATTCCCGGTCGTGCTTACCGTGTTTATGGCGATGGGTGCATGGCGCATATCGCAGGCGCGCGTGCTCACGCGGCGTGCCGCGGCGATCGAGACGCTCGGTGCCGCGACGGTGCTGTGCACGGACAAGACGGGGACGCTTACCGAAAACCGGATGATGGTCGTCGAGTTGCGGCTGCCGGACGGCACCGGCTTCCGGCCGGGAAATGCAGCCGCAGCCGGCGCGTTTGCGGATCTTGCGGCGCTTGCCCGGCGGGCGAGCGCCATCGTGCCGAGCGATCCGATGGAAAAGGCGATCCATGCGGTGTCGCCCGCACCGGACGATGCGGGAGCCGGACTCGTGCGCGGTTACGGTCTGCGCGCCGATCTTCTGGCGATGTCGAATGTCTGGTACGCCGCGAAAGCCGGCGGCGAATATCAGGTCGCGGCCAAGGGCGCGCCCGAGGCGATCGCGCACCTGTGCCGGTTCGCCCCGGCCGACCGTACCCGCCTGACGGCCGCCGTCGATGCGATGGCCGGTGCGGGCCTGCGCGTGCTGGGTGTCGCGCATGCGGTCCACGCGGGCGCCGGCCTGCCCGAGTCCCAGGCCGCGTTCGAATTCGCGTTCGCGGGCCTGATCGGGTTGGCCGATCCGCTGCGCGCCAACGTGCCGCAGGCGGTCCGCGATTGCCGGTCGGCGGGCATCCGCGTGGCGATGATCACCGGCGACTATCCGCAGACGGCCCTTGCCATCGCCCGCCAGGCCGGCATCGATGCGGCGGATGCGGTGACGGGCGAGGAACTCGCGCGCATGGACGACGCCGCCCTCCTGCACCGGATCGCGCACGCCACGGTCTTCGCGCGCATCATGCCCGAACAGAAGCTGCGCATCGTCGAGGCCTTCAAGGCGCAGGGCGAGGTCGTCGCGATGACGGGCGACGGCGTCAACGATGCGCCCTCGCTGAAGGCGGCGCATATCGGCATCGCGATGGGCGGGCGCGGCACCGACGTGGCGCGCGAAGCGTCGTCGATCGTCCTGCTCGACGACGAGTTCTCCTCGATCGTCGCCGCGGTGCGGCTCGGCCGGCGTATCTACGACAACCTGCGCAAGGCGATGGGCTTCATCATCGCGGTGCACGTGCCCGTCGCGGGGCTTGCCCTGCTGCCGCTGCTCTTCGGGCTGCCCGTGCCGTTCGGGCCGGTGCATATCGCGTTCCTCGAGATGGTCATCGATCCGGTCTGCTCGCTGGTGTTCGAGGCCGAGACCGAGGAGGACGACATCATGCGCCGCAGGCCGCGGGCACCCGACGAGCCCCTGTTTGCCGCGGCCCTCGTCGGCTGGGGCGCGCTTCAGGGCCTGTGCGCCTTCGCGATCGTCGCGACGATCTATCTCGTGGCCCTGGCGAGCGGAATGCCGGAGAGCGAAGTGCGCGCACTCGCCTTCTTCTCGCTGATCATGACGATCGTCGGGCTGATCCTCGTCAACCGCTCGTTCGGGACGTCGCTGCGCCAGGCGCTGCGGCGGCCGAACCCGACGCTCGTCCTCGTGCTGGCGGCCGTCGCGGCCATTCTCAGCATCAGCCTGCTCTGGCCGGCGGCGCGCGAGCTGTTCCGGTTCGGCCCGCTGCACGCCGACGACCTGGCGGTGACGCTCGGGGCCGGCGCGGCGATGGTCGCCGTCCTCGAATTCGCGAAGTCGGTCTGGCCGCGCGGCCAGCGGATCTGATCAGTTCTTTTCGGGGAGATCGCGGCGCGGATCGCCCGACGGGCCGATGCGGCCGATCCCCGGCGCCTTGATCGCCAAGCCCAGCGGATCGACGCCGAAAGTGAGGCCGGCAAGATTGATCTCGAGTCCTTCCTGGCGCGCGAGCGTGATGCCGAGCAGGCCCCACAGCGAAAACTGGTAGCCCGTCCCGCTGGGAGCGGCACCGACGAACGTGTCGCCGCCCAGATAGTCCTTGCCGATCGCGGTCGACGGCAGGTCGAGCCGCAGCTCGGGGGCCGCGCGCGCGACCATCGCGGTGAAGGTGTTCGAGTTGGGCCCGGGCCAGAGCGTGTAGCTGGCGCGATAGGGATAGGCCTCGGCCGCGCGCACGATGCGCGCGATCACGTCGTCCACGCCCGGCCCTTCGAGATGCGCGTAGAGCTCGGGCTCGGCGCCGAACCAGCGCCGGTCCGGCGGCCCGTTCGAGACGACAAGTGCATCCCCGCCCCAGCGCGCGCGCCAGCCGATGATCTGGTAGCTCGTCCAGTCGTCGGCACCGGTCGGCTTGACCGCGATCCACGTGTGCACGCCGAAGGCACCCCGCCAGCTCACCGCGCGCGCACCGTAGACCTGCACGACCGCCTGCGGCGTGGCGGCCGGATCGGGGGCAAGGCCGATCGAATCGCGGCTGGCCGTGCGCCAGTCCGCGCGCGCGCCCTGCACGCCGGCAAAAATCGCGACGGGGCCGGCAAGCAGCGCCACGAGCGCGATGCCGGTGCGCTTCAGCCGGCGGAGGAGGGGTCTGTCTTTCGATGCCGGAGGGTTCACGCGGCCATTCTAGCGGCAGCGGCCGTTCGCCGCTCGCATCAACATTAAGATGATACTAAGAATCATTTTCACTTGCGAGAGCATACGCAGTCCGCTAGAAACAGGGACTTACAATGATAATGACTCGCATTATCATGAAATCCTGCTTCTTTCGAGAAAGGCCAGCCGTGCAAATCCCCCCTTCGGCCACGATCCGCCACCTCGCCTTCCTGACCCTGCTTGCCGGCATTTCCACCGCCGGACCCGCCTTCGCCCAGATCGTCCCGGACGGCGCCGGCACGATCGCGCAGGCGCCTGCAACCCTGCCGATCGTCCTGCCGCCGGTCGACGTCAAGACGCGCAGCGCGCCCGGCGGTGACGGGGCCGTCGAGGGCTACAACGCCGGCAGCAGCCGGACCGCGACGAAGACCGACACGCCGGTGCGCGACACGCCGCAGTCGATCTCGATCATGACCAAGGAATTCGTCGACGACGTCAGCGCGCAGAGCATGCAGGACGCGGTGCGCTACGTGCCGGGCGTCACGATGCACCAGGGCGAAGGCAACCGCGACCAGTTCATCTTCCGCGGCAACAGTTCCAGCGCCGATTTCTTCATCGATGGCGTGCGCGACGACGTCCAGTACTATCGCGATCTCTACAACGTCGACCGCATCGAGGTATTGAAGGGCCCGAACGCGATGATTTTCGGGCGCGGCGGAGCCGGCGGCGTGATCAACCGGGCGATGAAATATGCCGACGGCAACCGGGTGCGCGAGATCTCCGGCACGCTCGGCTCGTTCGCAAACCGGCGCGTCAGCGTCGACATCGGCGACAAGATCAGCGAAAAGGCCGCGTTCCGCGTCAACACCTTCTACCAGTACGCGGACAGCTTCCGGAACCGCGTCAATTCCGAGCGTTCCGGCATCAACCCGACCTTCACGGTGATGCCGTCAGACGCCACGACGATCAAGTTCGGCTTCGAGTATTTCAAGGACAACCGCACCGCCGACCGCGGCCTGCCGTCGGCGGCGGGCCGCCCTTACGGCGGCAGCATCACTTCCTTCTACGGCGATCCGAACGTCAGCTATTCGAACGCGGTCGTGAAGACGGTCTATGCGACCGTCGAGCACGAAACCAACATCGGCATCAATATCCGCAACAACACGCGCTATTCGGACTACGAGAAATTCTACCAGAACGTCTATCCCGGCAGCGCCCTGAACGCGACGGGCACGTCGTTCAACCTGTCGGCCTACAACAACAGCATCTCGCGCGGCAATTTCACCAACCAGACCGACTTCACCGGCACGCTCGAAACCGGGCCGGTCGTCCACAGGCTGCTCTTCGGCACCGAGTTCAGCCGCCAGACGTCGGACACGCTGCGCAACTCGGGCTTCTTCAACGGCACGGCGACGACCTTCGCGGTGTCGCCCGGCAGCCCGACCGTCAGCGCGCCGGTGACCTTCCGCCACGTCGCGACCGATGCCTGGGGCCAGTCGGTCGCGACCGTCGCGGCCACGTACGTCCAGAACCAGATGGAGATCAACCGCCATCTCCAGCTCATCGGCGGGCTTCGCTTCGACCAGTTCGACTACGATTTCATCGACAAGAACACCTACATCAAATACGGCCGCACCGACAATCTGGTGTCGCCGCGCGTCGGCGTGGTCGTCAAGCCGGTCGAGCCGCTGTCGCTCTATACCAGCTACAGTGTTTCCTATCTTCCGGCGTCCGGCGACCAGTTCGCGTCGCTCGCGACGAACACGCAGGGCCTCAAGCCCGAACAGATGACCAACTACGAGGCCGGCGCCAAGTGGGACGTGCGCCCCGGCCTGTCGCTGAACGCCGCGGTCTTCCAGCTCGATCGCGAGAACACGCGGGCGGTCGATCCGGCCGACACGACGCGATTCGTGCTGACCGGCCAATCGCGCACCCGCGGCACCGAGATCGGCGCCACCGGCAAGATCACCGAAGCCTGGCAGGTCGTCGGCGGCTACGCCTACCAGGACGCCTATTACGTGACGACCACGTCGGCCGCGCGCGCCGGCACGGCCGTCGCCCTCGTGCCGCGGCACACGGCGACGCTGTGGAACAAGTACCAGTTCACCCAGATGTGGGCGGCGGGCGTCGGCGTGATCCGTCAGACCGAACAGTTCGCCGCGGCCGACAACGGCGTGACGCTGCCCGGCTACACGCGGGCGGACATGGCGGTCTACGCCACGATCATCGAAAGCCTGCGCGCCCAGCTCTATGTCGAGAACGTCACGGGCGCGAAGTACTACCTGACCGCCGACAGCAACAACAACATCACGCCGGGATCCGAGCGCGCCGCGCGCTTCACGATCACGACGAAGTTCTGAGGAGGACCGATGGAAGACAAGGCGATCATCGGGATGCTGCCGGCCGACATGACGCTTGCGTCGATGTTCATGTCGGCCGACATCGTCGTGAAGGGCGTGATGGTCGGGCTCGTCTTCGCCTCGCTCGTCACATGGACGATCTGGCTGGCGAAGAGCGCCGAGCTGTTCCTCGCGGTGCGCCGGCTGCGGCGCGCGCTGGACGAGATCGCGGCATCCGGCACGCTTGCCGCCGCCGACGCGGTCCCGCGCGTGGGCACCGCCGGGCCGGCGGCCGCGATGCTGCGCGCGGCGAGCGACGAGTGGCGCCGCTCGGCGCTGGCGCTCGACGACCGCGACGGGCTGAAAGAACGCGTCGTCTCGCATCTCGACCGGATCGCCGGTGCTGCGGGTCGGCAGATGACGCGCGGGACGGGCCTACTCGCCACGATCGGCGCCACCGCTCCGTTCGTCGGGCTCTTCGGCACGGTCTGGGGCATCATGAACAGCTTCATCGGCATCGCGCAAACCAAGACCACGAACCTCGCCGTGGTCGCCCCCGGCATTGCCGAAGCGCTGCTGGCCACCGCCTGCGGCCTCGTCGCGGCGATCCCGGCCGTCGTCGTCTACAACCAGTTCGCGCGGCAGGTCGCCGCCTACAAGGCGCTCGTCGGCGATGCCGCGGCGGCCGTCCTGCGCCTCGTCTCGCGCGATCTGAGTTTCGGGCGCAAGGACGTGAAACCGCTGCGCGTCGTGGCGGAGTGACGCCCCGATGGCGGTAAGACTCGGGCAATCCGACGACGATCTTGCGGAAAACCACGAGATCAACGTCACGCCGTTCATCGACGTGATCCTCGTCCTGCTGATCGTCTTCATGGTGGCGGCCCCGCTCGCGACCGTCGATACCGCCGTCGACCTGCCGGCGTCGACCGCACGGGTGCAGCCGCGCCCGGCCAAGCCGCTGTTCCTCACGGTCAAGGCCGACGGCACGCTGGTCCTCGGCGACGCGGTCGTCGCGCGCGAGACGCTGGCGGCGGCCCTTGCGGCGGCGACCGGCGGCGACGCCGACCGGCGCGTGTTCCTGCGCGCGGACAAGAGCGTGGAATACGACCGCCTGATGCAGGCCATGAACGGGCTGCGCGCGGCCGGCTATCTGAAGATCGCCCTTGTCGGTCTCGACGCGGGCCCGACGCGATGACCGCGATCGCCGTCGGGCGGGCCGATCCCGCGCGGTGGGCGGCGTGCTTCGCGCTGGTCTTCGCCCTGCACGCCGGCGGCGCGTGGCTGGTGTCGCGGTTGCGGCCGGCGATCGAGCCGCTGCCGGTCGATCTCTCGTCCGTCGTGATGATCGATCTGGCGCCGCTGCCGGCACCCGCACCCTCCGCCCTGGTCGAGCCTGAACCTGTCCGGGCTGCATTGCCTGAACTGGAACCCACGCCGGTCGCGCAGGCAGCCGTTCCCCTGCCGCCGCGACCGGTCCGCCGCCCGGCACCGTTTGCCGAGCGCGCCGTCCCGGAAACACCCGCCGAGCGGACGGAACCGGCTGTCGCGCCCGTTGCAGGTCCCCCGGCATCCGCACCGGTTCCGCCACGGGCCACCGCCGTCCCGCCGGGTGCAGCCATTGCAAGCTGGCAGAGCCAGCTGCTCGCCCGGCTCGAATCCTTCAAGCGCTATCCGGCCGAGGCGCGCGCACGTCGCGAGGCGGGCGTCGCGTCGGTCCGCTTCGTCGTCGATCGCGACGGCCGGGTCCATTCCGCGACGCTGCAGGCCACGTCCGGCAGCCGGTCGCTGGATGCCGAGGCGGTCGAAATCGTGCGGCGGGCCGAGCCGCTGCCCAAGCCGCCGCCGGAAATCGCGGGCGAGCGGATCGAACTCGTGGTTCCGGTGAATTTCGCGATGTGCCGGACGATGCGCGACTGCCGCTGAACGCGGGCTCAGATCGTCATGTGGCGGCGGACGGTCTCGTGATCGAGATCGGCCGATGCCCCGGCCATCACCACTTCGCCGCGGTCGAGCACGACCATGTCGTCGGCGAGTTCCTTGGCGAAATCGAAATACTGCTCGACCAGCACGATGGCCATGTCGCCGCGGTCGCGCAGGAGCGCGATCGTGCGGCCGATATCCTTGATGATCGAAGGCTGGATGCCTTCGGTCGGCTCGTCGAGGACGAGCAGGCGCGGGCGCATCGTCAACGCGCGCGCGATGGCAAGCTGCTGCTGCTGGCCGCCCGAAAGGTCGCCGCCGCGCCGGCCGAGCATGTCCTTGAGCACCGGGAACAGGTCGTAGACCTCGTCGTTCATCGCGCGCGTCTTGCGCGGCAGCGCCGACATGCCGGTGCGCAGGTTCTCCTCGACCGTCAGCAGCGAGAAGATCTCGCGTCCCTGCGGCACGTAGGCGATGCCCAGGCGCGCGCGCTCGAAGGCGGGCAGGGCCGCGATGTCCGCGCCGTCGAAGGAGATGCCGCCCTTGGCGATCGGGCTGCGCCCGACGATGGCGCGCATCAGCGAGGTCTTGCCCACGCCGTTGCGCCCGAGCACGCAGGTGATGCGCCCGGGGACCGCCTTGAGCGAAACGCCGCGCAGGGCCTGCGAGGCGCCGTAGTAAAGGTCGATCTTTTCGACGTTCAGCATGGCCTAGCGTCCCAGATAGACTTCGACGACGCGCTCGTCTGCGCTGACCTGGTCGATCGAGCCTTCGGCCAGCACCGAGCCTTCGTGCAGCACCGTGACCTTCACGCCCAGTTCGCGCACGAAGGCCATGTCGTGTTCGACGACGACGACCGAGTGCGTGCGGTTGATCCGCTTGAGGAGTTCCGCCGTCTCGAACGTCTCGGCGTCGGTCATGCCGGCGACCGGCTCGTCGACGAGCAGCAGGGCGGGATCCTGCGCCAGCAGCATGCCGATCTCCAGCCACTGTTTCTGGCCGTGCGACAGGCCGCCGGCAAGCGTGCGCCGCTGCGGGTCGAGCTTGATCGTGGCGAGCAGCTCGTCGAGCTGCGCCTTCTCTTCGGCCGTGCGGCGCGCGGTCAGCACGGGCAGCACGCGGCGCGGCGCCTTCAGCGCCAGGCGCAGATTGTCCTCGACCGTGTGGCTCTCGAAGACGGTGGGCTTCTGGAACTTGCGGCCGATGCCCAGTTCCGCGATCGCCGCCTCGTCGAGGCGCGTCAGGTCGTACTGGCCGCCGTCGAACAGCACGTCGCCGTCGTTGGGGCGCGTCTTGCCGGTGATGACGTCCATCATCGTCGTCTTGCCGGCCCCGTTCGGGCCGACGATCGCGCGCATCTCGCCCGGTGCGATCAGCAGGGCAAGCTTGTTGAGCGCCTTGAACCCGTCGAACGACACGGTGACGCCGTCGAGATAGAGGAGCGCATCCGTCGTCTTCCGCCCGATCATGGCCGGCCCCGCTGCCGGGCGAACCACGCACCCAGCGTGCCGACGATGCCCTTGGGCAGCAGCAGCGTGACGAAGATGAAGAGGGCGCCGAGCACGAACAGCCACAGCGTGGGCAGGGCGGCCGTGAGCCAGGTCTTCGACGCGTTGACGAGGACGGCACCCAGGGCGGCACCCGTCAGCGTGCCGCGCCCGCCGACCGCGACCCAGATCACCGCCTCGATCGAGTTGGCCGGCGAGAATTCCGAAGGATTGATGATGCCGACCTGCGGCACGTAGAGCGCGCCCGCGATCCCCGCCATCACGGCCGAGACGACGAAGACGAAGAGCTTGAAGCGTTCGACCCGGAACCCGAGGAAGCGCGTGCGCGTCTCGGCATCGCGGATCGCGATCAGCACGAGACCGAGCTTGGACGAGACGATCGCCTTGGCGACGGCGAAGCCGCCGAGCAGGGCGAGGGCCGAGAGCGCGAACAGCACGGCGCGGGTCCACTGCGACTGGACCGAGAAGCCGAGCAGGTCCTTGAAATCGGTCAGGCCGTTGTTGCCGCCGAAGCCCATGTCGTTGCGGAAGAACGAGAGCTGCAGCGCGTAGGTGACGGCCTGGGTGATGATCGAGAGATAGACGCCCGTGACGCGGCTGCGGAAGGCGAACCAGCCGAGCACGAAGGCGAGCAGGCCCGGGATCAGCATCGCCATCAGCATGGCGTAGCCGAACCAGTCGAAGAAGTACCAGGCGAAAGGCAGTTCCTTCCAGTTGAGGAACACCATGAAGTCGGGAAGGACCGGATGGCCGTAGACGCCGCGCGTGCCGATCGTGCGCATCAGGTACATGCCCATCGCGTAGCCGCCCAGCGCGAAGAAGGCGCCGTGGCCCAGCGACAGGATGCCGCAATAGCCCCAGACGAGATCGAGCGACAGGGCGAGCAGCGCGTAGGTCATCCACTTGCCCCACAGCACGACGCTGGCGTTCGAGACGTGGAGGACCGATCCCGGTTCGAAGACGAGGTTGGCGAACGGGACGAGCACGCACAGGGCGAGCACCACCGCGACGAAGATCCACTCGGCGACGCCGAGGCGGCCGGCAAGACGCTTGGCGATCACGATTCGGCCGTCCGGCCCTTTTGCGCGAACAGGCCGCGCGGGCGCTTCTGGATGAACAGGATGATGAAGACGAGGATCGCGATCTTGCCGAGCACGGCCCCGGCCAGCGGCTCGAGCAGCTTGTTGGCGATGCCCAGCGACAGCGCTGCGACGAGCGTGCCCCACAGGCTGCCCACGCCGCCGAACACGACGACCATGAAGCTGTCGATGATGTAGCCCTGGCCCAGGTTGGGCGAGACGTTGTCGATCTGCGAGAGCGCCACGCCGGCGATCCCGGCGATGCCGGAACCCAGGCCGAAGGTCAGCGCGTCGATCCAGTTCGTCCGGATGCCGACCGAGCCCGCCATCGCGCGGTTCTGCACGACCGCGCGCATGCGCAGGCCGAAGTCGGTGTAGCGGATCACGAACAGCAGGCAGGCGAACACCGCGACCGTGAAGACGACGATCCACAGCCGGCTCCAGGTAAGGGCGATGCCGAACAGGTCGAACGAGCCGGTCATGAAGGACGGGTTGCCGACCTCGCGGTTCGACGAGCCGAAGATCGTGCGCACGCTCTGCTGGAGGGCGAGCGACACGCCCCAGGTGGCGAGCAGCGTTTCGAGCGGGCGGCCGTAGAGATAGCGGATGATTGTGCGCTCGATGGCGATTCCGACGCCGCCCGAGACGAGGAAGGCCAGCGGTACCGCGAACAGCAGCGACCAGTCGAACAGGCTGGGCGCATGGGCGCGCAGCGTCTCCTGCACGGCGAAGGTCGTGTAGGCGCCGAGCATCACCATCTCGCCATGCGCCATGTTGATGATGCCCATCACGCCGAAGGTGATGGCGAGCCCGATCGCCGCGAGCAGCAGCACCGAGCCGAGCGACAGACCGAAGAACAGGTTCTGGATGCCGCTGAGGATGGAAAGACGGCGTTCGACGCTGGCCGCGGCGCGTTCCGCGCGGCTGCGGATCGCGGCGGGCGCGTCGGCCGGAACGGCGCGCAGCAGGACGAGCGATTCGCGGTCGGCGCGGTCGGCCAGCGTGTCGATGGCGGCAAGCCGCACGGATTCGGCCGCACTCGCATCGACGATGCGCAAGGCCGCCAGCGCATCCGAGATCGAGCGCGCCACGCGCGGATCGCGCTCGCGGCCCAATGCGGCTTCGAGTGCGGGGGCTTGCGTGGGGTCGCGCGCCAGCATGATCGCTTCGGCCGCCACACGCCGCTGGGCGGGATCGGCGGCGCTCAGGCGCAGCACGCCGAGGGCGGCGGCGATCGTCTGGCGGACCGGGTTGTTGACGCGCACGCGGCGCAGCTGTTCGGGCGTGACGTCGGCTTCGGGCTTGCCGGTATCGGCGGCGCGCACGCTGCCGTCGGCGCCGATGACGAAGACGCGCCTGTCGGCCTGGCTCCAGCCGAGGCGGTTGTTGGCGAGCGCGTCGACGATGTCGAGGGCCATCGGGCTGCCGCTGCGGGCAATCTCTTCGACGGCAGTCGCGGTATCGGGAAAACGGTCGGTCGCAAAGCGCGCGATCGTCTCTTCGAGCGTCTGCGCGCGGGCGGACGGGGCGACGCTCAGGAAAACGAACGCGAGGAACGCCAGCGCCGTCGTGATTTTCGTGAAGTGTTTCAAACCGAGGGGTCGACCGGGTGCCGTCGGCACCCGGTCGCTCCTGTCAGACTTTGCAGACGCGCCGGCTCAGACCTTGCCGCCGCACTTGCCCGACTTGACGTTGAAGTTGCCGCACGAAAGCGGCTTGCGCCAGTCGGAGATCAGGTCCTTCGAACCTTCGAGATAGTCGGACCACTCGTCGCCGACCACCAGGCCCGAGGTCTGCCACACGGTGTTGATCTGGCCGTCGGCCTGGATCTCGCCGATGAGGACCGGCTTGGTGATGTGGTGGTTCGGCATCATCGTCGAGAAGCCGCCGGTGAGGTTGGGCACCGAAACGCCGATCATCGCGTCGATGACGGCTTCGGCATCGAACGTGCCGGCCTTCTCGACCGCCTTGACCCACATGTTGAAGCCGATGACATGGGCCTCCATCGGGTCGTTCGTGACACGCTTCGGGTTCTTGATGAAGGTGTGCCACTTGGCGATGAAGTCCTTGTTCTCCTTCGTGTCGATCGACATGAAGTAGTTCCAGGCGGCGAGGTGGCCGACCAGCGGCTTCGTGTCGATGCCGGCGAGCTCTTCTTCACCGACCGAGAACGCGACGACAGGGATGTCCTTCGCGGCCACGCCCTGGTTGCCGAGCTCCTTGTAGAACGGAACGTTCGCGTCGCCGTTGATCGTCGAGACGACGGCCGTCTTCTTGCCGGCACCGCCGAAGGCCTTGATCTGGCGGACGATCGTCTGCCAATCCGAGTGGCCGAACGGCGTGTAGTTGATCAGGATGTCTTCCTGCTTGACGCCCTTGAGCTTCAGGTACGCCTCGAGGATGCGGTTGGTCGTGCGCGGGTAGACATAGTCCGTGCCCGCGAGCACCCAGCGCTGCACCTTTTCCGAAGCCATCAGGTAGTCGACGGCGGGGATCGCCTGCTGGTTGGGAGCGGCACCCGTGTAGAACACGTTCTTCGAGCTTTCCTCGCCCTCGTACTGGACGGGGTAGAAGAGGATCGAGTTGAGTTCCTCGAACACCGGCAGCACCGACTTGCGCGACACCGACGTCCAGCAGCCGAAGGTCGCGGCGCACTTCTGCCCGGTGATGAGCTCGCGTGCCTTCTCGGCGAACA
Organism: uncultured Azospirillum sp.; assembly: GCA_964416335.1. Classification (GTDB taxonomy): domain Bacteria; phylum Pseudomonadota; class Alphaproteobacteria; order CACIAM-22H2; family CACIAM-22H2; genus Tagaea. The sequence goes on from CAYQDN010000006.1 coordinate 113,464, forward strand.
GCGGCCAGTTGGAGGCCGGATCGACGACGGCGGCTTCGAGCTTGCGGCCCAGGATGCCGCCCTTCTTGTTCTGATCCTCGATGAGCATCAGCATGACGTCCTTGAGGGTCGTCTCCGAAATCGCCATCGTGCCCGACAGCGAATGGAGGATGCCGACCTTGACCGGGGCGCCCTGCGCGCGGACCGCCGGAGCGGCGAGCGTCAGGCTGGCCGCGGCGGCCGTGGTACCCAGGAAGTGACGACGTGAAAACTGCATATAAACCCCCCACTTATGCGTATCGCAAGCTGCGACCGCGGTTGATCCCGCAGGTGCGAATGCAAGTTCAAGGCCGACTCACGGGCGGTTCCGGGGGTACGGGCGATTCGTCCGGGCGATTGCCGAAAATGCCTGCAACCGGAGTCGATCCGCCCGGCAAATCGCCTAATAAACAGGCTAAACGGAATCGGACTGGCCATTTATCCGTCGTCGCTGCTTTTCTGGAAGCAGGACACGGATATGTTGGGGTTCACGACAGCGACACGCACGATCCTTGGGAGAACGACGATGCCGGCAACGGTTCTGACTGCGATGGTGATGCACGAAACGAACACCTTCAGCGTCCGCAAGACGCCGATCGAGGCGTTCGAAGCCTATAAACTGACGCGCGACAACGGGGTCGCGGCGTCTTTCAAGGGCACGCGGACGGGCCTCGGCGCCTCGTTCGACGCCGCCGGCCGCTATGGCTGGACGCTGCGCCATCCCATCGCGGCCTCGGCCACGCCCTCGGGCGTGGTGACGCGTGCGGCATTCGAGACGATTCTTGCCCCGATCCTGGACGCCGCCGCCGGCTGCGACGGGGCCCTCCTGTTCCTGCACGGCGCCATGGTCCTCGAGGATGCGGAGGACGGCGAGGGCGAGCTGCTCGCGCGCCTGCGCCGGAAGATCGGGGCCGCACCGGTCGTGGCGATCCTCGATCTGCACGCCAACGTCACCGACGCGATGGTCGACAACGCGAATTCGCTGATCTCGTTCCGCACCTATCCGCACATCGATGCGTACGAGCGGATGACGCAGGGGGCGGCCCTGCTCGACCGCGCGATGCGCGGGGAAATCCGGCCCGTGTGCGTGCGCGTCCAGCATCCGCAGCTCGAAGGCATCGACCACGGGCGCACGGCCGACGTGCCCGCCGACAGCCCGATGCTGAAGCTGCTCGCCGAAGCCGATGGCGCGGAAGCCTCGGGCGAAGCGCTCGTCGTCTCGCTGCAGGCCGGCTTCAGCATGTCCGACATCGCCGACGTGGGACCGTCGGTCGCCGTCACGGTCGACGGCGACCGTGCGGCCGCGCTCAAGGTGGCGCAGCGTTTCGCGAAATCGGTGTGGGACACGCGCGAATACGATTCGCTGAAGAAGCGCATCGTGCCGGTGACGCAGGCTGCCGCGCGCGCCAAGGCGGGCGAGGGCGACGCGAAGAAGCCGCTGGTCATCGCCGACTATGCCGACAATCCCGGCGGCGGGGCCTACATGGATTCGACGGTCCTGCTGCGCGCGATGATCGAGGCCGACCTTGCCGATGCCGCCTATCACGCGATCCTCGATCCCGCGGCCGTGAAGGCGGGCCTCGCCGCAGGTCCCGGTGCCGAGATTTCGCTCGAGCTCGGCGGCCACACCGATGCCGCACGCGGCGGGCCGCCCTTGCGCGTGCGCGGCCGCGTGACGTGCCTCACCGACGGCGGGTTCGTCGCGCGCGGGCCGATGGGCGGCGGTGTCGCCTACAGCCACGGCCCGTCGATGGTGCTGCGCGTGGGCGGCATCGACATCGTCGTCGTCAGCAGCCCGACGCAGACCAAGGAGCTCGAGCAGTTCGGCGCCATGGGCATCGATCCGCGCGCGGCCAAGACGCTGGCGGTCAAGTCGATGCAGCATTTCCGCGCCGCCTTTGCACCCATCGCGCGCGAGATCCTGGTCGTCGACAGCGGTGCGCTGTGCTCGCCCGCGCGCCAGTCGAAGGATTTCACGCATGTGCGCCGGCCGATGTGGCCGTTCGATCCCGTCTAGCCGCGCTTGAAGATCCGCTCGGCGAAATCGAGATAGTGTGTCCAGTCGTGCGCGGTCACGCCGTGGCCGCCCGCGCGCAGGTGATAGCCGACCGCATCGCCCGACGATGGCCCGTCGGGAACCGGTGTCGCGCCGGGCGACGGCACGCCGCGTCCGTAGAGTGCGTATATGGGTGCGGCCCCGCACGCACCCGCGAACTCGCCAGCCGGATCGGCCCACGCATCGTCGCCGGCACTGGCGACATAGACCGCGCGCGGCGCGCAAAGCCCGATCAACAGATGCTGGTCGAAGGGCAGATCGCGTTCGCGCCCGGCATAGGTGCTTAAGGGTTCGGCGAACCAGTGCGGGAAGCGCGCGAACAGGTCGCCGATCGTCTCGCCCGACAGACGGCGGAAGATCTTGGCCCCGCCGGTGCCCGAGTTGTTCGCGATGACGACGCCGAGGCGCGCGTCGTTCGCCCCCGCCCACAGGGCCGCCTTGCCGTGGCGCGAATGGCCGATCGTGGCGATGCGGGCCGGATCGACGAGGCCGAGGGCGAGCAACCCGTCGAGCACGCGCGAAACGCCCCACGCCCAGGCCGCGATGTTGCCGCCGAAACCGGCCGCATGCATCGGGCGGCAGCGTTCGGGATCGTCGGGGCAGATGTCGCCGTCGTGCCATGTGGCGACCGCATGGCCGCGCGCGAGGATCGTCGCCAGCGGCCAGCGCCCGGCATGCACGCCGCGCGTCGCCCCGGTCGCGCGGTTGGCGACGATGCCCCAGCCCGGCTCGTCGCGCATCCAGCCCGGCCCGAGCGGGATGGCCGGATCGGGATCGATCGACGCGTTGCCGGCATAATTCGGCCCGAGAAACAGGCCCGGCGGGCGCCCGGCCGGCGGTGGCATATATAAGGCAACGGCGACGTCGTGCCGGAATGCCCCCGTTTCGACGCAAATCGCCACGTCCAGCCGCTCGATCCGCGGGCCGAGCGGCGAGGGGTGCCGCCCGGCGATCCTCGCGGCAACGCGGGCATCCGACGGTACCGGGCCATACATCGTGCGGGCATATTCCGCGATCAGGGCCGGCCGGATCCGGCCTTCCCAGGCCGCACGGCCAGCCCCGGCAAGCGGGTCGGGCAGAACTTCGCTCATATTACGCGGAACATGCGGATTTTCCGGGGCCTGCGATTGACAGCACGATAGGGCATGGCTCAGATATCGACATCTTCAAACGGTGTCCGGGAACAATCCCGCACCGCCAAGAATAGAATGGGGGAAACGATGCGATTCAATGGAACTTTTGCGGCCGTGTGCGCGCTGACCGTCTGGACCGGTGCCGCACTCGCCCAGGCGCCGGTCGAGCTTCGCTACATGTGCTATGCCGACGCCAACGAATGCGAAGTGTCGCGCGAACTGCTCGACCGCTTCGAGAAAGCCAATACCGGCATCAAGGTCGTCGTCGACAAGGTCGGCTTCAACGTCATCCGCGAGCAGCTGGAGACGCGCCTCGAGGCCGGGCAGGGCCCCGACATGGCGCGCGTCACCAATCTCGGCGGCCTCAACAAGTACTATCTCGACCTGCGTCCGCTGGTCGAGGCCAAGTACTGGGAAGACAATTTCGGCCAGACGCTCGACTGGATGCGCGTCGGCGGTGCCGACAAGGGCATCTACGGCTTCCTCACGCAGCTGACGATCACCGGCCCGTTCGTCAACAAGACGATGTTCGCCGAAGCGGGTGTGGCCGTGCCCGGCCCGACCGCGACGTGGGACGACTGGGCGGTCGCCATCGCCCAGGTGCAGAAGAAGCTCAACGTGTATTCCGGCATCGAGATGGACCGCACCGGCCACCGCTTCGCGGGCCCCGCGATGTCGTATGGCGCCCGGTATTTCGACGCGGCGGGCAAGCCCGCGGTCGTCGACAACGGCTTCAAGGCGTTCTCTGAGCGCATGGTGCGCTGGCACAAGGAAGGCCTGATGAAGGAGATCTGGCCGAGTGCTTCGGGGGCCCGCTGGAAGAACGCGGCCGACCAGTTCATCAACAAGGACACGGTCATGCATGTCGGCGGATCGTGGATGATCCAGCGCTACGCCGAGACGATCGGCGACCGCTTCGACTGGGCGGCGATCCCGCAGCCGTGCGGCCCGTCGGGCTGTGCGGCCATGCCGGGCGGTGCCGCGATGGTCGGCTTCAAGGCGACCAAGAACCCGCAGGCCGTCGCCAAGGTGATGGCGTTCATGGCGTCGGAACCCGTGCTCAAGGAATATTACGAACGCACGCTCCAGATCCCGGCGCACAAGGGCCTGGCGCAGAAGGGGCTCGATTACGGCAAGAACGTCTCGCCGCAGGCGATCGCGGCGCTGAAGGTGTTCACGGCGAACTACGACAAGATCCCGCCGCAGGCCCACATGCTGCAGGGCTACCAGCGCAACGTCGCGATCTTCAACGCGACGGCCAACAACATCTCCCAGGCGATCACCGGCGGCCTCACGCTCGACGAGGCCTACAAGAAGATCGACGAGGAGATCAAGCAGGCCATCGGCAACTGACGCACGCCCGGCGCGCGACGTGAGTGCCACGCAGGATACCGGCTCCCCCTCGGCCTTCGGCGCCGACGGGGGGCCGGCCATGCGCTGGCTCGTGCTGCCGGTGCTGGCCGCCCTCGATCCGCCGATGCGCTGGATCCAGCGGCGGATCGGCATCGCGCGGCTGCCCTATGTCTTCCTGCTGCCGACGATGGTGATCTTCGGCCTGTTCAGCTTCCTGCCGTCGGTCCTCAACATCTGGATCTCGTTCACCGGCGGAAGTTCCACGCTAATCGGCCAACGCCCCTTCGTGGGGCTGCAGAACTACGAAGCGCTGCTCGCGTGCGAATCGATCTTCGTGCCGAAAAGCTGCCCGGTCTCCGGTTTCGCCTTCTGGACCGGCATGTGGAACACGCTGACCTTCGCGGTCGTGCAGGTGCCGGTGATGACGGCCGTGGCGCTGGCCACCGCCATCGTGCTCAACCGCAGGATCCGTGCGCGCGGCTTCTGGCGCGCACTCTTCTTCTATCCGGTCATGCTCTCGCCGGTCGTCGTCGCGGTGGTGTGGGACTGGGTGCTCAAGCGCCGCGGCATCCTCAACGCGCTGCTGACGGATCTCACGTCCGCCTACAACGCGGCGGTCGCGGCACTGCCGTTCGACATTTCCCTCGCCCCGTTCCGGGCCGTCAACTGGCTGGGCGATGCGGGCACGAGCTGGCCGTTCTTCTGGATCGTGTTCGTCTATTCGTGGTCGCATCTGGGCTTCTACATGCTGATCCTGCTGGCGGGGCTGCAGGCGATCCCGAAGGATCTCTACGAGGCGGCCGAGATGGACGGCACGCCGGCCTGGCGCGTCTTCGCGCGCATCACCGTGCCGCTGCTGATGCCCACGCTGCTCGTCGTGCTGGTGCTGTCGCTGATCCGCGCCTTCCAGGTGTTCGACGAGGTCTATGTGCTGACCGGCGGCGGGCCGGGCACGGCCACGCGCATGGTCATCCAGCACATCTACGAGACCGCCTTCGTCAGCGACGCCAAGCTCTTCGGCATCGCGGCCGCCTCGTCGGTGCTGCTCGCCGGGGTCATCCTCGTGCTCACCCTCGTGCAGCTGGCGCTGACGCGCCGGCAGGCGGGCGGCTGACATGCGCCAGGTTCTCGCTTTCCTCGGACGCACGCGCGGCTCCACCGGCAAAGGGGGCAGCCGGCTCGACTGGACCGACATCCTCGCCTACGCGTATCTGCTGCTGGGCGTGGTGCTGATCCTTGCCCCCGTCGTGTGGCTGTTCGTCTCGTCGTTCAAGTCGCAGCGCGCGCTGGTGGAAAGCGATCCGCGCTTCCTGCCCTACGAGCAGGTCATGGTCACGCTGCCCGGCTCGACGCGGCCCGTGGGCCTCGTCGAATGGACGGCGCCGGACGGTGCCAGGCGCATCGTCGCGCAGATCCGCCCGTCGGGCACGGACCTGGTCGTCGCCGACCCCGAGAAGCCCGAGCCGACCTTCACCGTGCCGCGGCGCGAGACGAAGCCGTACGAGCGCGTCCATGTCCGCACCGAGAACTACACCGAGCCGACGGTGCAGGGCGGGCGCACCGGCACGTTCCAGTTCCCGCGCTATTTCCTCAATTCCGCCTTCGTCACGGTGATCGCCACGCTGATCACGCTGGCGATCAGCTCGATGGCGGCCTTCGCGCTCTCGAAATACCGCTTCGCCGGCCGCGACACGTTCATGTTCCTGATCGTCGCCACGCTGCTGATGCCGGCGACCGTCATCCTCGTGCCGCTGTTCATCGTCGTGCTCAATTTCGGCATGCTCGATTCGCTGTGGGGCGTGATCATTCCCGGCGTGGCCACGCCGACCGGCGTGTTCCTGCTGCGCCAGTACATGCTGACGATCCCGGACGAGCTGATCGAGGCCGCGCGCATGGATTCGGCGTCGGAATGGAAGATCTACTACCGGATCATCCTGCCGCTCGCCCTGCCGGCCCTTGCCGTGCTCGCGATCCTGTCGATCATCTGGCGCTGGAACGACTTCCTGTGGCCGCTCGTCGTGCTGACGCATTCGGAGAATTTCACGCTGCAGCTCGGCCTTTCGTCCTTCAAGGGCGAGATGAACGACGCCACGCACTACCTGCTCGCGATGACGGTGCTCACGCTGCTGCCTGTCACGCTCGTCTTCGCCTTCCTGCAGAAATACATCACCACCGGCATCGCAAACACGGGCATGAAATAGCGCATGGCAACCCTCGAACTCGCCCAGGTGAAGAAGACGTTCGGTACGACGGACGTGATCCACGGCATCGACCTTGCCGTCGCGCACGGCGAATTCTGCGTGTTCGTCGGCCCGTCGGGCTGCGGCAAGTCCACGCTGCTGCGCATGATCGCGGGTCTCGAAAGCGTGTCGGACGGCGAGGTGCGCATCGACGGCGCGCGCGTCAACGAGCTGGGGGCCGCCGAGCGCGGCCTTGCGATGGTGTTCCAGTCCTACGCGCTCTATCCGCACATGAGCGTGCGCCAGAACCTTTCCTTCGGGCTCGAGAACATGCGCGTGCCCCGTTCCGAGATCGACAGCCGCGTGGCCGAAGCCGCGCGCATGCTGCGTCTCGAGCCCTATCTCGAGCGGCGGCCCGGTGCCCTTTCCGGCGGCCAGCGCCAGCGCGTGGCGATCGGGCGCGCGGTCGTGCGCGAGCCGCGCATCTTCCTGTTCGACGAGCCTTTGTCGAATCTGGACGCGGAGCTTCGCGTGCGCATGCGCGCGGAGCTTGGCGCGCTGCACGAGCGGATCGGCAACACGATGATCTACGTCACGCACGACCAGGTCGAGGCGATGACGCTTGCCGACCGCATCGCGGTCCTGCGCGACGGGCGCTGCGAGCAGTTCGCCCGGCCGCTCGATCTCTACAACGCGCCGGCCAACCTGTTCGTCGCCGGATTCATCGGCAGCCCGCGCATGAATTTCCTGCCCGGCCGGATCGAGACGCGCGACGGCGCGTCCGCCACGCTGCGCCTTGCCGCCGGCTCGGCCGTGCGCGTGGGCGGCATCGAAGGGGCTGCGGCCGCGGGCAGCGAGATCACGTTCGGCGTGCGGCCCGAGCATCTCAATCTCGTCGCCGCCGGTGCCGGCGAGGCGGACCTTGCGGTCGAGCTCACTGAGCAGCTCGGCGGCGAATCCTACGTCTATGGTGCGCTTGCCGACGGAACGAAGCTGACGGCGCGCCTGCCCGGCCAGACGAAGGTGAAGCGCGGCGAATCCGTCGGCCTGTCGCTCGGCGGCTCGACCGCCACCTATCTGTTCGGGGCGGACGGCAAGGCGCTCAAGCCCGGTATCGGAGCTTAGGCATGATCGAGTTCATGAAGATCGGGGCGGCGCGTCACGCCGGCCACGCAGCGGAGTTTTCGCTGGAGGACGGCCATACGCTGCGCGTGGCCATCCTCGCGGGCGATCTCGCGCGCGTCACGCTGCTGCCGAAATCGGGCTATCCCGTCGATCGCAGCTGGATGGTGGCCCCGGGCGGCGACACGCCCCCCGAAGGCCGCCCGCGCGCCGGCGATGCCGGCTTCGCGTGCCCGCCCGCCACGCTCGAGACGGTCGACGGCGAGCATCGCGTGGCGGCGGGCGACATCCGCGTGCGCGTGACCGGCGAGCCCTTGCGCCTCGTCTTCGAGCGGCGCGGGGCCGACGGGGATTTCCGTGCCGTGCTGTCGGATCGCGAGAGTGCCGCCTATGTTCGTGCCGACGAAGGCCGCCGCCTGCGCCACTACCAGGCGCGCGACACGGACGAGCGCTATTTCGGCCTCGGCGACAAGACCGGGCCGCTCGACCGCGCCGGGCGGCGCTTCCGCTGCCTGCAGCTCGATGCACTCGGCTACGACGCCGAGCACGGCGACCCGCTCTACAAGCACGTGCCGTTCTTCGTCGTGCGCAACCCGGACGCAAGCGTGGCGGGCCTGTTCTACGACACGCTGTCGCCCGTCGCGGTCGATCTGGGGTGCGAACGCTCGAACTATCACGGCATCTACCGGCACGTGGAGGTCGAGGAACCGGCGCTGGACTATTACGTGCTGTTCGGCGGGCGCATCGCCGACATCGTCGAGGGGTTCGCGCGGCTGACGGGCCTGCCCTATCTGCCGCCGCGCTGGAGCTTCGGCTTCGCCTTCACGACGATGCACCATGCCGACGACGCGAACGCGCAGGCCAAGATCGGCGGCTTCGCCGAACGCTGCCGCGCCGAGCGCATCCCGATCAGTGCCGTGCATTTCGGCTCGGGCTATTCCAGCCGCGGCAAGCGGCGCTACGTCTTCACGTGGAACCGCGACAAGTTCCCCGATCCTGCCGCACTGTTCGCCAGGCTGCGTGCGCTGGAGCTGAAGACCGTCGCCAACCTCAAGCCCGTGCTGATCGACGACCATCCGGCCTATGCCGAGCGGGCGGGTTCGCAAGGCTTCCTGCGCGGGCGCGACGGCAAGCCGGTGGTCGAGCAGTTCTGGGACGGGCACGGCAGCTTTCTCGACTTCACCAACGAAGCGACCGCCGAATGGTGGAAGAAGAACCTCTCCGCGCAGGTCCTCGATGTCGGCTTCGACGCCGGCTGGAACGACAACAACGAATACGAGGCGTGGCGCGACGGTGCGACCTCGCACGGCTTCGGGCGCGCCGTCCCGGTCTCGGCCTCGCGCCCGCTGCATGCGCTGCTGATGACGCGCGCGACCTTCGAGGAGACCAGGCGCCGCACGCCCGACAAGCGCCCCTTCACGATCACGCGCGCCGGCCCGCCGGGCATCCAGCGCTATGCCGAGACGTGGTCGGGCGACAATTTCACGTCCTGGCATACGCTCAAGTGGAACATCCGCAACGGCCTGTCGATGGCGCTGTCGGGCATGGCCAAGGTCGGGCACGACATCGGCGGCTTCGCCGGTCCCCAGCCCGATGCCGAACTGCTGTGCCGCTGGGTCGAGATGATGGCGCTGCATCCGCGCGCCGTGATGAATTCGTGGAAGCCCGCCGTCGGGGCCGCGACCGAACCGTGGACGCATCCTTCGGTGCTCGACGCGGTGCGCGCCGCCCTCGAGCTGCGCTACCGGCTGCTGCCGGTGATGTACACGCAAGCGTGGCTCGCACATGTACGCGGCACGCCTCCGATCGCACCGCTCTTCTATCACTACGATCGCGATCCGGCGTGCTTTGCCGAGCACGACGCGTTCCTGATCGGGCCCGACCTGCTCGCGGCCCCGGTCGTCGAGCCGGACGCGCGCACCAAGCGCGTCTATCTGCCCGCGGGCCCGGAAGGCTGGGTCGATTTCCACACCGGCAAGCTCCACGCGGCCGGCACGCACACGCAAGTCGATGCCCCGCTCGGCCGGCCGCCGCTGTTCGTGCGCGTGGGGGCCGCCCTCGTGCTCGCCGCGCGCGAGATCCAGCTTGCCCGGCCGCACGATACGGCCGCACGCACGCTCTATGCCGTGCCGGGCATCGATGCGGGGACCGGCGGCAGCGCCCATTTCGAGGACGACGGCGAGAGCTGGAGCCTTGCCACCGGCGACCATTTCGCCGGGCGCGTCGAGCTTGTCTGGGACAACGCGAACATGCGCGTGGCGGTCCGGCGCGAGGGTGGTACCCGCACGCTTGCGGCCGGCGATTTCCGGATCGAATCGCCGACGGCGGGCAGCCGGCGGATACACACGGGATAAATAAGAAATAATGTCTGTTTATTTAATAAATAGTATTATTAGCATATTTTAGAATTCCGAGACGACAACACTTATTGTGCAAAACCGGACTTCTCGGTTTGGCAAACAGGCGGTTAACGATTAGAATTTCTTTTGTCGGGAAGCCGGTTGCAGGGACCGGATCCGGCCGGCAGATATTTTGCTGAAACTGAAGCGAGCAATGACCGAGGTCACGCAAACCCGTCAACGCGAGCCCACGCGCCGCGCCGCCGCCCGCCGATCGTCGCGGTGGGGCCGCCGCCGGCTGCTGCGTGCGCGCTTCGGCTGGCCGCTCGCCCTCGTGCTCGGCAGCGGACTTGCCGCCCCGGCCTACGCGCAGAACCTGCCGCAGGGCGGCAGCGTCACCGGCGGCTCGGGCACGATCCAGCAGATCAACGCGAACCTGCTGCAGATCCAGCAGAACTCGCAGAACCTTTCGATCGACTGGCAGAGCTTCAATGTAGGTGCCGGAAGCGTCGTGCGCTTCCTGCAGCCGAGTTCGAGCGCCATCGCGCTCAACCGCGTCATCGGCAACGACCCGTCGATGATCTTCGGGCAGATCCAGTCGAACGGGCAGGTCATCCTGCTCAATCCGCGCGGCATCTATTTCGGCCCGAACAGCATGGTCGACGTCAACGCGCTGGTCGCGACGACGGCGAACATCCGCAACGACGATTTCATGGCCGGCCGCCTGCGCTTCGAGGAAGGCTCGTCCGACGCCAACGCGCGCGTCGTCAACGAAGGCGTGATCTCGGTGGCGCAGGGCGGCTTCGCGGTGCTTGCCGCGGCCGCCGTGCAGAACACCGGGCGCATCGTCGCCAACGGCGGCACGGTCGTGCTCGCCGGCACGAAGACCTTCACGGTCGATTTCCACGGCGACGGGCTGCTCAGCTTCGCGGCGACCGGCCTGGTCGACCAGGCGCCAACGGGCGCCAATGCGCTCGTCGACAATTCGGGCGTCATCGAGGCGACGGGCGGACGCGTGCTGCTGACCGCGCGCGCGGCGCGCAACGTGCTCGACAACGTCATCAACACGACCGGCATCGTCGTCGCGCACAGCGCGCAGATGGTCAACGGCGAGATCGTCATCGACGGCGGCGACAGCGGCAACGTGAACGTGAACGGCCTCGTCGATGCCTCGGGCCGCGGTGCCGGCCAGACCGGCGGCACGGTCAAGGTGCTGGGCGAAAAGGTCAACCTGTTCCAGAACGCGCGGCTCGACGTCTCGGGCGATTCGGGCGGCGGCACGGCCCTCGTCGGCGGCAACGCGCAGGGCCACGGCCCCGAGCGCAACGCGCAGATCGCCTATATGGACGCGGGCGCCGTCATCGACGCGAGCGCCGTCACCGCCGGCAACGGCGGCAAGGTCGTCGTCTGGGCGGACGACCGGACGAGCGTGGCCGGCAGCATCTCGGCGCGCGGCGGTGCGACGGGCGGCGACGGCGGTACGATCGAGGTATCGGGCAAGAACAGCATCAAGCTTGCCGACAGCTTCGCTGCCGACACGCTCGCCCCCTTCGGCCATGTCGGCAGCCTGCTGATCGATCCGAACGACTTCATCGTCGCGACCTCCGGCGGCGACATGACGCCGGTCCTGCTCATCAGCCTGCTCGCGACGTCGGACGTGACGATCCAGTCGACGGCGGGTACCGCCGGCACCACGGGCACCATCTACATCAACAACGCGGTCGCCAACACGGCGGCCGTCGCCCGCACGCTGACGCTGAACGCCGTGGGCGACATCCAGATCGCCGCCGCGCTCACGTCGAGCATCGCGGCCCTCAACCTGCAGCTCCAGGCCGGCGGCGACATCAACGTCGCCAGCACCCTCTCGACGAACGGCGGCAACATCGTCACGGCGGGTTACAACGGCACGGGCAGTGCAGGCGGCAATTTCACCAGCACCGCGTCGATCGGGACCAGTGCGGGTTCGATCACCCTGAACCAGACGGGCAACGTCGCGTTCAACGCGAGCACCATTTCGGCGAGCGGCGGGCTCACGATCAACGCCGCCGGCACCGTCTCGCAATCGGGCGGCTATTTCAACGGCCCGATCAACCTCACGATTGGCGGTACGGGCACGGTCAATCTCAACGACCTGTCGAACAGCATCAGCAACCTGACGATCAACCGTACCGGTACGGCGAACGACGTCACGGTCGCCACGTCAGTCAGCCCGATCATGCAGGCCTCGACGCTCGGCACCGGCAACTTCACGCTCAACAGCTCGGCCGGCTTCGTCCAGGCGGGCGCCATCGTGCAGGACGCCGGCGGCGGCACCGTCACGATCATCGGCGGCACGGGCACCACCACGCTGTCCAACACCAACACCTTCACCGGCCCGCTCGTCATCACGTCCGATTCGATCTCGGTCGCGATTGCGCAGACGGCGACTTCCGTCACGCTGCAACCCTATACGGCCAGCACGAACATCACCTTCAACAACTCCGGCGGCGGGCTGGCGCTGAATTCCACGACTTTGGGCTACCTCGCCGGTGCCGCCGATCTGACGATCGGCTCGACGAGTGCCGGCACGCTGTCCGTCGGTGCCGCCTTCGCCGGGCCGAGCAACCAGAACCTTCAGCTGATTTCCGGCGGCACGATGACCGTCGCCTACAACGTTTCGACGAGCGGGACCGGGTCCCTGTCGCTCGTCTCGTCGAAGAACGTCAGCGTTTCCGCCGACCTCACGACCGCCGGCGGCAATATCTACATCACCGGCAACGTCGCGTCGTGGACGCCCTCCTATGCCGTCAACGCACCGACCTTCGGCACGACGTCGGGCAGCTTCGTCGGCGTGGATCTCGCCGGCGGTGTCGACGTCAACGCCAACGGCGGCAGCATCGCCATCGCCGGCAAGGGCGGCGATTCCGGCTACAACCAGTTCGGCGTCGGAATGGGCGCGCTGACGACCGTCGCGACGACGGGCAGCGGCAGCATCACGATCCAGGGTGCGGGCGGCCTTTCGGCCAGCGACAATTTCGGCTCGGGCGGCTCGCACACCGGCCTCTATTTCAACGGTGGTGCGACCGGCACGGCATCGGACATCAGCACCGTCAACGGCAGCATCAAGCTGGTCGGGGCGGGCGGCGGCACGGGCGGTGCGACCGACAACAACGGCGGCGTGGCGTTCCTGTGGGCCAAGGCGCGCGCGACGGGCACCGGCAGCATCTCCATCGACGGCACGTCGGGGCAGGGTGCGAGCCGTGGCGTGGTCATCGCGCTCACCGGCTCCGAGGTTTCGACCGTTGGCGGCAGCATCTCCATAACCGGCACGGGCGGCACGACGCAGGTGACGGGGGCCGGCTTCACCAATTCCGGCCTGCAGATCCAGGACGGCATCGTCAAGTCGACGGGGGCCGGCAGCATCCTGCTGCACGGCATCGAGGGCAGCGACGGTTCCGGGATTTCGTTCGCCGGAACATCGAACACGGTCGGCGATACCGGCATGACGGGCAATCTGACCCTTCAGGCGAATTCGATCGCCTTTGGCGGCACCAACACGCTCACGCACCAGGTCAGCACCGGCACCATCGCGTTCGAGACCGATACGAACGCGACGACGATCGGCGTCAATGGCGGGTCCGGCACGCTGCAGGTCACGTCGGCGATCCTGAGCGCCATCTCGAATTTCGGCACCGTCGGGATCGGGTCGGGCACGCAGACCGGCGCGATCGTCACCAACGCGATCACGCTGACCCGCAATCTCACGGTCACCGGCGGCGTGGGCAACGCCTACGGCACGATCGACGGGCCCTATGCGCTGACCATCGCGGGCGGCGGCGGCGGTTCGTTCACGACGATCGGCGGCACGGTGGCGCTGGCGAGCATCGACACCAGTGCGGGCGCCAACGTCACGCTCAACGGCAACGTGTCGACCTCGGGCAACCAGACCTACGGCGGCAGCAATTTCGGCATGGCCACGCCGGTCACGCTGACGTCGTCGGCCGGCAACGTGGCTGTGACCGGCATCGGAGGCGGCAACAACCTGACCATCAGCGCCGGCGGTGCCGTGACGCTCGCGGGGACCAACACGGTCGGCACCCTTGACGTCACGAGCAGCGGCGGTGCGACGACGATTGCCGGCACCATCACGGCGAGCGGTGCGGTCACGTTCAACAATGCCGTCAATCTCGGCGGCAGCACTTCGATCGCGGCAACCAACAGCAACATCAACTTCGCCAGCACGATCGACGGCGGGCAGTCGCTGACCCTGAGCTCGGGTACCGGCACCCTCACGCTGGGCGGCACGGTCGGCGGCACGACGGCGCTCACCAATCTCGGCCTGACGCGCACCGGCAATCTCAGCGTCGCCTCGGCGATCCACACGGGCACGGCGAGCTTCGCCGCGGGTGCGGGCACGATTTCGCTGGCCAACGCCGCCAACGACTTCACCGGTGCCGTCACGCTGTCGAACTCGGGCGCCAACAACGTCGCCATCACGGACGCCAACGCGCTGGTCCTCGGCACGGCCAGCATCGGAACCGGAACGCTGACCGTGACCGCCAACGGGGCGCTCACGCAGACCGGTGCGATCACGCAGGCGGCGAGTGCGGGCGCCGCTTCGTTCTCGGCCGGTGCCAACGCGATTACGCTGACAAACGCCTCGAACTCCTTAACAGGCGACGTCTCGCTGACGAATACCGGTGCGAACAACGTGGCGCTGGTGGCGGCGTCGGCCCTGTCGATGGGCACCACCAATGTCGGCTTCGGCACGCTGAGCCTGACCGGTGCCGGCATCACGCAGACCGGCGCCATAGCACAGGCGGCCGGTGCGGGTGCGGCAACGCTGAACGGCGGGGCCAATACCCTCACGCTGACCCACGTCGCCAACAGCTTCACGGGTGCGGTGTCGGTCAACGTGACCGGCGCCAGCAATGCGACGCTCAACAATCTGGGTGCCCTGATCCTTGGCACCAGTGCGGTCAGCGGCAATTTCGCCGTGTCGAAGACAAGTACGGGCGACATCACGCAGACCGCCCCCTTCACGGTCGGCGGCACGTTTTCGGCCACCGCCGGCAACGGTCTCATCACCCTCAACCAGGGTGCGAATTCGGTCACCGGTGCGGTCCTGCTTTCCAGCACGAATGCCGGCACGAGCCAGTTCCAGAACGGCGGCCCGCTCAATCTCGGCACGACGGTCATCACCGGCAATCTCGACGTGACCGCGAACTCGGGTGCGATCACGCAAAGCGCCGTGATCACGGTCGGCGGCAACGCCACCTTCACGACCGGCGGCTACGCGATCACGCTCGCCAACGCGTCCAACGCGGTGGGCGGCAGCGTCTCGCTGAACAACACCGGCGCCAATGCCGTTTCGTGGCAGGATTCGGGTGCGGTCTCGCTGGCCGCGTCGGGCGTGGGCGGCAACCTGACGGTCCAGTCGGGCGGGGCGATCACGCAGGGCGGCGCCCTGACCGTCGGCGGCAACGCGTCGTTCGCGACCGGCGGCTTCGCGATCACGCTGACGCACGCGTCGAACGCGGTCGCCGGCGACGCAAGCTTCAGCAACACCGGTGCGAACGCCGTTTCGTGGAACGAGGCCGCGGCCGTCTCGCTCGGCACTTCGAATGTCGGCGGCGTCTACACCGTGACCGCGGGCGGTGCCATCACGCAGACGGGCGTGCAGACCATCGTGGGCACGTCGAGCTTCACGACCGGCGCCAACAACATCACGCTCGACAATTTCGGAAACAATTTCACGGGTGCGGTCAGCCTTTCCAACAGCGGCAGCAGCGCCACCACCGACCTGTGGGCGGGCAGCAATCTGACGCTCGGCACGATCAACGCCGCCGGCGGCGCGTTGACGCTGAAGATGTCGGGCGGCACCGCCATCACGCAGACAGGCGCCATCACGCAGGCGGCCGGCGGCGGTGCGGTCACGATCAACGCGATCACCGGCGATGCGGCCCTCAGCCAGGCCAACAGCTTCTCGGGCGACACGACCGTCGCCGGCCTGACCGGCTCGATCACGGCCAACCAGACCGTCACCGGGGCCGGCAAGTATTTCATCTTCGGCCCGACGACGTCGGCCTCGCTGGGCGCCAACATCACGACGAACGGCGGCCAGATCGGCATCCAGCCGGCCGCGACATTGACCGCCAACGTCACGCTGAACGGCGGATCGGGCGACATCTATTTCAGCAACACCGTCAATGGCGCCCAGGCGCTGACGATGACGACGACCGGCGAGATCGACTTTTTCAATACCGTCGGCGGCACCACGCCGCTGACCAGCATTTCCGCAACGGCCGGTACCCAGACGGCGCTGCAGGGCGGCAACGTCACGACGAGCGGCACGCAGACCTATACCGGCGGCATCTCCTTCGCCTCGGCGGCCACGCTGACGGGGACCACGATCACCTGGAACAATTCGGGTGCGGCCACCTTCAACGGGCTCCCGGTGACGGTCGCCGGCAACCTCGTCGTCACGGCCGCCGGCATCACCCAGTCCCAGCCGCTCACCGTGACGGGAACCACGACGCTGAATGCGGGCGCCAACGCCATCACGCTGACCGATGCCGGGAACAGTTTCGGCGCCGCCGTCTCGCTGACCAACACGGGTAGCAACAATGTCGACATCGCCAGCGGGGGCGCTCTGACGCTCGGCACCGTGAGCACCGGCGGAAACCTGACTTCGACGGCGGCCGGCGCCCTCGAACTTGCGAACAACATCACGATGGCGGCCGGCAAAAACGTCAACCTGACCGCGACGGGGTCCGCGAACGCGCTCGTCCTCGTCACCGGCGACATTGCGTTGAGCGGCGGCACGTTCACCGCCACATCCGCGCGCATGGTGCAACTCGTCGGCGACGTCACGACCGGCGGCGGCAACGTCACGCTCACGGGCAATGCCGGCGCGACGGGTACGGGCGATTTCAGCGGCGTCATGGTGACGTCCACTTCGACGGTCGATGCGGGCGGCGGCGCCATCGCGATGACCGGCAAGGGCGGCACGGCGGCACTCGATCATGGCGTGATCGTCGATGGCGGTATCGTGCAGACTTCCGGTGCCGGCACGATCACGCTGACCGGGACGGGCGGCGTGTCGGCCGGCGGCATCAATATCGGCGTCTACGTCTACAACGGCGGCGACGTGCACACCTCGGGCGCCGGCCTGCTCACCGTTTCCGGCACCGGCGGTGCCAGCACGGGTACCAACAATCCGGGCGTCGCGGTCGAAATGGGAACGGTCGCCGCGATCGGCAGCGGCAACATCAATGTGACCGGCACCGGCGGGTTCGAGGGCAAAGGCGTCGCCGTATCGGGTACGGGCAGCGGCATCTCCGCGACGAGCGGCAGCATCACCGTGACCGGTACGGGAGGCGCGACCGGCGTTGCCGGCAATCTCTTCGGCATCCATGTGTTCGATGCGGGTTCCGGCGGCGGTTCGATCACCACGAGCGGCGGCGGCAGCATCACGCTGGCGGGGACGGGCGGTGCCGCGGGCACGGCGAACGCCCACGGCGTGGTCATCCAGGATTCGGGCTCGGCGGTTTCGACGTCGGCCGGCGGCAGCATTTCGATCACCGGAACGGCGGGTGCCGGAAGTGCGACGGGCGGCGGCATCGACATCGCGACGGGCGGCACGGTGTACACGACCGGCGGCGGAAACATCGCGTTGACCGGGCATGCACCGTCGGGGAATTTCGGCATCTTCGACATCGCCGGCGGCCCGATCAATTCGTCCGGCACCCTGCAGCTGACGTCCGACAACGGCATCAACCTGCCGGGCTCCGACGTGATAGCGCTCGGTGCCGTGACGATCAGCAACGCGTTTGCCGATGTGAGCCTGACTGCCGCCGGCAACAGCTTCGCGACCGGCGGCAGCGTTCTCACGCTGACGGCAAGCGGGGGCAACGCCACGCTCGTCAACAGCGTCGCGATGGCGCTCGGCGCCACGAATGTCAGCAACGACCTGACGATCACGGCGGGTGGTGCTCTCACGCAGACGTCGCCGATGGTGGTCGGCGGCAACGCCTCGTTCACGACGACGATCGGCGACATCGTGCTGACGAATGCCGGCAACGGCGTCACCGGCGCCGTGTCGCTCACGACCACGCCCGGCGGCGGCAACGCGAGCTGGACGTCGTCCGGCGCCACCACCCTCGCAGCGGGATCGGTCGACGGCAACCTCACCGTCGTCGCGACGGGCGACATCACGCAGTCGGGTGCGATCTATGTCGGCGGCACGTCCTCGTTCACGGCGGGCGCGCACCAGGTGCTGATCAGCGACCCCGGCAACGATCTCAACGGTGCGGTCTCGGTCTCCAACAGCGGCGCCAACGACGTTTTGATCTTGACGAGCAGCGACCTGATCGTCGGCGCGCTCAATGTCGGCTCCGGCAACCTGACGCTGGCGGCCGGAACGACCGTGCCGGGCGGCACGATCTCGCAGACCGGTACCATCGTGCAGCAGGCAGGTGCCGCCAGCGCCTCCTTCTCGGCGGACGGGAACATCTCGCTCGGCGGCAGCAATACGTTCACCGGGCCGGTGTCCGCGGTCGTCGGGCCGAGCGGCGG
>CAYQDN010000007.1:0-30013 GCA_964416335.1 uncultured Azospirillum sp.
CGCAAGCCGATCGACCGGCACATCGCCGCGTTCCTAGCCGTGCATGCCGGTGCCGATCCGGGCCAGATCAAGGCGCTGATGAATCCCGAGCAGGTGGACGTGCAGGGCGGGCTCTCGATCCTGCGCCTGCTCGCCGACCTGCAGGAGAAGTTCGGGCCGCCGTCGGTGCCCAAGCTCACCGCATGGTGTGCGGGCCTCGTGCGCCAGTTCGTCGACGGGCTGCGGCATCTGCCGCTGCGCCAGTCGCAGATCGGCCAGCTCAACAAGGTCGCGGAAGAAGGCGATCTCAAGCAGCTCCTCGACCTCGTCGACAACGAGAAGATGCGCGAGGTCGACAGCTGGGGCTTCGATGCCGCGCGCGAAGCCTATGCCGCCGCCGAGATCGAGATCGTCGAGCTGCGCGGCGGTGCCAAGGCGCGCACGGCCTACGCGATGCGCACCGGCAAGGAAACCGCTGCCCTCACAGCGGCGAGCCTGTCGGGCGTGGTCGGCATCGGTTCGCTGCTGCTGAGGCTGCTCTGATGGCCAAGAAGCCCAAGCCCAAGCCCAAGCCCTCTTCGCAGCGCAGCCCGATGACGCTGGCCACCGCCGGCGTGGGCGTGCTCGCCGTGCTCGCGTGGCTGGGCTGGAACGTGCCGTGGCTGTGCCTTTTCGTGGTCGCGGGCCTGCTGCCCACGCTTGCCGCCTTCGTCACCGATCCCTCGCGCGACAAGCACGACGCCATCGCCGTGGGCACGCTCAGCGCGGGGGCCATGCTGCCCTTCCTGCTCGACGGGCTGGCGCATGCCGGGCGCACGGGCGGGCGCGACATCCTGGCCAACGCGTTCGCGTGGTTCTCGGTCTACGCGGCGGCCGTCTTCGCCTACGCGCTGTGCTGGCTGTTTCCGGTCGTGATGAACTCCATTTACGAAAGCCGCGCCGAGGCGCGCCTGCGCCAGCTCCAGCGCCGCCAGCAGAACCTCGTCGCCGAGTGGGGCGACGGCGTGCGCGAGGAACCGGTCAGCCCGGCTTCCTGAGTTTCGCCGCGGCGATCTGTGCCGCGGCATCGGCCTTCACCGCCTGCTGCAGCTTCTCGAAGGCGCGCATCTCGATCTGGCGCACGCGCTCGCGGCTGATGGCGAACTTCGTCGCGAGGTCCTCCAGCCGTGCCGGATCGTCCTGCAGACGGCGGGCGGCGAGGATCGCGCGCTCGCGCGCGTTGAGCTTGCCCATCGCCCTCGCGAGCATCTTGCGGCGGCGCTCGGCTTCGTCGTCGTCGGCAAGCTTCGTCTCCTGGCTTGCACGCTCGTCGACGAGCCAGTCCTGCCACTGGCCGCCTTCCTCGCCGTCGCTGCGCATCGGCGCGTTGAGCGACTGGTCGGGGCCCGACAGGCGCCGGTCCATCTGCACGACGTCCTGCTCGCTCACGCCAAGGTCCGTGGCGATCTTCGCGACCGCTTCGGGCGGCATGTCGCCCGCATCGATCTGCTTCATCTGGCCCTTGAGGCGGCGCAGGTTGAAGAACAGCTTCTTCTGTGCTGCCGTCGTGCCGATCTTGACCATCGACCAGGCGTGCAGGATGTATTCCTGGATCGACGCGCGGATCCACCACATCGCATAGGTGGCGAGGCGGAAGCCGCGCTCGGGATCGAAGCGGCGCACCGCCTGCATCATGCCCACGTTGCCTTCCGAGATCAGGTCGGCGACCGGCAGGCCGTAGCCGCGATAGCCCATCGCGATCTTCGCGACGAGCCGCAGGTGCGACGTGACGAGGCGGTGGGCGGCTTCCTTGTCCGCGCGCTCGTGCCACGCCTTGGCGAGCATGTACTCCTCGTCGGGGGCCAGCATCGGGAACTGGCGGATCTCGTGCAGGTAGCGACGCAGGTTGCCTTCGCCGCCGGGGACGGGAAGGTGCGTGCCGGTCTTGGCGATCTCGTCGGTCATCGGCGCAGCACGGCCGCGGCGAGCTTCGCGCGCAACGCTTCGAGATCGGCGGCGAAGGGCCGCTCGAAGCGCAGCTTCTTGCCGCTTGCCGGATGCTCGAAGCCGAGCACGAACGCGTCGAGTGCCTGGCGCGGGAAGGCGGCCATCGCCGCATCGAGCGCGTCGGCCGCCTTGCGCGGTTTGCGCCCGTAGGTCGCGTCGCCGACCAGCGGGCAGCCGAGGGCGCTCAGGTGCACGCGGATCTGGTGGGTGCGGCCGGTGGAGAGCCTGCATTCCACGAGGGCGGCGCGGTCGGCAAAGCGTTGCAGCGTGCGATAATGCGTGCGCGCCGCCTTGCCGCCGCGCGCGACGATCGCCATCTTCTTCCGGTTCGCCGGATCGCGGCCGATATTGCCCTCGATGTCGCCTTCGGCCGGGCGCGGCACGCCGCGCACGATCGCGGCATAGAGCCGCTCGACGTCGTGGCGCGCAAACTGGGCGGCGAGATGCTGGTGCGCCTGGTCGGTCTTGGCGGCGACCATCAGGCCGCTCGTGTCCTTGTCGAGCCGGTGGACGATGCCCGGGCGCTCGACCCCGCCGATCCCCGACAGCGAGCCGCGGCAGTGCGCCAGGAGTGCATTGACCAGCGTGCCCTCGGCGTTGCCGGGGGCAGGGTGCACGACGAGGCCGGCCGGCTTGTCGATGACGATCAGGTGCGCGTCCTCGTAGACGACGTCGAGGCGGATGTCCTGCGCGGCCTGGTGGGCGGGCCGTGCGGCGGGCAACGCCACAAGCAGCGGATCGCCCGCTTTGACCTTGCGCGACGGCTCCGTTATCGTCGCGCCCGCGACACGGACCTGGCCTTCCTCGATCAGCGCCTTCAGGCGGCTGCGCGACAGTCCGGCCGGATGCAACGCCGCAAGCGCGCGGTCGAGCCGTTCGCCCGCCAGCTCGGGCGGGACAAGCGTCTCGAAACTCTCGGAGCCGGACTTCATGCCGAACTTGGTACCCGACATGCGCGCTCAAATCCATCCATGCGTGCGCTGAAGGCCGTCGTCCTCGCGCTGGGCGCGCTGTGCCTGGGTGCGTTCGGGGTGCTCGTCTATCTCCTGGCCGCAGGCACGGGCAAGCCGGCCGAGAAGCCGGTGGCCGTCGTTGCGGCCCCGATCGCCGGCTGGTCCACCGCCGGTCTCGGCCTGCCGGACGACGCGCAAGTCGTTTCGATCGAGGCGGTCGGCGAACTGCTTGCCGTCCTCGTCCGCGAGCCGTATGCGTCCGACCGCATCGTCTTCTTCGATCCGCGCACGGGCAGCGTGCGCGGGAAATTGTCGCTGGGGGAACCATGAACTTCGCGTCCGACAACACGGCACCCATGCATCCGCGCATCCTCGAGGCGCTGGGGCGCGCGAACGCCGGCACGGCGATGCCTTACGGCAACGATCCGCTCGCCGCGCGGGTGAACGAACAGCTGTCGGAGCTCTTCGGCCGGGCGTGTACCGCCTTCCTCGTCTCGACCGGAACGGCGGCCAATGCGCTGTCGCTTGCCGCCGCATGCCCGCCCTGGGGTGCGGTCTACTGCCATCCGGAATCGCACATCGACGACGACGAATGCGGCGCGCCCGAATTCTACACCGGCGGCGCCAAGCTCGTCGGCGTCGACGGCGCGCACGGCAAGCTTGCGCCTGCCGATCTCGACGCGGCTCTCGCCGGTGCCGGCAAGGGCGTGGTCCATCACGTCCAGCCCGCCGCCCTGTCGCTGACCAACGCGACCGAGGCGGGCACGGTCTATACGCCCGCCGAGACCAAGGCGCTGGCGGACGTGGCACACCGGCACGGCCTCAAGCTGCATGTCGACGGTGCGCGCTTTGCCAACGCGCTTGCCCATCTGGGCTGCGATGCGGCCGACGCGACGTGGAAGGCGGGCGTGGACATCCTGTCGTTCGGCGCCACCAAGAACGGCTGCATGGCGGCCGAGGCGATCGTCGTGTTCGACGCGGGCCTTGCCTACACGCTCGCCTACCGGCGCAAGCGGGCGGGGCATCTCTTCTCGAAGATGCGCTATCTCGCTGCCCAGATGGACGCCTATCTCGACGGCGGCCTGTGGCTGGAGCTTGCCCGGCACTCGAACGCGATGGCGGCCCGTCTCGCCGCGGGCCTCAAGGCGCTGCCCGGTGCGGGGCTCGTGCATCCCGTCGAGGCCAACGAGATCTTCATCGACCTGCCCGAAAAGGCGATCGCGGCGACCGAGGCCGCGGGCTACAGATCCTACCGCTGGCTGGGGCCGGGAACGCAGCGCCTGCGCCTCGTCTGCGCCTGGTCCACGAAGCCCGAGGACGTCGACGGATTCGTCAAAATGGCCGGTTCCGCGCTCGCTTGATTCAGGGGCCCCGATGGGCTAAACCCTGCCCCTCGTCGCGTCGGGTCCCCATCGTCTAGAGGCCCAGGACGGCACCCTCTCACGGTGCAGACCGGGGTTCGAATCCCCGTGGGGACGCCACTCCCGAACAAAACTGAGAACCGGCGACCCGCCTTCGGGCGGGCTGTCACTCAGAGCGCCAACCAGGGCGGATTTCGGCCCGGAAACGCGCACATGGGTCCGACTTACTCGGACGAACGAGATAAAGGCGCGGATGTAGGCCTGCCGGATCCGCGGATCAACCTGACGAAGACGGATCGAAACTTCTCGAGAAACCCGCCCGAGCGCCTCGGGGCTGAGGCGGGTCGGGGCGGCCCGTAGGATCAGATCGACGGCCTTGCGGTCCTCTTTCAACTGGACACGGCGAATCTTCAGATCGTTGAAACGCGACTTCAGCGACGGGTCATCGGCCTCCAGATGCCCTTTTTCGACGAGCTCGACGAGCCTGGCGAAGGCCTTTTCGGTTTCGACCGCTTCGCGCTTCAGCCTCTCGAGCTTCTCTTTCGACTGGGCCGCGTCCCTGGCGGTCCGCTTCAGATGACCTTCGACGAGCACCCGGAGACGCTCGGGCGTCAGAACCCGTTCCACGAATGCGTCGAGAACCAGCGTGTCGAGCCGATCCATCGGCAGCCGGCTACCGGGGCAGGCAGACTTGCCCTGCTTCAGGGTCGTCGAGCAGACGTAATAGCGGTAAGCGCCGCCCTTTCCGGTATTGATGACCATTGCCTTGCCGCAGGCTTCGCACTTGATCACGCCGGCAAGCAGCGTCGGGCCGTTCGTCAGGCGTGGTGCCGTCTGGGTCGGACGGCGCGCTCGCAGACCGGCTTGCACCTTCTCGAACAACTCGACCGGAAGGATTGGCGGTGCTGCGGACTCGATCCACTCGGAAGGCGGGCGCGCCTTGTCGTTGCGCCTGTCCGTCTTGTTGAAATAATGCTTACCGATATACACCGTGTCGTTTATCAGTTTGTGCAGACTGCCAATCATCCAGCGCTGACTGCGGCGGCGGATTCCACGTTCGTTGAGATGATTGCAAATGGCTTTGAGCCCCATCGGTAGGCCCGACGCACCCGCCGCAAGTTCGAAAATATCCAGAACCTGTCGCGCTTCGGCCTCGTCGACGGCTAGCCGTCGCTTTGCCTTGCGGCCGCGCATCTCGGTGGTTTCGACGGAATAGCCAAAAGGCGGCCGTGACCCGTTCCAGAACCCTTGGGCCGCGTTCGAAAGCATGGCGCGGTGGGTGTGTTTGGCATTTTCACGACTCTGGTGCTCGTCGAATATGTTCACAACCTTTCGGACAAGTTCCCCGGTCGCATCATTGGTGATTTCTTGGGTAATCGAGACGAGTCGGGCGCCGCGATCGCGAAGCCTTCGGACATAATCTTCCGAATGCAGCGTATCGCGAGAGAACCTGCTGTACGAATGGACAACGACGATGTCGAAGCCGCAGGTAGCATCTGCCGCGGCTTCGATCATCTTCTGAAAGATCGGTCGACTATCATCCAGAGCCGATGCACCAGGTTCGAGGAATGTCTGAACGACCGTCCAGCCTTTCACAGCGCAATAGGTCTTGCAGCGCAGGATCTGGTCTGGCAGCGAGATATCCGCTTCGGCCTGCTTGTTGGTCGAAACCCGGGCGTAGATCGCGGCACGCGTCATGGTGGCAGGTCCTTTTCGTTCACGATCGAATTCACGATATCGCCGAACAGGCGGCCGAAGAGGTCGATTTCATCGTCCGACACGGTGAATGTCTCCGGCAACTCCAGAATCAGCTCCCGTTGCAACTCTGGTACAAAATAAGGCGCCTTGGTATGCTTCCGGTCCTCCAGCCTTCCGGCGGCAGCCGCACGACCATTCCCGCCGGCCGCCGGGGCGGCGGGCTCGGGATGGGCGTCGGGCCGATGCTCGGCGGCGCGCGCTGGTGGTGGCCTGTTCATGGCCCTAGGCTGCCACCACCGTCTTAAGATCGGCCGCGCAGAAACTGTGCAGCTACCGCCAATTAGGGACTGTCAGCGAGTGCCTCGTTCTCTTAAGGTCGTCTCCATTGGTACTGGCATCTTATCACAATTGCCGGTAACGACGTAGAATAAATTGCACCGACATATGCGGATTTTGTCCAAGTTTAATTGAATCCAATGGCCATCCATCCTTTAGTCACAGCGCCGGAAATGCTTGCTCACCTGGCAAGATCTGGCGAAGCCTATGACGGCCGCCAGATGTCGTGCCGACGCCGCCCGCCCGCTGCCCGCCGCACGCCGTCGGCCGCTAGTGACCGTGGCCGTCGCGCTGGCGAGCCTGCTGCCGGGTTTGGTCATATGGCTCATAGTAAGATCGATTAGCCGGTTCGCGACGAGGTCGCGGATGATGCCGACGCTCGCGGCCATTATAAGCCATGCACGTGCCGCCGGCGTTCTCTGGGCCCCAGCAAGATCTGCAGCGCCGTTGACGGCGGCCAGATGCCGCGTCGAGGTCAGGCCGCGCATCGTCGGCCGTTATCGCCCGTGGCCCTCTCGTTGACGAACATGCTGCTCGGGCCACCCTGCGTACTCATAGAATTGCTCATTCATCCGGCTTTGTACGACGCCGCGGACATGAGAGATGCTGAGTCCTATCGAGCGACTTGCCTCGGGGACTGGCACATATTGATGGCTCTGGTAGCCTTTGCGTATCTTGTCGAGTTCATTCCGATACTTTCGTAGGAACTGCCTCGACAGAGGACGAATTTCTCTTTCGACCTGCGCATCGTTCGCGGTGAATTGCCCCATATGCACAAGAGCAAGCACTCGTTCGGTTATTGCAGCTTTCAGTTCGCGTTCACGCGCTGCGGCGGATTTTGCCTTACGCTGCGATTGCGCCCCGGACTGAGCCATGTCGCCGAGTTCGGTAGGTGTCGTTGACGATTGCTTGCTCGTGTAGCTGCCCAAATCCTTTTGGCCGGAACTTGATGGCGAATGGGCACCTGGCACACCTTGGGTCACAGATGTCGCCGGCTCGTTTGTACTCGTCCTCGAAGCGCTTCCGAAAATCCAATTCCAGATTTTCCTCGCCGTACTTGCGAGGGCCGGCGCGGAAGCGGTGCGATCGGTCGGGACCGCCTTGCCATCGTCAGCCTCAAGGTGGGTGGTATCGATTTCGTCGACCTTCCTTTCAGGCAACGGCGCGTCGGCCATATTTTCCAGCAGGGTTACGGTGGCGGGCTTTGCGGGAATTGCCGGTGGCACATGCGTCTCGATCGTGGCGGCCGTCTCCAGCAGAATGACCGGTATCTGATCTGTCTCGCGCCGCTTGTTTCGCTCGGCATTGGATAACTTCTTCTTTGGCCGGGAGATCGGCTTGACGACGTAGTCACGGGCTTTGCAGAAATCAAAATCGTCAAGCATCAGATGCGATTTCCCGTCCTGCCGTCGTGCTTCAAGTTGGTCGGTGAATCCCAGCTCGTGAATCGTTTCGAGAACGAGCTTAGCAATCGGACGGAAATTGTCGCGAAGGTTTCGGGCCTCGAGTCTGGCACGCGACTTCAACAGGGACTGGAACAGAGGTTCCAATTGCTCGCTGTGTCCCTGCATCTGGAATCGCCCGGCATCCTTGCGGACGAGAAGCGTCGCGGGACCGTCGACGAATCGATAGAAGCTTCCCCTGGGCTTTGGCACCTCGAATCCAGCCGCGACAATGTGCCGTCGGACATCATCGGGGTCGAGGCAGAGTGCGACCTGATGCAGTGCGGATTTCAGCGCGCGGAGCCAGAGTTCGGGGGAAATCTCGAAGGCTCCCGAGTGATGCTTCCATCCACCTGCAGGCTCCTTGCCAAGTTCATCGATCTGCTCGACGGCCCAGCCGTCGGGCGATCTGAAGCGGATCGAGAAGGTCGGGATATCGGAGATCCGGACCAGCAGACCGCCACGACTGCGCTCCAGCTTCTCGCGCTGGCGTGCGGGGTTACGAATCCATTGAACTTCCTTGATCTGCGCTTCGAGCTTGTCGAGGATCCACGTCCTCGAGACTTCGTCGACATAGCGGCACACGGGTTTGGATTTCTCGGAAAGCTCCGGAGCCTCCGGCAGGATGGCAGGGCTTGGCGGAACCGCGGGCGAATCCAACGGTGCGACCGGTGCCAGATCGTCGGGGGCTTGGAGTTTCTCTGCGGAAGTTTCGGTTGACGGCTGGGTCCCGCTGTCCACCTGGATCCGGTCATCGATCGCCGTTGGCTCGGCAGACTGCGGCAATTGAGGTAGCCGTGCAGTTGCTTGGGCGGTGTATGCCTCTTCGGCGCGCTTTGCGATTTCGGCGTCGGCACTACCGAAGAGCTCCAGCAGGCGGCGATGGGCGCCTACGCCAAGCCCGGGTGCCGTCGTCCACCTTCCATCGTTATCGCGCCGGGCGCCGAGAAGAAGGGCGGCCCGCTCCGTCGACCTGCCGACGTGGAGATCGTCAACGATGCGGATGGCCTGATTGGGCGCGACGGCTTGCCCGACGGTCCCCGCTGACTCGGAATGTTCTCCGGCAAGCAAGGCATCGAGGTGGGCGGCCTTGACCTCAAGTTTGTGAATCAGACACAGGCTCGCGAGGGCGATGAGAAAGAACCGGCGCGTCGTTGCATGGGTCGAGGGCGCCGTGCCATCAGCTGGCGACGTCTCTGCGATCTCCGTGGCGGGTACAAGCGGACGATGCGGCAGCTCGAATTCGGCGACGGAGCCTTCGTCGAGAAGTCCGGCAAGCTGCGTGTCTGACTGCTCGGTTGTCGGTGCTGTCTGAAGAGCATGCAAGTCGGAGAGAAGTCTGGAGATGTTCATGGCTTCTGCGACCACCTGCTCGAATTCGGCCAAGACCGAATCCGGAGTGTCGTCTCCGACGATAGGGCCCGGCAAACGTTCCAACTGGACAAGCCGGCCGGTCATGCTGCGCCGGATGCTGCTGATGGCTCGTTCTTCGCGAGCAGCGATCCCAGCTTCGAGTGCTTCGAGGTTGTCGATCGCGCCGTTCGTCGCGGTTCCCTTACGGAGCATCGCGAATCCGCGGGGTCCGAGATGCTGCTGCGGCTGGATATGGATCCCGAGATCCTCATAGCCGCCCGGGTAAAAGAACCAAGGGGGCATCCGTTGGGTTCGCTTTACATGCTCGATGAGGACATCGTTGACGATCTGGGCGTACTCCCTCCGCAGGAACTCGACCCACTTCCCGCCTTGCACAGTTCGATCCTTTTTGTCTGCGAACAGCGGGTCGCCGCGAACGACTTGGATCTGATCGTCGGAACCGGTTACGAGCTTGTCGGTGCGCCAAATGACCGGGCGCTCGTGGTAGGCAAGGTGACCATGGAAGTTCCGCCGGTCGCCGTCGGGGCCGGGCCGATGGACGACCACCCAATAGCCCAGACCGCGGTCGGCAAAGATCTTGCCGAACTTTTCGACGATTTCGCGGCGTTCACCGGCTGAAATCCAATGCGGTAGTTCGAATACGACGCGGTTCTGCAGGCGCGCGTCGTGGCGCTGCTCGAACCGGTCGACAAGCTGCCAGAAGCGGAGTCGTTCGGCCGTGGAATCGCCGAGATTGCCGGTCGAGATAAGCCCCAGATCGTCCGCCTCGATCTCCGCCGAGCGGGCATCGTCCTCGAGGTTGAAGCGCTCGATATACGCTTGATAGCCGGCGGCGGACTTCCGCGAGCGCGCGGCACCTTTGCCGGCGCGCCAGAGCTCCCGGGCAACCGCCGCAAGGTCCAATTGAAGGGCCCGACCTTTCGGAGTGCCCAGGAAAGGGTGTCCTGATTTGACCGTCCAGACGCGGCATGCCTGGTTGTACTTGCCGACATTCTCGACGATGGCCACGTCCCAGGGTGTCGCCGGGAAGACGGCCACCCGCCGGCCGCGCCTGCACGAGGCGGGCATCGACCAGCCGGCGCGTTCTCGAGAGACATAGTCGACCTCCATGTGAAACGGTGCCAGACCGATCCGGCGGGCCTGACCCGGCAGCCGGGCACTGATCCGTGCGCAGAATCTCGGTGCGGCCGTTGCCCTGGCGACCCGACGGCAGGTCATGAGTGACGTCGTGCGAAGGCGGATCGCCGGACTGGCGCTCTGGCCGGAACCGGCGATGGCGCGGGCCTCGCTCTCGCCGTCGTTAAGTCGGCCGGGTCTTCGTCGCTTCCTCACTTCCTCTTCCAACGCCGTTGTCATTTCCTTCTCCTCACGCTGCGTCGGGAATCCCCGATGCGTAATTGCGCCCCTCCCGATGCCTGCGGCCCCGGGAGGGGAAGATCACGGCGGCCTTCGGCCGCTGGGTTGTCGAAGGGCAGGCTCGTCCCGGACTTGCGCTTGGGGCGAAACCCGCACTTCGGCTTGGAGGAGGATGAGCCGGCCGGTCTTATGATCCGCCGCGCGGGCGTGGCGAAATCGAGTCCGCCGCCGCTAATAAATCTGGCCCGGTAACTTGACTCGTTAAGCCCATCTGTGATCCGGATCGCTCGATCCGGCGACAATGCAGACGTAGACGGGGGCGGCGCCGAAATCGCGCCACCGCAGATTTCTTCGACAGCACTTCGATTTAGCGCTCGCCGCTCCGCCCGATGCTCGCTTGTTTACGACCGACGCGACGAGTGCGCCCGCGGCGGCAGGACTGGACGCCACGCCGGCGACGTGGCATCGGCGCCGATGCGCGCGCGCGCGGCGCAACCGGTCGGGCGACGGCCCTGCGCGCGTGTCGCAGTGGTCGCCGGCCCCGAGCCGGATCGCGGAGCGGGCATTGTCGATACTAGAAGGCGGCCTTCCGCGCACCCGATGTGTCGATGCGTGCACTCGGCCTGGTCAGCTACCGCCAATTAGCCGGAAATCGGGGGGTCTGTGCGCAACCGTCCTTAAGACCGGCACTGGATAATCATCGGTGCAGTCCGCTCTGGATTGGTTCTGGGCGGACGTGCGCAACCCGGCCCGATGAGGGCCAAAGCACGAGGACAATGCAATGGCAGACGAGATTTCGAATACCCCGCCAGCTAATCCGCCTACTACGGTGAAGCGGAGGACTATCGTCGAGCAGCTCGAGGCGGCAAGAGAGACGCGCGCGAACCGTAAGACCGGTGTGAAGAACGCCGATTCCGAGGTTCGTCGGCTGGAGCGCCGTTTGGAGAAGCACCAGCATCGCGAGTCGCTGGAGGCGGTCGAGGGTTACAACAAGTCGCTGCCGGGCTCTCCATTCACCGTGCCGGTGCTGCTGAGGATCGGCGAAAAGGCCACAAAGGCCGGTCGGAGCGTCCAGAGCGTCATGGACTTCCTCGACGGCAAGCGTCCGTCGTCAGGCAAGAAGGGAACCACGGATGAGGCCCAGAAGACCGATGGTGATTCTCAGAACCTTGCTCGGACCGACGGGGACGGAAAGGGGGGGCGGCGGGCCGAGCTGACGTCCGCTTCCGACGGCATCCAATGGCACTTACAGGCGGCGGCGTCTGCCCAACCCAAGCGGTTGGCAGGCGTCGTCGGCCAGGCAAGTCTGATACGATGCCGCCGACAGCCGAATGGCCTATGTCAGCTCCGCCGGAGGCGCGCCAAAATATGGCTACCAAAGTTACCGGCAGAATTGTACCACTGCCAACAACATGACTCGCGAAGTTCCCTCTGTCATCAAGGCGATCTATCCGGATCTCGTGGCGCGCCTCAGGGGCGTCGAGAAGACGGATCCCCCGGTTGGATCGACGTACCGTCGTCGAAAGGTCAGGCAAAGCTATTTTTGGTATGTCCAAGAACCGACTCGCCCGGACGGACATCGGCCGCCCGAACGCTACTTCGATCGCGACACCGCCAGGGTCGTAAGGCAAATCGAAAAAGCCAGAGGGGCAAAGGAGCAGGCTGATGCCCGCCGACTGCATGTTCGTGCGCTATTGCTGGCCGGCTTTACGTCGCCCGATCGCTTCGCAGGGGACGTGGTCGCCGCCCTATCCGAAGCGGGACTGTTTCGTTATGGCGGCATTCTACTCGGTCCGCACGCCTATCTTGCGTATGGGCCAGCACTCGGCTTTCGCCTTGATGGCCTTGCCGCTAAAGCGGGAAATTCCTTGGGCGAAGGGCAGGTCGTTTCCATAGCGAGCACAGCCACTGCAGAATTCGATATTCTCGACTCGCTTCATTTTGTTGATAAGAGTTTTCGAGAAATCCAGACCTCGTCCAAATCTTTGGCCGCAGCAACTTTCGTAAACGACAAGAAATTCCGCGTCGAGGTGTACGACGCGGCAAGGCCGGGCAATAAGCCCGACGGACCGCCCAGTGAAAAAATCGACGACTGGCGACTCTTCCTGCGATTTCTGGCGCATATGCCGGTCGATGGAGCACTGCTGCATCGCTCGGGCGTGCATGTTCGTGTTCCGTCTCCTGGGCGATACGCCATTCATAAATTGCTGATTGCGACGCAGCTTTCCGGAACGAAGAAAATCGACACGGAACGTGATGTCATCCAGGCGTCGTCGCTTATTGAAGCATTGTCGAAAAGCGGCGAAGCCAAAGCCTTCAAAACCCTTTGGAGCAAGATTCGATCGAAGAGGAAGTCGTGGCAAGGGAAGCTGGACGCTGGCAGCAAGCTATTGCCAAGAGGTGTCGCTGAGCTTCTGCCGCCTGCGCCGATCGCCGCAAAATCGTAGGTGAGTCACACCTCGGTGATGAGGCGTCCAGAAGCTCGGCTAGGTGGACCTGATCGAAAATGAATCGATGAGCGATACTTGACTATGTGATCTAGAAATTCTTGAAAACCCATGTCCCCTTCGTAAAGAAGTGCCCCAGAGGCTTCGGCGTCAATTCCATCAATTCTCCGGCTTCTTCGGTCGGACCACGCGCCCACTCAAATAGGTCGCCGATCTCATGGAGCCAGGCGCTCGCCGGATTGCCGTAGATTTCGCCATAGGCATGAGCCCAGATGAGGGCGATATCTGCATACGTATATCTCTGCACTTGAGCGCAATCCGGTAGGGATGCGTGCGCCAGCTTGTGGGCGTCCTCGAGCGAGATGTCGGCCAAGCTCGGGATACGTCGTTGCTGGAGCTTGCCAATCTCGTGAATGCGCACGGCAAGGCGCTGGTCGACTGGGAGATCGGCCGTGCGCTCGTAGAGATCGGCCAATGCGACGACGGCTTCTTTCGTATCCATCGGTCACTTTTCCTTGAACGGAAGTTGCCGCAGTTTCCGTAGTTCGGCCTCGACGTCGACCCTCGAGAACCCGGATTTCGGTCGGCGCTCGAACGCCGGCGTCTCGAGATCGATCTCATGTGCTGTGCGCGCGGCGAGTACGAGATGTCCCTCCGCAATGCATTTGAGGAGGTAGTCTCGGACCGAGATGCCGAGGCGATCCGCAACGGCCTTCGCACGCTCGTAGGCTTCGCCGGTCTCCAGGAACTTGAGCTCGATCATCTGGTGCCGCTCCAGATCCGGGGTATCGATGCTTCCGGATGAGGATGCCCGAACTCCCACGACGACGGGTGGGTGATTTCGAATGGCGTGGGGCGAGGGCACGCTTTTAGTAACGCCAGGGCCCACGCTCGCCGTCGCGGCAGGCGATCACATTGTAGACCTGGCTGGAATAGGACATCTCCGCCAGCTGGCATCCCGGTCGCCCGGTGACGGGTCCGAGGGCTCTTACCCAGTCGGTGCCGCCAGCAGGGATGCGCTTCTCCGGTTCGGTCGCTGCTCGAGACAGGGCGGCTTGGAATGGGTCGGATGTCGGCGCCGGCCGGGCAGGGGGCGCCGCTGACGTTGCCGCCGCCGGGCTCGGAACCAGCGATGGCGCTGCTGCCGGTGCCTGAGGCGTTGGTCGTCCGGCCCAGAGGGCAAGTGCGATGAGTCCGGCAAGTCCGATCCCCCCGCGCCATAACCAGCTCGGCTTCCGGCGCGATGCCGAAGCAGGAGGATTAGGCCGGGCTGGGCGACCCGCGAAGTTGGCAGGAGAAGCGCGCGGCAAATTCTCGACGGGCCGCTCCGGCCAGCCGCCCGGTGGCGGGACGTTCGAGAACCGCCCTATATCGATCGCCGAGATCGGGATTTCCATCGGTGCGTCGGGCCCGGGTTGTACGTCGAGTTCGCCCTTGATCCAGACGATGAGCCGGCGGACTTCCTCGCCATCCAGTGGCCGGCTGCGGCCGGGCATCGTCAGTTCGTCGTTCACAAGGTTCCATATCCCGTGCGTGGCAAGGTCCTCGGCAAACACAATCCGGGCAAAGTCCCGGTTCGGCGCCCGAAGGCGGGCAAGCAGTTGCGGGTCGACATTGCTCTGGGACGTATGGGGCAGGACAAGCATCTGGGCGATCCGCCCGCCGAACTCGACGCCAGCCATGGTCTGCGCCATGACCGAGAAGACTTCGGAGACCCGGTATAGCTGGGCGGGCGATACGTGGGCGCCGGTCGGGCGGCCGGTGCGCGTCTCCTGCGCCCAGCGGACCCCGGGACCGGGGCGGCTGTCGACCCGGACGATGCCGCCCTTCACCTCGATGAGCGCGATACCGTGGGCCGTCATGACGGCGAAATCCGCTTCGAGGCGGCGATTGCCGGAAAGAGGGAGCGGCAGCGAGTACGCCGAGAACCCAGCCTGCTTCGGCGAGTCCCAGAGCAGGGACTCGTAGACAAGGCGTTCACCGTGATGCTGGGCTTCGTCGAGGACGACGGGCATCGGCCAGGGAGAGATCCGGACCAGCTCAGGACGTCCTGTCGGGCGGGGCCTGCCGAATCTGGGTGGATCCGGCGTCTCGTCCTCGGCCGAGGGTACGCCGGGGTTGAAATTGATGCCTCGGGACCGCCAATACGCCAGATCGTCGTTGCTCATGCCGCCCCACAGCATCGGAATGATTGTTGAATATACTAGTTGTTGAATATACTCTGTAGTTGCGTGAAAGCCAACGAGTTCCTCTCTCGGTATGAAGTTGAGAGCGACTCTTGGACGGAATTTACGACGTCTGCGGTCCGAGCGCGGGCTGTCGCAGGAGAAGCTTGCTTTGGAAGCAGGGATCGACCGGAGCTATGTCAGTCTGCTTGAAACCGAGAAGTACGCAGCATCGGTCGATATGATCGAGAAGCTGGCGATCGTGCTCGAGGTCGACGCGAGCGTTCTCTTGATGGCGTCCGACAAGGCGCGGCGATCGAAGTAGCGAAATTTCCTGCTTCTGATTTCGGAAACACCTATTTCGGTGTCCACGAACCCGGAATCATGACCCCGGGTTCGCGGGAGGATCTGGCGATTTTTGTACGGCAGCAGTGCTTGTCGAAAGATTGGCTGATTTAGCGGCGCCGGAGCCGTCTGTGGCCGGCTTCTCCAGCGCGTCTCGAAAGACTCGTAAAAATCGATCTAGCAACGAGAAAAAAACATCTGTCGAGTACCCGCCGAGAAACGCAACAAGGAACGGGGTGGCTTGAAATGCCAATGAATTGAGAAATTCCGGACTGAGAAACATGCCAATCATCGGACCGGCAACCATGCCCGTTACGACGCGGGCACCTGGTCTAAGATTATCGATCGCGTCTGCGCTTCCATCTTCTCGGAGCTTCTGGACAACCCACAGAAGAGCGCCGAGCCAGCCATAAAACAACGGAAGAATATATAGCCCCAGTATCTGGTTTGCGCTGTTGGCGCTGCGCAACTCGCCATTCTCGTCTTCCGACGAATCGCTCGTCGAGTGGGGTGACCAAAATATGATCCACCGCCACATCGGATTCCACGTCTTGATCGCAGAAACTGCAGACGACATTTGAGGTTCTAGTGCCTCAATCTTTTTTTGTATCGGTTCGATCAAACTCTTAGCGCTGTTTGAAATGCCGTCGGGGCCTGCTGCGGCGCTAATACGCGACTTATCGTCCTGATACTGCTGCACGAGCTTTTGCATGCTGCCAAAGTCGCGCAGAGTTGTTGTCCCAACGAACCAGACGCTTTGAAACGCCAAAAGCCCGAATAGGACCGCGACGGTATAAAGCCCCCATAGCGTTCGCAGCGACATCACGCGAAGGATCCTTTCATTGACCGATCGGACAAGCATCTGCCGAATTATTGCCGCCAGTACGAACCTGAATTTCAAAGTGACAACGGCGACCATCCGCACAGGGCAGACTTTGCCCTAAAGCATCGGTGACTTTTGCAACCCAATGACCGGCGGAAATACTCGCCCGACAACTCGCGGTGCGATACGTGTAGAATCCGCGTACCTGAGCTTCGGCACTCAAGCCAGCGATCTTGGTTTCATCGATGTCTTCAAGAGGCTTGATGAAGTCGGGCTCGACATCGTCCCCAGGTGCTCCGCCCGGCAAAACTTTGTACCAGCGATGCTGCAGAGGCAGCAGCTTCTTTGAACGAAGCTCGGAAATTGTCACCTTGTCGGCTTGAATGTCTGTCCAGAACCAAAGCGGTCCAGGCGCAACAGGCGAACTCGCGTCCAAAGCCGGCGAAGGTTCGCGATCTCGAATGGCACTGGCAAATGCAGCGCGCCGAATGTGAAATTCCTCGGCGATGGCCGAAGTGGCGACAAACAGAGACAATATTGCCATGACAGGCAAAGCAGATCGGCACATCGGACCCTCAATTCACTTGAATGGGCCTGATGATTGAACACCATAATAGTTGTATTGGCGAGTCCAGAACTACCGTTATGCGAACACTTCCTTGGCTGCATGCGTCTGCGTATCAAATTACCATCGTGAACCGGAAGTCAGTTCGCGCCCTCGTCGATCAGCGTCTGGTGGGCAGTTGTGTCATACGCCGGTGGAATGGGCCGACGCTCGCGAGAAAACGTTCGCGAGAGATCCGAGGAACGCGAACAAGAACATTGGCCCGTCAATGTCCGGAAGATCGCTAAGTAAAGTGTCGCGTTTATAAGCCAGTTCAAGATCGAATGGCGACGATGGCTGGATGCTCTCTGCGCCCATCACCGACTTTGCCACGTGCTCGGCCAACAAGGCATAGCCAACAGCGCTCGGATGCATGTTGTCGATACCGAATAGGCCGCCCTGTCGAAATCCGAACGCCGCACTAATGGGAAAATTGGACAAACGCCATTGCCCATTGTGGACGCGCACTTCACGAGAACTGCATCCGTGCTTTTCGTCCAACGCGCTCGAAAACTCGTAAAGGTCAACGAAATGCAATCGACCTTTGGCTCCTGGAAGTGCACTTAGTCGCGTCCTTACGGATTGGTTCACGTCCCAAACAAGTGCATCGAAAGCTCGTAGCTCGTCGCCGGTCATCCGGCCTTGCGCACCAAGTCGCCCGATATATTCGGGGTAGTAACGCTCGCAGCCAGGGTAAGGGGGAGTCGGGTCGACGCGAGTTAGAAGATTTGCGACAGTCCGCGGCCGTATCAGGCTGTTTACGTAGATGTGCTGGGTCTCTGTCGGCAACCGCAGCAATCGGCGGCCGAGGTCCTCCATGAGATCGGGGATGCTGCGTACAAGCTCAACGATCGAATGATCGTATTTCCCCGAGATGCATATTTTATAGAAGCCGTTGTTGCTGCCAATATTTAAGAAGAGTCGTTTGGGTTTGCGAAGGGCAACGAGGTCTAGCGGTGTTGCTTCTTGCAACTCCGGGATTCGCTTTGGATTCATCAAGAAGCAAGTATTGAGCGCAAAATAGAGATCGAATATCGTGCCATAGTCGAGGTGATGGTTTGAATCGAGCTTGGCGATCAAAGCCGGAATCGAGGGCGAATATTTGGCGTCGGCAATCTGGGAGAGATCTTCAATAGTGGCACCCGCCACGGAGATATTGTCGAAAAAGGGATTCGGTGACCACGCCCCTTGCGTTGCCCACCATTGCTTAGAATTTTCAACGATGTCCTGACGAAATGTAGCTAGCTTCAAGGGATTTCTGAAAAGCTCCTCGATGTCGAAAAGGAGCGGCCGAGGGTATGGCGGCATTGCAAAAGGCCACCCATATGCGGACGCGAGTTGCGCCGGCGGCGAAACGCTCGCTCTTGCCAAGTCGATACTAAGGGACCGAACGCCATTGTAGATGGAGTCGCCAATGAACATGCAGGCGGGCGGCTCGCTGTCTGCGACAAGAGCGGATGCTGCAATTGGATCGAATGCCATGGCGGTCTCGCAGAAATTGTTACGGTTCCGTCGGGCGGGAACGAGGTGGACTGGCCCGATTGCAGGACGGTGTTCTGTGACTAGATCCTCGTGTCGGAATCAGCGCAGAACTCAGAGTATTGCTATACGAAGTTCGATTGCCGCAGATCGGTTTCGGGCGGTCATATCTCCCACTGGAACGGCAAAGATGACTCCCTTTTTGCATCACCTGGAAGAGCCGAAACATACTGAGCGCCGCGGTCGAAGGCACAAGCGTGAATGAGCGATCCATTTGGTATCGTTCGGCGCCGAAACAGATTCATGCGTCTTCCTGTCGTACCGGTCTTCGCGTCATAGTGCCGCTTCGGGACAAATTCGGCGAGACGCCAAAGACCGGTCAACGATTCATGACGGTCTGCATTTGGATTCGGCGCAATATACGGCGATCCTGCTTCGCCAAGGATACGTTGAGTCCTGATCTTGTCGAGAAGAATGCCGGCAGCTTGCGCTTCCGAGAGCATCCACTTGAGCGAAATCTTCGCAAGGCCACTTTCGGCTTCGGGATATCCCCCGCCAACGTCACAGTGTACCCCCGGAAACCAGACCTGCTTCAGATCCCTTGGGCCAGGCAAGTCCGTTTCGGGCAGACCTGGCGGCGAAGCCGAGTGACGCCAGAGGTTTTGGCGAAAGAATGCACGACGTTCATCGATGGCGATCGCCTGACGGCCGATCTCGATATCGGGATTGTTGGCCGTATATGGAACCTTGAGCGGATTTTCAATCCAGCCGACCGAACTCACGGTATCCCAGACGCCGACAAACCTTAACTTACACGCCCGTGAAAACGTCCCCTTGAATTGATTCGCCAACTCGAACCGCTCTGCTCCATCCAACGTCATCATTCTAATCGCGTATGGAACGAGCGGCTCATTTCCTCGCGGTAGCAGGCCATACATGTGAAGCAGCGAGGCGACAACGCGGACCGTATATGCGCCGCGGCTGAATCCAAATAAGTAGATTCGATCGTCGGCTGTCACGTTGTTCATCAAGAACACGTAAGCGTCGCGGACATCGGATTCTAGACCGTACCCGATGGCTTTGCCGAGAAGCTTGGTAACGCCTTTCGCAAACCCAGTTAAAGCGCCAGGCGGCTCCATTGTGCCAAGGCCAGGGTGATAGTACCCAATTTGCTTTGAAGGATCCGCAGAATCGAGTGCGGAGAACAGTTTGATGACATTTGTCCGGTCGCGGGCAAACTCGTTCGCAGTTCCATCGCAGCACACAACGACGTTTTTCATCTGAAAATATCTCGCGGTTCAAGCAAAGCGGCCCACAATTGCGGTGACTCTACATCGTGCATCTCAGACAGCGCATGTCTTGGAAATGTAGGGCCATCCAGTTCCGGTCGTTTCGTTGATTCAGATTTCACTGTGCTTCCGGCTCGGCAGTTTCGCCCTCAATAAGCTTCCCCAAGGAGCCAGAGAGCGCTTTGCTATTGAGAACATAAAACAGACCGCCACGGCCGTTCTGACTCCTTGCGCAATTCTGGCCCGATATGACGCCTTGCTGATTGAGGTCGCCAAAAATGGCAAAATGCTCCGACCCGGAAGTTGAAACCCCGACCTTTGCGTGATTGAAATTCGGCCCCGGACCGCCTGCGAGGCCGAATTTCTTACCCTCCCATTGGCCCGATATCGCTATCTCAACAGGGCCGGGCCTCAATAGGTGATCCTCCCAGCACGCGACTTCGGAGGTATCGGTTGTCGTGCCGATTTTCGGATTGGCCCACCATGTGGCAGTCCGTAGCGATAAGCCTCTATCGCCGTTGGCTAGGCTGCCGAGTACTGACGAAACCAATTGCCAAGGCGGGACGTTGAGACGAGAGGGCTTCGAAATTAGTTGAACGCCGGTGGAAAGGGTCTCCTTCGAGAAGTTTCGGCTCGCCGATCTCGTGCCAAGGTTCTCGACCAACTGGCGAACATCTGCCGGTCCGCCATTGTTCACTATTTGGAGGTTGCTTGGATCGGTTACGACGCTCGCATTGGCGAGCGACTTTAGGACCTTCACAAGATCCGCCTTCGTCAGTCTAAGTGCGAAGAAGTGCTGACTGACTAGTACATTGTTCTCCGGCACGTCGTGTTGCGAGATACAGCCAAGCGTATTCCCGTTACTTTGGCGAGGGTGCTTCAGACTTCCTGATCCAGGCCAATTGGGTGTCGTGACTTGCAACACAAAGCCGTCACCAGCCCCATTCCACGCGAGCAAGCCCTTTGAGTGTCCCCAAGGGCTTCCGCATTCTTTGGTACATCCGGAAATAATGGGATCGTCATAAAACTGATCATTCCAGACGACGTAGAAGAACGACCCATTGTACACTTGATCAAACGTCGCCCCAATCGGGTCGTCCTTTGTATCGCCGGCGCAGTCGCTTCCCTTTTGAAGCGCCTCGTGTTGGTCGCTCGCGTATACATATTGCTGGCCGAAGCTGCGGTAGTCCTGGATATCGCCCCCAAATATGCATGAGCGCGCGGATTGTCCGCCGCAACCGGGGAACGACGCGGTATTGAACTTGAAGACGAACCACCAGTCGACAGGTTGCCCCGACCTCAAGAGTGGGGTTGGCGCGTCACCCGCAATTGCCGCACCGAAGTGCAGAAAAATGACGAAGGCAAAGAGAAATCGACAGAAAATGGCAATTTTGGGTGGCCTCAGCAGGCGTCCAGTTACGTTGCTTAAATATGCCGACGAACTGATTGCCTTGCTCATTGCACAGCCCCTTCGCAGGTAAGCTAGCCGGAACCGCTCGTTATCGAATGTCAGTTATAATGGACTGCATCTAAATCGACGTTTTGTCGGTAGGAAGGCTTGTATCTGTAGCTTACACGCCAAGGACTTGGCTTCTTTGAGCGGAGAAACTAGCCGTTCTTCGGATTCGGAGATGCTCGAAATTGCCATGGCCTATTATCCCCTCAATTGTACCTAGCTCAAATCGAGAATCAGTACTGGCGAGATTTTCATCAAAAGTGATTTTTTCAATATACAAAGATTCTCGTGATCTCGATCTTTTGAGCCCGCAGGATAAATATGCCCAAATCTCGCTTAACCTTTGGATCCAAATAAAGGGTCAGGACCAACCAGCCGGTCTAAGCTTGCCGATGTAATTTACTGGCGGACAGTCGTAGGACTGTTGCAGATGTTCCCGACCGCGACATCGGTGTCAAGGAACCGTGCTAAGCAAGCACCAAAATCATCCGCAAACTCTTCTGTATAAGCACCGACGTGACCGCGTACGCGCGAAGGCACGATCACCATCGCGTTCGTGCGGTCGGCAAGATAGCGCTTGGCGATCGTGATCTGTTGGGCCTGCCAGTTCCCGAAATATGCATCGTCGTCGAACAGGAAGATTGCCACACGCGCGGTCGGAGAGACGTTTGAGACAACGTTGTTGAACAGGGTTTCCTGTACCCGGATATCGAGCCGTGAATTGAAGCCAGGCGCAAATGCAATTGCGCCATCGGCCAAAGGATGCTGACCACCGATTGATTTGAGCGCATCATGGCCGCCTGCAGACTGACCGATAACGTAGATGCGTGCATACCCCATTCCACGCAATTCCGACAATGTCTGCTCTGTACGTCTTGCGCTCCTCGATCCGTAAGACTGGTCTAACGCAGACAAATTTAGCCGGTATACGTCGAAGCCGGATTTCACGAATTGATCCAAAATTTGCGGTGTCTTTAGCCCCACCTGATCGCGCGGCGTATATCCGCTGCCGCCAAACATATAGAGGATCGCTGGTCTGCCGCTTTGTGGGCCACGCACATCGGCCACAGGCTTGAAATCAGAGTCGCGCAACGGGGCGCTGACCTGACAAGCGGCGACGAGAAGAGCAAGGCCGGCAATTGCGAATATCCGCATAAGTTTTTCAGTTCTAAGGGACGTGTGGGGTGCGTTCGGCTTCTTTCAATCTAGTATTTAGGGAGACGGAGCCTCTGCAATCATCGAAGCAAGTGGCCGTGGCTACAATGAGAAGGATCACAAGATTATTTCGGCACGTAGCAGAGTCAAGTCACGACAGATCATGACTGGTGGGTGCCATTAAGCTTTATCCGCTGCCAGATTGAAGTACGCAGAACGGGCGTGAGATGGCTTGTGGCAGATCAGGATATTGCTTGGGAAAAGCGAACGGCCTTAAAGAGTGATTGGTCGAAAATCATTGGGCAACTGACCTAATAGACCGGAAAATGATTGAGTTCTCAATCTCAGGCCAGATTCACACAAGTTCGGCGGTGTGCAGGGCTTAGAAGTTTCTATTTACGGTGTCGGCCAGAATCAGCTTGTCGAGCGTCAGGTCCGAGCCCGCACGGCGCAGACGTGTGTTCTCTGCCTCGCGCTCTTTCAACCGCGTGACCTGGTCGCCATTCAATCCGCCGTACACATTGCGTCATCGAAAGTACGTAACTTACGTTACCCCTATCGATCTTGCGGCCTCCGCTACAGGTCGCTTCCGGGCCATCAGCACATCGATCGGAAGTTTATACGCAGGCGAGCAATAGCGCCATTTTGACTTCTAAATTGGACGCGTAAATACACGTAATGATTGAAAATAACATACTCCATTCTCGCAAGTTGATGCTGTCTATTGCCAATATGGATGAGAGCAAGCTGAAGTTTCACGTTGAAGTTTGTTGAAGCGCTGGGGTGGTCGCTATTCGATATGGGCACCACGTCTACTTCGTGAAAACTTCTATTTGTAACCTTGCGGGCGCGAAGGCCGTCGCTGCACCAATGTCATCTTGTCTTGTCATATGGATCGCTCGGCGTTGAATCGGCATTTAACGGAAGGGATAACGCTGCAAGTTTTTCGGCGCGTCCGACGCGTCGATGATATCCCGGTTTCCCGATAATTTTATTTAATTTCTGACGCGCCCGAAGATTGTTGCTAGGCCAAAGCTGTATTGTGCTTGACGCACCACCTGGGCGATATCTAGCATGATTTTCGTTTAGCATGAGACAGCTTAGTCGCATCGGCACGGAAGAGTGTTATTGGTCAGATGGGGCAGCATGGTCAGCGGTAGAGAAATTGTGTCGCGGAATTTGTCGTTTAAATCCGAATTTATGATGCCAACCAATAAGGTTTGGCGACAGGTCACGGATCGATCTGTTGCAGGCAGATATCCCGCATGTTGATAGCATCTTCTTGGATTCAGCGTTCCGCAGCTATTGTCATCGCGTTAGAAATGGCACTTCTGACTGCGCCAACTGCAGTGGCGCAGTCTTTGGCTCAAATTCAAAGTCAGGCACGCAAACCAAGCAACGAAGATCTTGTTGAGTTGATGTTTAAGCGATTTCTGTCGCTCCATAAGCTGTTCGAGCCGATTCCATGGGCGATCGTTTGGAACGAGCCGGATAAAGATCTCGATTTAACAAAATGGCCGGGAACGCTTGTTGCCGAGGCGGTCGCTCGGCAGGAGCGACGATGCGGAATGACTTTCCGGCAAGTCTCGATCCGCGATCCATACGAGTTGGCAATTTTGCTGAGCCAGAAGGAGGTTTTGAACGAGGGAGCGGCGTGGGAGCGGTCGGCGGAAAGGCTTCGGCGCATATTCGGCGATGAGGTCGATAGAACCATGCTGTTCAAAGGAAGCGAGGTTATCGACGGATTCTCGCAGGGGCCAACGATGGTCCGGGTGTTTGTTTCGTTCAGAGGACCGCATGATGAAACGGCAAGATTGCCGCCGATGGGGTTTCTCAAGCTGATGTTCGGATCCTTCAATCGACACTTGAGTGAACTTGAAGCCTTGCGTGATCAATCTGATCGATTCGAGGCGTCCAAAGAGCAGTTGATCGACTATCTTGAAAGTATAATTGGGATTTGCCCACGCTCGTTATGGAATTGGAAATTGAAATTGATGGGGTTTCCGGAAGATGACGAGATCGCAGATTTGTTAGAGCGCGTAATGCGAGATGACCGAATTCAGCCGGGCATGATGGCTCCCGAGGTCGCGGTAATGGCTCGGCAAATTCTTTCGGAACTAAGACCGGGACGCTAGGACTGCAAGCAAAAATCAGGCGAGCGATAGAGCAATGGCAAATTCACTGACCTATGGTTCCGTCACGGTCGACCTCTCTGCGCTGACGGCAGAGCAAAAAGATGCATTTCAAGCCATAGCCGATCGATTGTTCGCAACGGTGCCTGGGAAGGAACTAGCTCAGGCAATTGGGAGTGCGGCAGCTGGTGCAACGCTTAGCGTGTTTAGTACGCCGGAGCAGTATAAAGCATACTTAGAATCTAAAGATTATGTTTTAGATCCAAACAAAAATCCCGCAAACAGTCTTGGCCAGACAGTTCCGAATGCTCAAGGGCCATATTCGGCGATGTTTATCAATTTCGCAGAGTTCAATTATGCGTTCGGGCCAAATTTCGGAAAGAATTCAATATTTGGAGCGGAGTCTCTAGAGGAGACGGTAAGTCATGAATTTGTGCATTTGGATCGCAGTTTTGGTTCAGGCCATCCTCGCGAGTTCTGGGAAAAGTTGAATGCAATTCGGTCGACGGGCGAAGTATTTACTGATCGGATGAACCCTATTGACAATGATGGCCAACGGTTAGACATCAATCAACCGGCGATGTATGCGCCGCCGCCTTACTCACGTCCTGCTGCCGCGGGCTATGGTGAGATCGCGCCGCAAACC
Source organism: uncultured Azospirillum sp. (assembly GCA_964416335.1). GTDB lineage: Bacteria > Pseudomonadota > Alphaproteobacteria > CACIAM-22H2 > CACIAM-22H2 > Tagaea. The sequence goes on from CAYQDN010000007.1 coordinate 25,027, forward strand.
GGAACGACGGATAGCCAAGGCGGAGCCTCTGGCGCTGGCGGCCAGACCGGGAGCTCAACGCCAGCCGACGAACATCGAAATGGTGATGATGCGGCTTCGTCGCAAACTGGCACATCGAACCAGCCTGGAAACTCCAACACCTCTAGTACTCAAAGCGAAGATTTATCCCTCCAGAAAGCGACGCTATCCTTTTCCATTGGGATCAGCGTGAATAACGGACCGATATCATGGGGAATTGTCGGAAATCAGGTTCAGTCGCTTGACGAAAAGTCTGACTACGACGCCGAAAGATACTCCTATCCGGACGAAGCTGATCGGCATCTCGCTCCGACACCGTCATCCGTTCCAGTAACCGAAGACAATATTTCTAGGCCGAACGATGTTGCCGTGGCCATCGCCATGGGTATAGACAACGCAAGTGCCAGAGCAGCGGTTGCTCCGGCAGGCACGATAGGAGTTGCATCGACTACAACTGAAACCACGACTGATGTCGAAGAGTTCAGCTTCGGCGTTTCGTCAACTATCACTGCGCAGGTTCAAGCTGCTCTTGGTGAAATTGCACCTAGCCTTGGGAAGCTAGGTCCGGATGGGATGATTGACTATGGTGCGGGGTTTAATCACGGACTAAGTCCGGATTCTCTATCGACTCCGGGAAATGCTGTCGCTGGATATACGAAAGACGGACAGTACGTAGGCAAAGCCGCGCCCGGTGAAAATCCATATAGCATTGGCTTCGCACGCGATGTTTATCGAGGAGTAGTGGATCCAGTTACCGGTGAACGAAAAGGCAGCGCGAACAATGGTACAAGCGGTCAACCAGGAGGATACACGGGACCTGGTACTGACGATGATTCTCCTTCCGAACATGGCCCGGGTCCAGGTGGGGGAGCGACTGGAGGTGGATATACAGGTCCAGGTACAAACGACGATTCACCATCGGAGCATGGTCCGGGCCCGGGAGTAGGCGCTTCGGAGGCGGCCACTCCTATCGTCCTTGATCTGGATGGGAATGGTGCTCACCTAGTTGGAATTGCGCAATCAACCGCATTCTTCGATTTCAATGGGGATGGATTTCGCGAGCGCGTCGGATGGGCGTCTGCAAGCGACGGAATTCTCGTCTACGATATTGGTGGCGATCGACAAGTTACCGAAGCGCGCGAGATCGCATTTCGTGCGTGGAAGGCTGGCGCTACGACGGACCTTCAGGGATTGACTGCCTTCGATTCCAACAATGACGGTAAACTCGACGCGTTGGACGGACAGTTCTCGTCTTTCGGGGTTTGGCGCGACGCAAACCAGGACGGCGTTGTTCAGGCGGGCGAATTCCAGACCCTTGGTGAGGCCGGAATTGCGTCGATCGGACTGACGAGCAACGGCGTCGAGAGCAACATTTCGGGCAATACGATATTCGGTACCGGAACTTTCACGCGCAACGACGGAACGACTGCGGAGTTTGTCGATGCGGCATTTCGCGTCGGATTCGGCGGTTTCCGCGAAAATTCCGACGGAACAGTGTCTTTTCGTGCGCAAGTCGATGGCCGCACGATTGAGGTTGCAGTTGCAGCCGAGTTGGTTGGAGATCTAGCTGCAATTGCCCAGAGTGGAATTCTTGGGGGTACGGGCACCGGTATATTCAGCCAAGGCGGCACGACTGCTGATTTGATCTATGGGGGGCTCAATACAGACTGGCTTGCTGGTGGGGTCGGCATTGATCGAATGGCCGGCGGCGACGGCGGCGACCTTATTTCCGGAGGTGATGGGGACGATAATATTGCAGGTGAGTTTGGCTCGGACATACTTTCCGGTGGAGCGGGTGCGGACCGGATTTGGGGTGGTGCCGGTAATGATAGTCTTTCTGGCGGAGCCGGAAATGACTCGATGTCCGGCGGAACCGGAAACGATAAATTGTGGGGTGGCACCGGTGACGACAACATAACAGGCGGTGCAGGCGACGACGAATTGTGGGGGAACGCCGGGCTCGATCTGCTCATCGGAGGAACCGGATCCGACACGTTGCACGGCGGCGACGGCGACGACGTTTATTTCTACGGCGTCGGTGACGGAGCAGATCGAATTGAAGAAAGTAGCGGATCGGATATTCTTGCGTTCCGCTCGGGCGTTGACGTCTCGAACATCAAGTTCGAGCGCACTGGATCCGACTTTGTCATCGGTATTAGTTCATCGACGACCACAACGCTTTCTGCCTCGGCTCAAACGGACAGGGTCGTCATATCGGAGTGGGCCGACCCGGCGAAGTGGGTTGAGCGCTATGTATTTTCGAATGGTGCGCTTTTGAATGTTGCGTCCGGACTGACGTGGCAGTTCGGCGGGGCATCGGCGGAGACGCTGACGGGCAGCACAGGCACAGACTGGCTGTCGGGCGGTGCCGGAGCGGATTCGTTGGTTGGTGGTGCCGGCGGCGACATGCTGATCGGTGGCGCTGGCAATGACACACTTGAGGGTGGTGCCGGCGACGACATCTACCATTTCGGTCGGGGCGATGGTGTCGACACGATCCATGACGAATACCGGTTCATGGAGACCTATACGACCCAGGTGCCGTACACGTACCAGGAGACCTACACCTACACGCAGAACGAAGTGACCGGCTACGACGGCGAAGGAAGCCCGGTCTACGGCGATGTGACGCACACGGGCACGCGCGAAGCGACCGGTTACAACGCGGTCACGGGTACACGCGACGCGCAGGGCAATGGCGGCAGCGACACGCTTAGTTTCGGCGCGGACATCGCGCTAGAGGATCTGGAGGTTGAACGCTCCGGGGATGATCTGGTGGTTGGATTGCGCGAGACAGCCAATCCGTATGCCGCAGCGGCCAACCTGGTGGATCACGTAACGATCGCGGGTTGGAGTAATACGAACACTCGGGTCGAAAAGTTCGCATTCGTCGATGGCACCCGCGTCGGGATATCTCAGGTGGGCACGAGCGCCAATGATGTCCTCAATGGAGATGCATCTTCCAACGGCATTTTTGGCGGTAGTGGGGACGATACGCTGAATGGGGGCGGCGGTTCGGATGTGCTTTCAGGCGCTTCGGGCAATGATTTGCTTGACGGCGGCGCAGACGCGGACACGATGTTCGGCGGCGCGGGCGACGACACGTACATTGTCGATGATATCGGCGACGACGTTCGCGAGGCCAGCAACGACGGATACGATTCGATCAAAGCCTCGATCTCCTATGCTTTATCTGAAAATGTCGAATCGCTACAGCTGATTGGCAGCCATGCCGTCGTGGGAGTCGGCAATGGAGCGGACAATTCGATTCTCGGCAATGACGAGGCCAATATTCTGACGGGTCTCGGTGGAAACGACACCCTATCTGGCGGAGCAGGCAACGATACGATCGCTGGTGGAGCTGGAGCCGATGTACTCCTCGGCGGCAGTGGCAACGACCTTTATCTATTCGGTCGTGCCGATGGATCAGATCGGATCGAGGATGGGGGCGGCGGAACAGATACGCTGAGTTTCCGAGCCGGTATAGCGACTACCGATCTTACATTCGAGCAGGTCGGAAGCGATTTGGTCGTCGGGCTGCGCGACGCCGCCAATCCGACCGCAGCGGCGAGCGCACTGGCAGATCGCGTGACGATCGCGAACTGGACGAGCTCGGACGATCGCATCGAGAAGCTGTCGTTCGCCGACGGTACGACGGTCGATATCTCGGCGGGACTGTCCTGGCAGTTCGGCGGGTCGTCTACGGAGACGCTGACCGGTGGTACGGGTACGGACTGGCTGTCGGGCGGAGCGGGAGCGGACTCGCTGGTGGGCGGCGCGGGCGGTGACGTGCTGATCGGTGGTACGGGCAGCGACACGCTTGAGGGCGGTGCCGGAGACGATATTTATGTGTTCGGCCGCGGCGACGGTGCCGACACGATCCATGACGAATACCGGTTCCTGGAAACCTATACGTGGCAGACGCCGTACACGTACCAGGAGACCTACACCTACACGCAGAACGAAGTGACGGGCTACGACGGTGAAGGGAGCCCGATCTACGGCGATGTGACGCACACAGGTACGCGCGACGCGACGGGCTACGACACGCATACCGGTACACGCGACGCGCAAGGCAACGGCGGCAGCGACACGCTGAGCTTTGGCACGGGCATCGCGCTGGAGGACCTGGCAGTCGAGCTCGACGGCAACAACCTTGTGACCGGGCTGCGCGAAACGGCCAATCCGGATGCCGCGGCGGCCGATCTGGCGGACCACGTCACCATCCAGGGATGGCGCCAAACGAACACCCGGGTCGAGACCTTCGCATTCGCCGATGGCACCCGCGTCAACGTGGCCCAGGTCGGTACGGCTTCAAGTGACCTGCTGGTCGGCGACGAAACCAACGATGGCCTCTGGGGCAATGCGGGCGACGACCGTCTCTTCGGCGGGGCCGGAAACGATCTTCTCGATGGTGGGACCGGCAAGGACGCGATGCTCGGCGAAACGGGCGACGATACCTATATCGTCGACAATGTCGGCGATACGGTCGAAGAAGCCGCGAACGAAGGTACCGACACGGTCCGCGCCTCCGTAACCTATTCGCTGAGCGCCAATGTTGAAAACCTCCTCCTGACGGGAACTGGTGCAATCGACGGATCGGGCAACGATCTCGCAAACACGCTCACTGGCAATGCCGGGAACAACCGGCTCGATGGTGGTGCGGGTGCGGACACGATGATCGGCGGTGCCGGCAACGACATTTATGTCGTCGACAATACCGGCGACGTCGTGACCGAGAACGCCGGGGAGGGTACCGATACCGTCGAGGCGTCGATTACCTATACGCTCGGCAGCAATCTCGAGAATCTGACGCTGACGGGTACCGCCGCGATCGACGGTACGGGCAATGCATCGGCGAACACGCTGACCGGCAATTCCGGGAACAACGTGCTCGACGGTGGGGCGGGTGCCGACACGATGATCGGCGGTGCCGGCAACGACACCTACGTCGTCGACAATGCCGGCG
>CAYQDN010000007.1:30113-64678 GCA_964416335.1 uncultured Azospirillum sp.
GACACGATGATCGGCGGTGCCGGCAACGACACCTACGTCGTCGACAATGCCGGCGACGTCGTGACCGAGAACGCTAGCGAGGGCACCGATACGGTGCAGTCGTCGATCACCTACACGCTCGGCGCCAATCTCGAAAACCTGACGCTGACCGGAACAGGCTCGATCAACGCAACCGGAAACGCGCTTGCGAACGTCCTGACCGGCAATGCCGGGAACAACGTCCTGGACGGCGGTGCGGGTGCCGACACGATGGCCGGCGGTGCCGGTAACGACACCTATATGGTCGATGATTCGGGCGATGTGATCGTCGAATCGGCTGGTAGCGGGACGGATACCGTTGTCGCGTCGGCAAGCTACGTACTCAGTGCCAATATCGAGACGCTGACGCTGGCCGGGAGCGCTTCGATCGACGGTACAGGCAACGCGCAGGCCAATACGATCAACGGCAATGCCGGGAACAACGTGCTTACGGGCGGCGGCGGGAACGACACGCTTTTTGGTGGCCTTGGGACCGACGTCTATATGTTCGCCCGGGGCGATGGTTCGGACTCGGTCTACGACGACTACCGGTACCAGCAGAGCTACCAGTACCAGGTCTACGGGATCGTCGGGTACGACGGCGAAGGCAATGCGCAGTACGGCTACACCACGGCGACAGGCACGCAGGCGGTCCAGGGCGACGCAGGCGCCGATACCCTCCAGTTCGGGACGGGGATTTCTGCAGGCGACCTGGCGATCTCGGCGTCGGGGAACGATCTGATCGTCGGTATCAAGGATCCCGCTAATCCGAACGCGACCTTCGCGCAGTTGACGGACAAGATCGTGCTGAAGGACTGGCTGATCGCAGCCAACCGGATCGAGACCTTCAAGTTCGCAGATGGCTCGACGCTTGCGGCAGCCGGGATCGTCGGCATGATCGGCACGGACGGGGCCGACAGCTTCACGTGGACCGAGAGTGCCGTCAATCTCAGCCTCGGTGCCGGCAACGACGCCTTCACGACCGGCGCCTTCGACGACACGCTCGACGGCGGGACGGGTGCCGATACGCTCGCGGGTGGTGCCGGCAACGACACCTACATCGTCGACAATGCAGGTGACTTCATTGTCGAGGCGGCGGGAGCCGGGACGGATACTGTCCAGGCGAGTGCAAGCTACACGCTCGCGGCGAATGTCGAGAACCTGACCCTGACCGGGACCGGTTCGATCAATGCAACCGGCAATGCGTCGGCAAACGTGCTGACGGGTAATGCCGGCGACAACGTCCTCGATGGTGGTGCTGGTGCCGACACGATGATCGGTGGCGCCGGCAACGATACCTACATCGTCGACAATGCCGGTGACGTGGTCACCGAAAATGCCAATGAGGGTACGGACACGGTCCAGTCCTCGATCGCCTATACGCTCGGCGCCAATCTTGAAAACCTGACGCTGACCGGGACGGGCTCGATCAATGGGACCGGCAACGCGCTGGCGAACGTCCTGACCGGCAATTCCGGGAACAACGTGCTGGATGGTGGTACTGGCGCCGACACCATGATCGGCGGTGCCGGGAACGACACTTACTTCGTCGATGACGCGGGCGACATGGTCACGGAGAATGCCAGCGAAGGTACCGACACGGTCCAGGCGTCGATCTCCTATACGCTCGGCGCCAATGTCGAGAACCTGACGCTGACTGGGACAGGCTCGATCGGCGGAATCGGCAACGCGCTGGCGAACACGCTGACCGGCAACGCCGGCGACAACACCCTCGACGGCGGAGCCGGTGCCGACACGATGGTCGGCGGTGCCGGAAACGACACTTATGTCGTCGACAACGCGGGCGACGTAGTCACGGAGAACGCCAGCGAAGGTACGGACACGATCCAGGCGTCGGTCACCTATGCGCTCGGCAGCAACGTCGAGAACCTGACATTGACCGGTGCTGGCTCGATCAACGCGACCGGGAATACGCTGGCGAACGTTCTGACCGGAAACGCGGGCGACAACGTCCTCGACGGTGGAGCCGGCGCCGACACGATGGTCGGCGGTACCGGCAATGACACGTACGTCGTCGATAACGCCGGCGACGTGGTCACGGAAAACGCCAACGAAGGCGCGGACACGGTCCAGGCGTCGATCGCCTACACGCTGGGTGCCAATCTTGAGAACCTGACCCTGACCGGGACGGGCTCGATCAACGGCACAGGCAATACGCTGGCGAACGTGCTGACCGGCAACTCGGGCGACAACGTCCTTGACGGCGGTTCCGGTGCCGACACGATGGCCGGCGGTACCGGCAATGACACGTACGTCGTCGATAACGCCGGCGACGTGGTCACGGAAAACGCCAACGAAGGCACGGACACGATCCAGTCGTCCATCGCGTACACGCTCGGTGCCAATCTCGAGAACCTGACCCTGACCGGAACGGGCTCGATCAACGGCACGGGCAACGCTTCGGCAAACGTGCTGACCGGCAACTCGGGCGACAATGTCCTCGACGGTGGGGCCGGCGCTGACACGATGATCGGTGGTACGGGCAACGACACTTACGTCGTCGATAACACCGGCGACGTCGTGACCGAGAATGCCAGCGAAGGTACTGACACCGTCCAGGCATCGTTCACCTATACGCTTGGCAGCAATGTCGAGAACCTCGTCCTGACCGGGACGGCGGCGATCAACGGGACCGGCAACGCGCTGGCCAACGCCCTGACCGGTAACTCGGGCGACAACATCCTCGATGGCGGGGCCGGTGCGGATACGATGACCGGTGGGGCCGGCAACGACATCTATGTCGTCGACAATGCCGGCGATGTCATCGTCGAGGCAGCGAGTGCCGGGACGGACACGGTCCAGGCGAGCGTGACCTATACGCTTGCGGCAAACGCCGAAAACCTTACGCTGACGGGGACCAGCTCGGTCAACGGAACCGGCAACACGCTGGCCAACGTTCTGGTCGGCAATGCCGGCGACAACGTCCTCGATGGCGGAGCCGGGAACGACACGCTGACCGGTGGTTCAGGTGCGGATACCTACGTGTTCGGCATCGGGTCCGGCAGCGACACGGTCAACGCCTATCATACGGATGCGGGCGTCGACAAAATCCAGTTCGGGTCAGGTATTGCCGCATCGGACGTCACCTTCGTCAAATCCGGCAACGACCTTACGGTCACGCTGGCCGGCGCCAGCGACCAGCTGACCATCAAGGACTGGTTCTCCGGCAGCGCCTACCAGGTCGGTTCGTTCGTGCTGTCGACCGGTGCAAGCGTTCCGTTGGTCGTATCGGTGCTCGGGACTTCAGGAGCGGACTCGCTTACGGGTACTTCCGGCGACGACAAGCTCGTCGGCCTGGCCGGCGCGGACACGCTATCGGGTGGCGACGGCAATGACACGATGGCCGGCGGGACTGGGAACGACACGCTCTATGGCGGTCTCGGCAACGATGTCTATACGTTCAATCGCGGCGACGGCACCGATCAGGTCTATGACGACTACCGCTACCAGCAGCAGTACTCGTACCAGCAATACGGTGTGGTCGGTTACGACGGCGAGGGTGCCCCGATCTACGGCTACACCACAGCCTACGGGACCCAGACCGTCCAGGGGGACGCCGGCACCGACATCCTCGATTTCGGAACCGGGGTTTCGGCGAGCGACTTGACCATCGGCGTGTCGGGCAACGACCTGATCGTCGGCGTGAAGGACCCGGCCAATCCGAGCGCCACGTTTGCGCAGCTGACCGACAAGGTCACGCTCAAGGACTGGATGATCACGGCGAACCGGATCGAGACCTTCCGGTTTGCGGACGGGTCGACGCTGAGCCTTGCCGGCATCATTGCCCGGATCGGCACGGATGGAGCCGATACCTTCACCTGGACGGAGACCGCCGCGACGATCGATGGCGGAGCCGGCAACGACTCCCTGACCGGCGGCACCTATGCCGACTCCCTGTCGGGTGGCGACGGCAACGATACGATCCGCGGTGCGGCGGGCAACGACACGCTCATCGGCGGCAACGGTGCCGACATGCTCTATGGCGATGCCGGCGACGATCGCCTGGATGGCGGTGCCGGCAACGACACGCTGGAGGGTGGGGCGGGTGCCGACACCTATATATTCGGGATCGGCTCCGGTTCGGACACGATCAACGCCTACCACACGGATTCGGCGACCGATCTGGTCAAGTTCGGATCCGGGATCGCCGCGTCCGACATCACGTTTGCCAAGTCCGGCAACGATCTTGTCGTGACGCTGGCCGGTGCCAGCGATCAGCTGACGCTTAAGGATTGGTTCTCAGGCTCGGCGTACCAGGTCGGCACCTTCCAGCTGTCGAACGGGGCCAATGTCCCGGTCGTCGTTTCGGTTCTTGGAACCTCTGCCGCCGACTCCCTGACGGGTACGGCCAGTGCCGAGCGCATGGTCGGATTGGCTGGCAACGACACGCTGACGGCTCTTGCCGGCGACGATACGATGGTGGGTGGGGCCGGGAACGACACGCTCTATGGCGGTCTCGGCAATGATGTCTACACGTTCGGGCGCACCGACGGCGTCGATCTCGTCTATGACGATGCCCGCCATTCGGAGACCTATTCGTACCAGCAGTACGGGGTCGTCGGTTACGACGGGGAGGGCGCCCCGATCTACGGCTACACGACGGCCTACGGGACGCAGACCGTCCAGGACAATGCCGGCGCCGATACGCTGCAGTTCGGCTCGGGCATCTCCGCCTCCGACCTGATCTTCAGCTTCTCGAGCGCCGACCTCAATGTCGGCGTCCGGGATGCCGGCAACACGACCGCGACGATGTCGCAGGTCACCGACAAGGCCACGCTGAAAGACTGGACGAACACGCTGAACAAGATCGAGACGATCAAGTTCGCCAACAATGTCTCGATCGATATCGGCGCCACATCCTGGCAGACCGGCAGCTCCAGTGCGGAAACGCTGACCGGCGGAACCGGCAACGACTGGCTCATCGGCGAAGCGGGTGCCGACTCGCTCGTCGGTGGCAACGGCAACGACGTGCTCAATGGCGGCACCGGCAACGACACGCTGAATGGTGGATCCGGGAGCGACACCTATCTGATGGATCGCGGGTTCGGAAGCGATCTGATCCGTTCCGCTGCCAGCGACTATGCTTCGACCGAAGACAAACTCGTGTTCGGGTCTTCGGTCGCACGCAATCAGCTCTGGTTCACCCGGAGCGGCAACGACCTCAGTGTATCGATCATCGGGACGACGGATGCTGCCAAGGTCGAGAACTGGTTCACGGACTCGACGGGCCAGCTCGACAAGATCGTGTCGGGCGACGGGTATGCGCTCCTGAACGGCCAGGTGCAGCAGCTCGTCGATGCGATGGCGGCCCTCTCGCCGCCAGCACAGGGCCAGACGACGCTGGATGCGACGCAGAGTGCGGCACTCGACTCCGTCATCGCCGCCAACTGGCAATCGAATTGAGGGGCCGATGCGATCGCTTCTGATGCTGAGTGGCGGGATCGACTGTGCGTATGCGCTCCACAAGCTGCTGCGCGAGACGGACGACGAGGTCGTTGTCCATCATGTCCATTTCGTGACCGATCAGGGCCGCCATATCCCGGAGGCGGAGAGCTGCAGGAAGATCCTCGAATACTGCAAGACCTCGCTGAGGCCGGTCTTCCATACCGAATCGACGATCGATCACCGGCGGTTCCTGACGCCGGGTTTCGATCTGATGGCGGTCGGGCTCGAAGCCGGCATGGTGGCGTCGTCCTATCACATGGCAACCCAGCAGAAAAAGACGATCGACCGCTGGATTGTCGGGATTTCGAAGGACGACGAAGTGCCCGAGCGCCGGCTCACGCGCGCGGCCGAAGTCGCGCGCTGGAACTGCCAGGCCGGCGCGCCGCCCGAGCTGTTCATTTTTCCGAGAATCGACGTGCGCGAGCAGCTTCGTTCCATGCCGCGCGAGCTGTTCGAGATGACCTGGAGCTGCCGCCAGCCGGCGAACCTGCCGAAAGACCCGACACCGTGCGGGAAGTGCCCGAGCTGCCTGCGGCGTGCCGCTGCTGCACGCGATGCCTACGCCGAGGCGGCCTAGACGACGGCCTCGACGACCGAGAAGAACCTTAGCAACCGACTTAAAAGGAGAGACGACAATGGCCCAGGACAAGAACGAAAAGACCAACCCCGTCCACGAAATCCTGACGAAGAACCGTTCGACCAAGGAAATCGTCGAATGGACCCTCGATCCGCAGGATCTGATCCAGGAATTCGAACCGCTGGCAAGCTGCGGCGGCAGCGGTAACTGATCGAACACCGTTCGTCGTTCGACCGGGATCGAGGGACGGGGCGATGGATCGTCGTTTGGCGACCCTGGGCGCACGCCGGAAAACCGGCGGATCCGCTTCTGCCCGCCCTTCGATCGTTGGTCTGAGCTACAGGTTCGATGTCGCTTCGGGGATCGAGGCGACACTGCCCGAGCTCGATATCGTCGAGATCGTCCTCGATCAGTATCTCGGCGCAACGGATCGGTATCGCGACCACGCGCATGCATTGGTCGGCCGTGTCCCGATCGTCGGGCACGGCGCAAGGCTGTCCCTCGGGACGGCCTGCCTGCCGGATCCGGCCTATGTCGATTCGATCGCGTACGCGCTCGATCGACTTGGGGCGCGTCAGTACAGCGAGCACATCGCTTTTACGCGTGTCCCGGGGATCGAGATCGACGAGTTGTTACCGGTTCCGCGGACGGATGAGTCGCTCGAAACCCTTGTCCGGAACATCGCGTTCGTCAAATCGCGGATCGGCGTTCCGCTACTCGTCGAGAACGTGTCGCGCGTTTTCGACTATCCCGTGTCGGATTACAGCGAAGCCGGGTTCGTGAACCGGATCTGCCGCGAGGCCGGCGTCGGCCTGCTGCTCGATCTGGAGAATGCCTACGCCAACCAGCTGAATTTCGGGGAAGACGCGCGCGCTTTCGTCGCGGAAATCGACCAGGGTCTGGTCGGTGCCATCCATCTTGCGGGCGGCGAATGGCAAGACGGAACCTTCATCGACGATCACGGGCATGACATTCCGGACCCGGTGCTTGAGCTCCTTGAAGCAAGCATGGAACGACACGGCGTCGTGGCCGCGATCGTCGAGCGAGACAGGAATTACAGCGACGCCGGTCAATTGATGTCCGAGGTGCGGCGCGTCCGGGCAAGGCAGGAGAGGGTTCTCGGAAGGATGCCGAATGCTTGCGCCGCATCTTGAGCGCCAGAGAGCGCTCCTCGAATTCGTCGTCGACCCGCGCAATGGCGAAGCTGGGATTGGCGAGTTGCGTGGCTGGGGCGAAGCCGGACCGGATCCGGTGCGTCTTCGCCATATCGCCCGAACGCTGTTCAAAGGGCGGATCGCGCGATTGCGGCGCGCGCTGCCGAAGACCTGTGCCGCGATCTGGCTGGAATTGGCGGCCGTGATCGAGGATTTCTGCGTCGCACATCCGCCGGAAACGATCCAGCCGAACGAGGAGGCCAGCGCATTCTGCCGGTACCTCGTCGGACGCGAGGAGAACCTGTTCGGTGCCCCGGACCATATCGGGGATCTTGCCAAGTTCGAGGTGGCGATCGCGAACACCAATGCGGGGCAAACGACGCGGGATGGAAATTCACACCAGATCGATCGGCTCGAACTGTTCGAGGGCCGTTTCGATCTCGGGCCGCTCTTCGACCGGTTGCGCCGTGCCGAGCCGATCGAGCGCCGCCCGACAAACCTGGCGATCTGGCGCGATGTCCGTTCGGGACATCTGCGAATCGTCGCGGTTCCGCCCGAGCTGTTTTCGGACCTCGTGCGGTTGAAAGTCGGTGAGACGGGTATCGAGCAGGCAAGTCCGGCGGCACACGGGTTCCTCCAGGCACACGATATGCTGGAGTCCGGCACTTGAGGGTTCTGGTCGTCGGCAAATTTCCGCCGATCCAGGGCGGCGTTTCGGCGCAGACCTACCGGTTGGTGCATGGCCTTGCCGCAAGAGGACATTTCGTCGATGTCGTGACGAATGCACGCGAAGTCGAGCCGCGGTTCCGGGCGCACATGCGGGGTTCCGACTGGGTCAAGTGTGGCGGTGAGTCCGAGCGGTCGCGTGTTCGCATTTTCTGGACCGGCGGAGACAAGCCTGCACAGGACCATGTTCCGAGCCACAATCCGTTTGCAACGAAGCTTTATGCGGCCGGTCTGACGGCCGCCGCCCGGAACCGGCCCGATGCCGTTTTTTCCTTCTATCTCGAGCCATATGCCGTGGCCGGCGACCTGCTTGCGCGCGATCTCGGCATACCGCATATCGTTCGAACCGCCGGAAGCGACATCGGGCGCCTGCGCCGGGATCCGGGGCTTGGGCCGGCCTACGACGCCATTCTGGGACGGGCGACGATGGTCTGGATAGCGCGATCCGCGGCCGCAGCGCTTGTCGAGCGCGGGATCGTCGCGGCACAGCGGATCGAAGGCCGGGGCGAGTTCGGTGTCGAACAAGGCTTCTTCGATGCGGCTGGCGCAAAGCTGGATCTCGATGCGTTGCGGCTCGAACCCGAAATCGACGGATGCCGCCGTTTCCAGGGGCAGGTTCGGCACGACCTCGCCTATGTCGGGATGTACGGCAAGCTCGATCCGGCAAAGGGCGTTCTGGATCTCCTTTCGGCCGTCGCCGGTGCTCGCCGCCGTGGTGCTCCGATCGGGCTTCTTCTGATGGGCGATGGCCATCCGGCGGCGGTCGAGGCGGTCGACAGGCGGATCGCCGAGCTGGAGCTTGAAGATATCGTCGTCCGCCTGCCGTTCCTGCCACCCTGGCGCGTTCCCGAGTTCGTCCGGCGCTGCGTCGCGGTGTGCTGTCTCGAGCGGGAGTTCCCGGTCGCGAACCACAATCCGGTAATTGCGCGGGAAGTCCTTGCAAGCGGGACCTGTCTCGTCGCTTCGACCGAAATGCTGAAGCTGCTTCCAAGGGCCGAGCGGCTTGTCCATGGCTATAACTGTATTGCGATCGACGATGTCCGGAATGCCGATCTGCTTGCCGATCGCCTGCTTCAGCTCGTATCGGACGAATCCGGGCATTCCCGCATCTCCGCACGCGCACGGGACTATGCGAAGGAAATGCGACGCGGGCGCATCGAAACGGACATTCTGGAAGAGAACCTCCAGCAGGCGATCGCCTCCAAGCGCACCCGGGCTAAACCGAAGGGCCGAACGCAGCGGAAGGAAGCGGTGGTACATCTTGTCGAACGCGTCCGGAATCGTGCCATTCATTGGTCCAGCAAGGGCAAAAGTCCGCAGCCGGCAAGGGATGCCGATTGGAAAGATACCTTCCTTGCCTGGGCGATGGCCCGCAAGCGGCAGAGCGGAAAGATCCGGCTTCTACGCGATCTCGTCGAGCTCATTCGCCTGATCGATCCGCTCGGGTCGGGTCAGGCCCGGTCGGTTTCGGGCTCACCCGATCATTTCCGGTTGGCGCCCGCACTCTGGGGCGAAGGGGATGCGGCGATCTTCTCGGGCGATATGTCGGACTTCAGCCTTACAGGGACCCATACCGTGGTGGACCTGTCGCACGATGCGATGGACCTGCTCGATATGCTCTCGACGGGTGTCTGGCTGAAGGAACCGGCGCGTCAGCCGAGCTGGTTCGTCGCCTGGCAAGTGACACCGGATTCCAGGCGGCAGTTCTTCATTGTCGATCGGAAGTCCGCATCGCTGTTGCGAAGGCTGGGATCGTCCGGAAAATCCGCACCTGCCCGGCAAATACGTCGCAACGGGAATGTACGGACGATCCTCGGTCTGTTCGAGCGCGGTCTTGTTCGCATCGGCAGAAGCGATCCGGCACCGGATCGGATGCCGACGCGCCGCGCCCCGATCGGAGAGGCTGGTCATGCCATCTAAAATCCGCGTCCAGGATGCACCCACAGACCGGGTCATTTTCTCGTACCTGGCCGAAAAGACCGGGTACGCGGAGGCTATCCGGTCGGTGACGGCCCGTACCCGGTTGGACGCCCAGCAGAAGCTCGAGCTTTCCCTTCCAGGTACCGATATCGAGAAACTGCGGACGAGTGTCATCGATGCCTTGCGCCAGCACGGCACGGCCGGCTGGCAATATACGGGCGGATATTCGCTCGCTTATGGCGGCCTGTCGCTGACCTGCAACCCCGATCATGCCGACGGGGTCGATCCCCGCTTCAGTTCGATGGGTTCGCCGCGCAATCGGGCTGCCGACTTCACATATGTGCCCAAAGGCGACTATGCCGGGGGCTACGGCGCCCTGAAGAACTCCTACTACGATACGTATGGGTTCCGGGTCCGCACGCCGGCCTCGAAGGACAGCGCGCTTGCCGAACTGATCGAATCCGTTCCGCTCTCCCTTGTGCGCAGCCGGATCGGCATCATTCCCGGCGGAAACGTCGAACTGATCGATCCTGCCCAGCGATCGGACGCCAACTGGCATCAGGACGAGCCGGTTTTCGAGAATCTGCGCATCAATATCCCGCTCCAGACGGATCCCAACTTCGTCTTCGAAAGCGAGGGTGTCGAGCCCTATCACCTCGAAGTTGGCGGTGCCTATACCTGGGATACGCATCGCCCGCACCGCGTCTATTGCCGGAGCCGGACGCGCACGATCCGCATCCACGCCGTTCTCGGGTTCGCACCCTGGTATCGCTACGATCCGATCGACGATTCATGGGAACCGAACGCGTATTTCGGGAAGATCCATCCCTTCGACATGATCGCGGAGGGGTTGTTCGGGCCGCGTATCGCGATTGCGGTGAATCCTCGTGAACGGGCATCCGCCCTATGAACGCCGCATCGAGCGCGATCCCCAAGGTGGCACCAGGACCTGCTCCTTCAGGCGGTGGCTCCAGTGCGCCGATCGCGACCGGGATCATATGCCTCGCACTCGTCATGCGCTTTCACGGGAAAGCGGCAGACCCGCGCTCGCTTGGGCATCAATTTGCGGCCCTCGGCGAAGAAATCGGCGAAACGGCCCTGGTCCGGGCCGCTCGCCAGCTCTCGCTCAAGGCCAAGGGAGTCGATAGCGGCTGGGATCGGCTCGGCAAGATCGCTCTCCCGGCGATCGCCGAAGGCAAAGACGGGCATTGGTTCGTCCTTGCGAAGGCGAACGGAACCCAAGCGCTGATCCAAGAAGCCAAGGGCGGTCCGCCGCAGGTCCTTACCCGCGAAGACCTGGAGTCCAGATGGACCGGCCGCCTTGTTCTGGTGGCGTCGCGCGCCACTTTGGCCGGGGCCTTGCGCAAGTTCGACATCAGCTGGTTCATCCCCTCGCTGGTCAAGTATCGTCGGATTCTGGCCGAGGTGCTGGTCGTCTCGCTCTTCCTGCAGATCATCGGCCTCGTGAGTCCGATGTTCTTCCAGATCGTCATCGACAAGGTTCTTGTCCACCGCGGCATGTCGACGCTCGACGTCCTGCTTGTCGGCCTAGTCGCGGTGACGGTCTTCGAGACAATCCTTGGCGGGCTGCGGTCCTACACCTTCTCCCATACGACCAGCCGGATCGATGTCGAGCTTGGCGCCCGGATGTTCGGACATGCGCTTTCGCTTCCCATCGCTTATTTCAATAGCCGCCGGGTCGGCGATACCGTGGCGCGGGCACGCGAGCTCGAGAACATCCGGGCCTTTCTGACCGGTTCCGCGTTGACGGTCGTGCTCGACGTGGTGTTCACGGTCGTCTTCTTCACCGTGATGTACTTTTATAGCCCGCTTCTGACCCTGGTGGTCGCGGCGACAATCCCCCTCTATGCGGCCGTCTCGGCAATCGTCGCGCCGGTGCTCCGCCGGCGTCTGGAATCGAAGTTCGAGAAGGGGGCCGAGAATCAGGCCTTCCTGGTCGAAGCGGTCTCCGGTGTGGAAACCCTGAAGGTTCTCGCCGTCGAACCGCGCATGCAGCGGCGCTGGGAGGACCAGCTGGCGGCCTATGTGAAGGCCGGCTTCGCCGCTTCGAGCCTCGCGAGCTGGGCAGGGCAGGCGATCCAGCTGATCAACAAGCTGTCGCTGGCCGTCGTCCTGTGGATCGGCGCCCGTCTGGTCATCGACGGCCAGCTCTCGATCGGCGAACTGGTCGCGGTCAACATGCTGGCAGGGCGCGTCGGGGCACCGGTGCTGCGTCTTGCGCAGCTCTGGCAGGACGTACAGCAGTTCGCCCTGTCGATTACGCGGCTGGGCGACATCCTGAATGCGGCACCCGAGCCCAAATCGGAATCCGCCCGGGGCGGGCTGCCGGACCTGCAAGGGCGCATCACCTTCGAGCATGTCGGATTCAGATACCGTGCAGACGGCCCCCGGATCTTGGACGAGGTCACCTTCGAAATCCCGCCCGGGCAGTTCCTGGGGGTCGTCGGTTCCTCAGGTTCCGGCAAAAGCACGCTGACCAAGCTCGTCCAGCGCCTTTATACGCCCGAGGCGGGCCGAGTCATGGTCGACGGCGTCGACCTCGCCCTGATCGATCCGGCTTGGCTGCGCCAGCATATCGGGGTGGTGCTGCAGGAGAACGTGCTCTTCAACCGCTCCGTCCGCGAAAACATCGCCATGGCGGACCCGAGCGCCTCGATGGATGCCGTTATCCGGGCAGCCAAGCTCGCTGGCGCCCATGAGTTCGTGCTCCAGCTCCCGCAAGGCTACGACACGATGATCGGCGAGCGCGGGACCACCCTGTCGGGCGGCCAGCGGCAGCGTCTGGCGATCGCCCGAGCCCTGATCGGGGATCCCCGGATCCTCATCTTCGACGAGGCGACCAGTGCTCTCGACTACGAGTCCGAGAAGATCATCCAGGAGAACATGCGCTCGATCTGTGCCGGCCGGACAGTGGTCGTCATCGCGCACCGGCTGGCAGCTCTCCGAGGGGCAAATCGGATCCTGACCATCGAAAAGGGCCGTGTGGTCGAGGATGGTTCGCACGAGCAGCTTGTCCGCCTGAATGGCCGCTACGCCGAGCTTTACAGGTTGCAGTTCGCCGGAGCGGCACCGGCACCGGTCGAGCGGGCGGGGGTCGCCTAGGATGTGGCGACCGTTCGAGATCGTTCGGGCAGCCCTTGCGGCGGAATCGGCCAATCCGGCCATCCGGCGCAACGCCAGCGAGGCCGAGTTCCTCCCGGCCGCCCTGGAGATCACCGAAACGCCGCCGTCTCCGACGCTCCGGGTCCTGTCGCTCTCCCTATGCGGATTTACGGCATTCGTGCTCGTCTGGTCCGCGATTGGCGAAGTCGATGTTGTCGCCACTGCCGAAGGACGGATTATCCCCTCCGGCCACTCGAAGCTGGTTCAGCCGCTCGAGACCGGCATCGTTCGCACGATCCACGTCCGGGAGGGTGCCCGCGTCAAAGCGGGCGATGTTCTGGTCGAGTTCGATTCGACGGGGACCGGTGCGGAGCGGGAGCGCCTATACCAGCAATACGTAACGGCAGATACGCAGGCTGCACGTCTACGAGCCCTGCTCGTGGCACGGACCAAGGCGCAGGCCGTCGAACTGTTCCAGTCTTCGGAAGGTGCGGATGAGGCACTCATCCGGACGCAGCGCCGGCTGCTGGAAAGCGAATTCGACGAGCAGCAGGCGAAAGTCGCGCAGATCGCCGACGAAATCCTGAAGCGCAAAGCCGAGGCGTCGACTGTTTCCGCCGGAATCCGGCGACTTGACCAGACGCTCCCGCTTCTTGCCGAACGGGCGAGTGCCCGCCGTGATCTTGCCGACAAGGGCTACGGATCGCGCCTGCAATACCTCGAACTTGAAGAGCAACGCGTCGCGAGCGAGCAGGAACGGGTCATCCAGAGGCTCAAGCTGGCCGAATCGAGCGCTGCCGTCGTGGCACTCGAGAGCCAGATCCGGTCGGTCGATGCGGAGTTCCGGCGGCAGAAAGGCTCCGATCTTTCGGAAGCAGAAGTACGTTCGGCTTCGGCGGTTCAGGAGCTCATCAAGGCAGAGCAGCGGCACTCGCAGCAATCCCTGACGGCACCGATCGACGGGCAAGTCCAGCAGCTGGCGATTTCGACGGTCGGCGGTGTGGTGACGCCGGCGCAGAATCTGATGGTGATCGTCCCGGATGGCGACGAGCTGGAGATCGAGGCGAAGGTTCTCAACAAGGATATCGGATTCGTCCATGTCGGGCAGCGCGTCGAATTGAAGGTCGAGACGTTTCTCTTTACTCGCTATGGGCTGATCGAGGGGGTCGTGACCAGTGTTTCGCGGGACGCAATCGTGGACGACAAGCAGATCCCGACATTTGCGACCCGCATCCGGCCGAGCCGGACGACGATGTCTGTCGATGGGCGGGATATGCCGCTGACCGCGGGGATGACGACGACGGCCGAGATCAAGCTTGGGTCACGCCGGGTCATCGAGTTTCTGTTGTCGCCGATATTGAGATATCGGCACGAAGCGTTCCGGGAGAATTGACATGCTATTTTTCATTAAAGGAAATTGAAATGGGTGATCAGGAAAGCTGCAATCCACCGATCATCGAGACAAAAGACAAGCCATTCAGCCTAAAGAATGCACTAGCACAGGAATTCAAGCTAAATCCGCTAAGATTTGCTCTGTCGATAGTTACAGCGATCCCGGTGATCTGGGCTTCGGCGCAATACATCGACAGCGTTAGAAATCCTCCTCCAGACTATGTAACCCTGTCTCTATCTCCACTTTTATGGACTGAAAATCAGACCGCCGAAGGGCAAGTGACAATTCTGGCACCTTCTGGACACAAAGTCGAAGTGTCGGGAAGGTATTTTGGAATCGGCAGTGATTCGCATCAGACCGCTGCAACAACATTTGTTCGAGAGTTACCCCATACCCCTTTTGAACCTTATCGATTGTCGATTCTATTCGGTGATGTCCCGAAGTATGTGATCTTCTGTCTTAGGGTCAAAAACGATCGTGGCGTGGTCGCAAATCAAACGTTTGCGGCTGAGACCAATCTTTCGTTTTATGGCACGCGGCTAAAGGGGCAGATGTTCCATTATTCCCCGGTCGCATCCGATTCGGCGCCCGTAGGAAAGTGCTGAAAATCTTAGTAACAGAATTTCTTAATTCACCTGACCGGGATTTCTGAATCAGGTCGAATGAGTTTCTTGCGCATCTTCGAGCGTCCTTTCCAAACTGACTATCTCAATCAGAGTGATCTAGAATGACCCTGCCAAGTCACTGCAGCTGTGCATTCGCGATCAACGCCAGTCTTCCCTTAAAGCCTTTGATGATTGAAGTGGTCAGCTTCTCCGGAAATTTGCGCGGCAATCTGGATAGTGTTGCATCGATAGCTGCGGGGCCTGTAGCAACGAGTTCATCAAATATACTCTGTACGACTTTGTCAGAGAGACCGCAGATTCGAGCCGACTGTTGGTAGTGCCGTGGATGGACTGTGTGTTCGGCATAGTGGCGATTTGTGCCGACCGCCATTGACAGCTTCATTTGGCGCTTCGAGATTTGCCTGGCATCCAGCAGAGGTTGGGTCGAAACGATGTCATAGAGCGGTGTCATGGCGAAGCGACCTTCGGGTGCCAGTTGAACGCTGAAGTTCTTCGCGTGACCATCTGTTGCCGCTAGAAGCCAGAAGACGATCTGCGCTTTGAAGAAGCGGCGTTGGTCGCTTGCCGGCGTGTCGCTTCCTTTCAGAAGATCCATGATTGTGCGGATTCCAGGGCCACCCTCGGCTTCATATTTGCGGGTCGGGGGAACGCCAAGTGCTTGGCAGCAATCTTCCTGCGGAATGCGCAGGAGCCGCTTGTCCTTCGTCCATAGGCGGTCGAATCGCTCTACGATCAGTACATTGCTGCCACCAATTTCCTTGATCTCCGAACGGGCAACCGGCAACCCCAATGCTTCGGCGAGCCGCAGGCAGAGATGTTCGTTCTCGACGCTTCGTGACAGATCGATGCCGCTCGGCAGCCTCCCGATCTGCGGCTTGAGGATATGAGTTGTCGGTGTTGTCCCTTGCGGCAGGTGCCAGGCATTCTTCCAGAAAAGCAGCGCCGTCTTTTCTTGAGCACCGGCGAGTGAGATCCGGAACTCGCGGTCGGTGTCGATCCCGAGGGGACTGTTCTCCAATCCGTCGAGGAGTGTCGCGACATCTTTGTCCGTAAGACGCGACGCTTTGATCGTTCCACTCGACTCGGCTTTGGCTCCATCGGGCAGGAACTGCAGTGCACCAACGCAGTCGCGGCCGATGGCCGACAGAAGGCTGTAGGCATCGGTCCCTTCAGCTTGCGCGCGTTCGGCGAGGCGCGTGCGGATATTGGGGTTGTCGGGAAGAAGATTGTCGAAGACCGCGATGACGGGTGCGCCGATATATCGGTCTTCGCGCAATGGCATGGAGAGGGACACCGGAATCGCATTTTCCCACTCAAGCCACGCGGTATCATATTTGAAGTCGACGGCCCCGCTGCTTTCGCGCTTTAGCTGTCCGACCAACTTTCCGGTCAAAAAGACGTTCAGAGGTGCCCGAGTGCGCCGTCGCGTCATTCGACCGCATCCTCAAGAAAATCTTTGATCGAGGCTTTCGAACGCGGACGGATGACCATCTCGAGATCGAGTGCTGCAAGAGCGTCGATGAGTGTACCGAGTGCCGCCTCACCTTGTTCGAGCGTCGAGATCGTTGCCTGCCGCGTATCCATGCGGTCGGCGAGGGCGTTTTGGGTAAGGCCCTGCTTCTTGCGGTTGCGGCGGAGGGCCGCCCCGATCTGCCGGGCGTTTCTTGCAATAATGTTCATTCTTGGAATATACGCATACCCGTATTTGGCGTCAATATACGGATAGTCGGATATCCTGCAATTATCCGCTAAGGCGTATTTTGAAATAAAATACGATAAAGCGTATAAATGCAATTGACGGATTGCGTCCGATCAGCTAATCCGCTTATATGCGCAAAACAGCGGAGGGGTCATGGGATTGGAAATGTCGTCATTCGGAGCAGCCATCGCGTCGGCCCGCAAGGCGAAGTCGATGAGCCAGAAGGAGTTGGCGACCAGGATCAACAAAGAGGATGGGCAGTCGATCACGCCCCAATATCTGAACGATATCGAGCATGATCGCCGCAGCCCGACCTCCGATCATATGATCGGCCAGTTCGCCAAAGTTCTCGCGATCCCGGAAGGCGTCCTCTATGTCCTCTCGGGCGTTCTGCCCGACGAACACAAGAAGCTTGTGCCCAACTCGACGCCAGAGAAGGTCGATGCGGCCTTCATGGCCTTTCGTACCGCGCTCAAGAGATAGCCTTTGGTCAAGTACGTTCGCGACAATATGCACGGGTTTGGCGAACGGCCGCACTATGAGCCGCGCGAGCTCGATACGATCTTCGAGAAGATCGTCGTGGAATTCCTTCGCAAGAAATACGGCGTCGTCGAGTTTCCGATCGCCACCGACGACTTGACGGTTCTCATCGAAGAACATGTCAAGAGCATCGATCTGTACGCCGACCTGACCAGGTTCGGGGCCAGCGTTGAAGGGGTCACAATCTTTGCTCGCGCGGATCGACCCAAGGTCCTTATTTCAGAGCATGTGCACAAGCATGAGAATCGCCTGCGCACCACGCTGACCCATGAATTCTCCCACGTGCATCTGCACGCGTATCTCTTCGCGCTTCTCGAAGAGCAGCCGCGCTCCAGCCCCGGCACGATTGCCTGCAAACGCGAGACGATCGTCACGGCCAACCAGACCGATTGGCGGGAATGGCAGGCTGGATATGGCTCAGGCGCAATGCTGATGCCGCGTACGCACCTTATGCGCATCATCGACGATCTCAGGAGCAGCAACAAAAACGGAGGCGCGATCACTGCCGGTAGTCCCATCGGACAGGCACTCGTCGATGCTGCCGCGAAGCAGTTCGCAGTATCGCGAGAGGCTGCCCGAGTCCGCCTCAGCGTTCTTGGTGCATTCAGCCAGTAAGCGCCTAACATATTAATCTATCGGCGTTTTCCGGCAACTTGACGGCAGGCGGGTTGCGATCTATAAATACGTCAATCAGCTTATCCGCATGTCCGCAGACTAGCTGTAGCACAATGTAACCGAACGGAGGCTCCGATGGAGCAGGCTATCAATACCAAGTCCGAGGAGCGTGTCCGCATCCACATCGACCGGGCGCCGCACGAATCGCCGAACCCGACTACGGGCAAGGAAATTTATGTGCTGGGCGAGGTCGCAGAACACCACGACCTCTTTCGCGAGATCGGCGGCAATCACGAGGACGAACTCGTCGAACGTCACGCGCACGACATCAAGCTCAAGGCCGACGAGCACTTCTATTCTCAGAAGGTCTACACGGTCATCGTCAACACCGAACCGAAGGAGGTCGCGAAGAACCGCTTGAGCTTTGACGAGGTGGTCAAGCTTGCCTTCGATCCTGTACCCTCCGGCCCGAATATCCTCATCACTGTCGACTATGGCATGGGGCCGCACGAGAATCCGAAGGGGTCGCTCCGGCAGGGCCAGTCCGTTCGCATCAAGAACCAGATGGTGTTCGATGTCACAGCGACCGATCGCTCGTAGCCCCGATCTCAAGCGCCTCCGCGACGAAGGCTATGACCTTCAGGTCGTGGAGGCGGGCTATCTCGTCGTCAGGGGCGTGCCGTATCTTGCGGCCAAAGGAGAAATCAGGCGTGGGATCCTCGTCTGTGTACTCTCTCTGGCAAACAATATTGCGACTGCCCCCGCGGACCACACGGCCTATTTTATCGGTGCATATCCATGTCATTTCGACGGCTCGCAAATGACGCAAGTCGTCAACGGGGAAAACAAGACAAAGATCAATGACGAATTGACGACTGACTATTATCTGTCGGCGAAGCCGAAGCCGAAGGATCGCTACGACAACTTCTATGACAAGGTCACGACCTATATTCGCCTTCTTTCCGGCCCTGCCCGGGAAGTGGACCAGAACATCACGGCGATGACCTACGCGCTTGTTCGCGACGATGAAGACGACGCGATTTTCCACTACTACGACACCGCATCGAGCCGCGCCGAAATTGTCGAGGTAAATCGTAAGATGCGGCTCAACCGCATTGCGATTCTCGGCGTTGGCGGAACCGGCAGCTATGTCCTCGATCTTGTGGCGAAGGCCCCGATCCGGGAAATCCATCTCTTCGATGGCGACCGCTTTCTGCAGCACAATGCTTTCCGTGCGCCAGGCGCCGCATCGGGCGCGGAACTAGAGCTGCAACCCTACAAGGTCGACTATTTCCACGCAATCTACTCCAAGATGCGCCGGGGGATCGTGCCGCACTGCGAATATATTGCGACTGATAACCTGCACCTGCTCGAGGGAATGGATTTCGTGTTTATCTGCATGGAAGCAGGTACCGTAAAGAAGCCGCTGATCGAAAAGTTGGTTGCGTCGGGTATCCCCTTCGTCGAGGTCGGGATGGGTGTTTATCTTCGCAACAACGTACTCGGAGGCCTGCTTCGCACGACGGCTGCAACCGCGAAAAAGAACGACCATATCTGGGGACGCGTGCCGCTCTCGGATGGCGGCATCAAGAACGAGTATGACAAGAATATCCAGATCGCGGAACTCAACGCGCTCCACGCGGCCTTCGCCGTTATCAAATTCAAGAAGATTTTCGGCTTCTATGCCGATCAGAGCCGTGAGCACTACAGTAGCTACGCCATCGGACGAAACGACACGAACAACGAGGACATCGAATGAAGTCCCCTCGGCCCATCACCTTTGAGTTCATCGACAACGTTCCGTCCCAGCGCGAGGAAGGTAAGCTTTACATCTCGATCAAGTATCGGACCGCTATCCACAACTGCTTTTGCGGGTGCGGCATGAAGGTGGTCACGCCAATTCGTCCGACTGGCTGGCGCCTAATCTATGACGGCGATGCGGTTTCTCTGGACCCGTCGGTGGGTAACTGGAGTTTCGCATGCCGTTCGCATTATATAATTCGGCGAAATCAAGCGCTTCCTGCGAACTCAATGACGACGTCTCAGATTGAGGCCGGCCGTCGCCGTGATCGTGCGGTCAAGGACGCCTACTTTCAAGAAGGCGATCTTCCTGGAGCGCCAGCGACGATTGCTGATGCGATACCGATCAAGAAGCAGGGGCTTCTTGCCCGCTTCATTGGTGGGAATAGGGAGTAGATCTATAACTATTTAACGAATGGAAAGGAGAGATAGCCATGACAAAACATTTTCCGAAGGGCCTCGACGGGCGCATGCGTGACAGCGATGGCGAAATCAGGAAGAAGCGTAGCGACACGCTCGTCCGTACACTACGCGATGAATACGGGCCTGACTTCGCGTCGGACTACCGCTCTGACACCAAGCTCGGGACTGTGCTTAAGGATGCCGGGGCCGCTACACTCGATCAGTATCGCAAGAAGCGGTGAAGTGGGCATGGTGCGCTACTTCACTCCATAGAAACTGGCCTGTGAGCCCAGTTTGCGCGTGATCTGTAAGTTGACCCGGTGGGTCTTTACGTGGCGAATCGAACGCAACATTTTGGCTACGAAATTTGATTTATTGATACACTTAATGATAGAAAAATTACGTACTCCATCCGCGCAAGTTGAGGCTACCTATGGCCAGCATGGAGTGACCTAACCGGGGCTCCTTTCCAAATTTATTATCGCAATCAGCGTTGTCCAAGAAAACGCGATCAGATCACTCTCGCTTCACGCGCTGCTTGCTGGCGTCGGAGGGGAGAGATTAGACGGCTAAAGTGAGCGGCCATTTCCCAAACGTCGATTTTGTCACGTGGACCTCGACCACGGCAAAATTCAATGCATTGTATTTCACACTAGGGCTGGTCGCATTTATGACCGGCATCGAAAGGTTGATCATTGATGCCGATCCCGACGTCGTGCCGGCGCCGAACTCGATACCTTTGATAGGAATCTGAAGTCATCGGGTTGCTGGTTGACATAACGAGGCGTGAACTCGATCCAAGTGGCGTCAATGCATATCGGAACCACTACAGCGGCCGCGACGACGGCAATTTTCTTGGCTGACTCCATCGGGTGCGATCCTCTGGAATGGGCAAATCAAACATAGCCTTTTATACCACAGATTGGATTTCTCAAGTATCCGCCCTCGCCTCGGTTCTAGTCGGGGTGGGGCGCTTTCGTTTCAGGTGCGCCCATCGAGCAATTCGATACTTGTGTACTTACTCACACGGGCGACAGTTTTTTGAGATGAATTTCGATTGATATAATGGTGACAGAGATAGCAATCAGGAGTGCTACCGCTGCGATCATCGCTCCCAAAAAGTACATCACGCCAAGAGCGGAAGCGACTATGGCAAGTGTGCAAACTCCTAGGTGGGTATTGAGTTTTGTGAACATGTCGTTGTCGGCATGGTAGGTGTTCTCGGGTGCCGGAAGAACGCACTTTTGCCGGTGCAAGCGCGCCCTGAACCGGTTTGACGGCATCTTGTTGGCCGAGTCAAATTGTCATCGAGCGGCGGATACGTCACTACAACGAGATGCGGCCACACTCGTCCCTTGGATGTCGGCTACTGACATTCGGCGAAACACAGGCTCTCAAACAGGAAACGACGAAGCTGCAATCGCTCTCCGGCGTGACCTCGCCGGCGCCCAATTCTCATTTATACGTTGAATCTAATTATAGTGTCGGGGTCAATCACTTTGCCCACGCCTTCCATGCGCTACACTGAGGAGCATTGGAATGAGTGAAAGTCGCATCATTTGATCATCGCTGCGTTCTAATCGCATTTTGTAATTGTTGAACTCTGGACTTTTCCTAATCGAATTTGGATCGACATCGTTTGCAAGAAGGAAAATTCCCGAATCGAGACCGTTCGGGCCAACTCTTAAACATTTATCAATAAGCGCAACCAAAAGCTCCAACTTCGCTGTTCCTTCACGAGTCCGCAGCTGAAGGAGTCGATTGCCGAGAGCCGCATAAAATGCTTCGCGGCTTTCGCCTGCTATCTTCTCAGTGGTCACAGTATCAATTTCTGCGCCACCCAGACTAGCGGCGCGGCCAAAACTTACGGCATTCGTCAAATCTGGATTCCTTTCCGCGTTGGAAAGCGCCAGAAGAACCTCAGTACCTTTGTCAATCGAGAGACCGAATCTTACAGAGGCGAATGCCCAATTGTGAATGACTGCTGAGTTGGGCTTTGTGGGAAATGGTATTGAAAAGCTCGCAAAAAGAATTGGCTTATTCGCGGCTCGTTCCCAAACGGCAATCACAAGTTGAAGTATTTTTTCTAACTTATTATGAAACATAACTTTATCAAATTTTGTTTCCGAAATTATCTGCTCTCGACGATCGGCCAGAAGGCTCAGAATTTTGTAAGACTCTGAAAGAGTCATCGACGGAACACCTCGATCGGGCGAAGTTAAAATGGCCATAAAGGCGCTAAGGGCCGCCTCTACGCCGCGTTTTCCGGAAATTCTTGATCCATAAAGTAGGGCGCATATATTATAAACAGCGTTGCTTGCGGTTTTGTTTGCTTGCGCAATTACATCCTGGACGATTCCATCCAATTCTTCAGTGAATAAATTGTCGATGACGGACCGGTGATCAAAATCTTCAAGATAAAAAAGGAGGCGACCATGTTCTCCTTGCTGCCCAACACCAAAGCGCAAAATCGTTGAAACTACTTCTCGGCCAAGATCAGGGTTACGCTTGGAAAGATTAGGCATGGCTTCTGACATGAGTAGATTCAGGGCGGGTCGAACTACGATCCACATGTCATTTTTCGGATCCAATTTTCCCATTAGATCAAGCACTGCTCTAACGAGCCGATCGGCCGCATCGGGTGCAAATGCATCAAAGTACTCAATTGCAAGAGCTAGAGCATTTGCCTGTCCTTTCCAGTGCTCGAATGGTCTTAATCTAAACAATAGTGCGTCTAGCACCTCTGCTAAAGCATATGTTCGGAACTCTGGCCGTTTTTGGAAAATTTCAGTCAGCAATTCAAACGCGCGGCCTGCCGTATTGCGGGGTG
The DNA here is from genome assembly GCA_964416335.1 of uncultured Azospirillum sp. Taxonomy (GTDB): domain Bacteria; phylum Pseudomonadota; class Alphaproteobacteria; order CACIAM-22H2; family CACIAM-22H2; genus Tagaea. The sequence continues at coordinate 53,003 of CAYQDN010000007.1, forward strand.
AATAAATATCGATAGACCCATCGCGTGCTTGAATAGCTAAATACCTTATTATGGCGGCCACAGCGTCTTCCCGATTTGGAGCCAGCTCAATGACCCATGTTGCAAACAAATCCGAAATGACATTGCCGCGCTCAAGGAGAGTGTCTTTGTGCTGAATCGGATGTGTAGTCACGATCGAGATTAACCGCGCATCGACATAAGCGTTGATAAGCGTTCCAGGCCAGTTAATCTTCTTTGCGACTTCAGATCGACCGCTTTCGATTAGCAATCGCGTTGCCATCCAAAATAGCTCTGGAGTATGGTGGCGCTCAAGACGACTACCGAGTTCCGCAAAGATACTGCGTGCGTAATTGGCCTTAGTTAATCTCGTGTCGCTTGACGCCCCTAGTGCGATTTGCCTTCTTAGCAATGCCCAAAAGCGTCTGCCTGCATCCGCATAATCTCCCCCCAACCAGCTACTTATCGCCGCCGAACCATCGTGCGACGAGAGTAGTTGGGGCGGCGAAAGCATTGTCGCACGTTCATCAGGCTTAACCGGCAACGATTCGCGCGCTAAGATCTCAACAACTAGTGCATCGTGTGATGCATTGAGAACTAGGAGTGGCGCATCTTGGAAGCCACTGTTTTGGAGTTGGCCAATGAGATAATTAGCCGCCTCGCCTGGTCCGCCGACAATTCGGAGCGCGCTAGCTTTGGACTGAATGGCAAAGCACTTTAATACATTTAGAAACTCATCACAGTTTTCATGTTCATTCTCATCAATGATCTCGATCGTTCTCTCGTATAAATGAAGAGCCGAATTCCAAAGATTGGAGTCAGCACATAAGTCACCCAGATGCTTTGTGATGACTGCTTGGAGGAAGAATTCGACGCGGTCCAGTATTGTGGTGGCTTTCGCGAGCACGTCGTCGAGATGCTCCAGGTTTGACGAGTCCGAAAAGAGTCGGACTGTCTCTAGCAACGCATTGGCGCCCGTATCACTACCAAAGCTAACCTTTGTTAGAGCAGCACTTGCATTGGATAGATCAAGGCGCCCAAGTCGAACTGCGTCTTCAATCGATCGGAAGTTAACATACTTATCATGCGCAATCTCGGGCGATGGTGGTTGCGCATCTCCGTCATTCTGCCAAAGGAGGTGTCGGATACGACGTTGCAAATACTCTGCAGTCGCATCTCTCGTAGGCAGTGGCTTAACTGCCCAAGAGTCGAAGTTGTACGAAGAGAAAATAATCTGCTCTTCAAACAAGCCCTGAAGTGAAAGCTTCCCTCCCGAAACTATATCCACTAGCACGGAAGTTAATTCTCGGAGGTGGCGCGCTGGTAGAAAGTGACAAAGCGCCACCCATGCCAAACAGTTTGCTCGAAAGCTAGAAATCAAACGCTCATTGAGTTTAGGCATATCGCGCCTCCTGGAATTTATATAGAGGCGCATCTGCTTTTGCTTCAGCTATGCGATAGCAACAGTTCAATAGACCAGATTTCTCTACCGTGGGCGTGATATCCCGTGGGAAGCATGAAAATGTGAAGCCAAACATGCGTGCGGGTGGCTCTGGAGAATCAAATATCGGCTCCAGATAGGCCAAGTATCCAAGGCTCTGCCAATCGGTCACTAGAGTCATATAATTCTCTTGGGGTGATGACCACCTATTGTCCTCGTCTTTGTTTACCTTTCCCAAACAAGACCAAGCGACGAATTTGGGTGGTTTATCGTCACGAATCGCAACAGGAAAAAACGTGCCTGATAACCCAGCAGGTTTGTTGGTGGGGGTAACTCCGAAGTTAGACAAAACGAAAGCCGAGAAATGGTGTCGTTTAAAAGCGGGGCTGGTCATCGCCCGGCGAAAGGCGTCTCTGAAGCGTTCATGCCATGTTATGTAGCGCTCGTATTTTCCCACTATGTGTTCGGTTTGCGGAGTGCAAGTGGCGACTGATACCACGTCAATATGGTCTGGCGGATTCTTCCCCATGATCTCTGCATCTCTGTTGACAGCTTCCAGCGGACCGGGCCTGCCGTTGTCTTTCGATAAGTCGAGTACGTCTGAGCAGATGACCGGTTGTAACGTCACAGTCTTGAAATTCCGATTCGACGGACGAAGCGTGACCACAGCTAAAAAATCTGCCTCAGTCAAATTGCCGTCTTGTAGAGCACTGCCCTCAAACTTTGATCGGACAGATTTTGGATGAAGGCATATCCTTACGGCTCCCGTAGTGTCTATCGTAAACAAGCATGCAATATTCAATTTTGAATTGGAGTTTTGCACTTCGAGCCAATTCGAGAATTCTAAAAGATCTGCTGTTGCAATTCGAGTGACGTTACGAAGCTGCGCCATAAAGACCCGAAGCTCCTCCAAATTGAAGAGATGACGATTCATTTCCGTGTTATTGGGGCGCAACCCAACATGTACACAGCCGACTTGCGGGCTATTCACAAGGAGCTCGAGCGTGCTCAATAAGTCGTTACTGGGAAGAAACGCTTCTGGAAACGTTACAAGATCGAATGGACTTTGACGCACGCGCTTGATTTCCTGTGCGTCATCGGCATCCAAGCCACCAGGCGGTTGCATGATCAAGGCAGTCAGAGCAGCTTGAAAAATCCCAGCATGAGCATCTGGGCTATACTTTTGAGGCTCAACGACATAAACGCGAAATGTTCGATCTTGCTTATCTATTTCCCAAGTCAGGTGGGTTCCATATGATTTTGGTTCATCGTTCGACATGCGATGCGCCTCTAAGCGATGCGGTTTGCCTGAGTGTTCGGCATGCCGGACGATAGTAGAAGCACGGAGCCATGACGCTATCCTTCTCAATTACGGCAAAACGCGACTTCAATCTCAATGGCAGATAATCAACCGGAATGATGACATTATATGCTGGTATAATGCACCAAATTGTTGCTTCTTGCACGGTAAGGGTGTGGTCTGGCCAGAAAGTGATGGCACATCGATGGAGAATGCATTCGGTGTTGGTCAATTGGGATGGTTGGCCCGGCCTTGTGCCACTCCAGGCTGGCGATTATGAAACAGCCAGAGCGGTCTTGCCGAGTTTTGATCCAAGCCGAATGAGTGATGTCTGCATCGTGGGCGCATCGCCGCGCAATGCCACTAGCATTCACTTTGTGGATCTGCTCGTGCTCGAGCCGGCACGCGGAATCCAACGCCCCACTCGACTCTAAGATATTGGGATGGCTAGTGGCCAAGCACCGGAAGTCAAAAAACTAGATGAATTGTCCAGAAGTTCTCATCTATTTCATCGTTGGCACGCCATCACCTAGAAGAACCTGCCCAGGAACGCCGCCGCAGGTTCCGAGATGCCGATGATCTTGTTCGTCGCCTGACGGTACAGTTTGAAATTGAGCTCGGTCTCGGGCCTGCCGTCGTTCCAATCCTTGAAATGCTTGAGTTCGTTGCGCCCAAGCGACCTTTTCGCGGATGCGGTGAGCCGGATGGTGAGACTCACGCGCGGCGTCTGGCGGGCAATGCTGGGCTTCCTCGCGATCGCTGCGGTCGAGGTGACGACACCGCGCGCAACGAGACCCTTGCCGCCTTCGTTCTCGCTCGCGAACACGAATATGGTGTCGCCTCCGGCGACGCGCTTGCCCCCGTACATCGTCTTCTGCGCGGCGAATGCGAGAGTTCCTGTGTGCGGACCGTCGATGGCTGCCTTGATCGCGAAGGCCATCCTTATGCGAACAGCGGTGCGGGATCCGGCGTGTATCGGCCGAGCTTGTCGCGGTCGATGGTGACGCCGAGGCCCGGTCGGTCCGGGATCGTCAGCCATCCGTCGGCATCCAGCACGAAGGGTTCGGCCAGGATACCGTCGACATAGGCGCTGCCGCCGATGAATTCGACGAGGTCGACGTCGGGGAAGGCGGCCGCCATCTGGAGGTCGGCCGCGACACCGAGTGCCGTGTTCCAGCCGTGGCCGACATACTTGACCCCGAAATCGTACGCCATCCAGGCAATGCGGCGCTGTTCGGAGATGCCGCCGACCTTGGTCACGTCCGGCTGCACGATGTCGATCGCGGGGCGCGTCAGCCACGGGATGAAGGCCTGGCGGCGAGTGAGGACCTCGCAGCCGGCGATGGGGACGGGCGAGCAGCGACGAAGTTCGGCGTAGTCGTCGATGGCGTCCGGCTTGACCGGCTCCTCGAACCAGCCGACGTCATAGTCCTTCAGCATCTCCGCCGTGCGCTTCGCCCATTTGAAACCGTGCGGCCACAGGGCGTCGCTGGCGCCGGCATCGACGAACAGGCGGGAGGATCCGCCTGCCGCCTCGCGCGCCGCACGCACGATGGCCTCGTCGAGCCTGGTGTCGAGCGCACGCCCGAAGGGACCCCAGCCGATCTTGAACGCGGTGAATCCCTTGGCGCGGTAGCTCGCGATCAGGTCGTGCATCGCCTTGGGCTCTTCCATCAGCAGCGAGCAGTAGGGTTGCACGCGGCTTCGATAGACGCCGCCCAGCAGTCGCCCCACGCTCATCCCCGTGGCCTGGCCCAGGATGTCCCAGAGTGCGATGTCGATGCCGCTGATCGTATGCGTCAGCGTGCCGCCGCGCCCCATCCAGAAGGTGTTCTGGTGAAGCTTCTCGCTGACGCGCTCCGGTTCGAGCGCGTTCTCGCCGGCATAGAGCGGCTCGAGGACCTTGAGGCCGGCCTGCACGAGCCGTCCGTCGGTGAAGACGCTGCCGTAGCCGGTCAGACCCTGGTCGGTATGGACGGCGACGATCGCGTGGATCGAATCCTGCGGCCGGATCTCGTTCGACCAACCCCCCTTCGGGCTTTCGCCGAAAAGAGGGGCCGCCTCGATCCGCGTTATCCGGACAGGCGGAAGGGCTGGACGGCGAGGGACCGGCGTCATTCGATTGCTCCTGTGGTGTTCGGCTATTCGCCGCGTTCGGCGCGGCGGCGCGCCACGACGGCTTCGTAGTCGACGGCGTCGTTCATCACGGTGATGTGTTCGTTGAGGGCGGATCCGATGGCCGCGAGGTCGCCGCTTTCGAGGGCGGCGATGAGTTCGTGATGCTCGTCGACGATGGCCGGCATCGGCTTGCTCAGCGTCGCGAGGCCGAAGATTATGATGAACTGGCGCGACAGCGTTTCCCAAAGATCGATGGTCACGCTGTTGGCGCTGAGATGGCACAGGGCCCGATGGAACTGCATGTCGGCGAGCGCCAGGCCGTAGGCATCGCCCCGCGTCGCCATCAGGTCCATCTCGCGCACGGCCGCGCGCATCGGCTCGAGATGCGCCCCCTTGTTCCGCCCGGCGCCGACCGCGCGCGTCACGGCACTGGCCTCCAGGGCGGCGCGCGCTTCGATCAGGTCGTGGATGCGCTGGTTGGTGATCGGGCGCAGGCGGATGCCCTTGTAGGGTTCGTTGACGACGATCCCCTGGCTTTCGAGCAGACGCAGCGCCTCGCGCACCGGCACGCGGCTGACGCCGAGCTTGCGCGCGAGATCGGATTCGACGATCCGGTCGCCGGGCAGGATCATGCCGGCCGCCGCCGCGGGAACGATCGCGTCGATCACCAGATCGACCATCGTCTGCGGCTGCAGCGGTTGCCAGTCGGCCGGCCCGGCGTCGGTGCGCGCGAGCAGGGAACCGCGATCGCTGGTGCGCCTCACCTTGCCGTCCTTTCGTCGAATGTCGCGTCGCTCATGCTTGACTCCAGTAAAAATTGTATACGATGATACAAACCGACGGCAAGGGCGTTGAGGCCCGCCATTTCGAGGAGGTACCGGGGGCGTGGCAGGCAAAAGCGAAAGCCGGATCCGTTGCGACATCGATCTGGATGCGCCGGGGCGCCATGCCGGCTATCTCCGCGCACCGCAGTCACGGAACAATTCGGGCTGGGGCACGGTCGAGATCCCGATCTTCTCGGTCAAGAACGGTACGGGCCCGTGCGTCCTGCTCACCGGCGGCGTGCATGGCGACGAATACGAGGGGCAGATCGCGATCTCGCGCCTCGGCCGCACGCTCGATCCGGCCCGCGTCCAGGGTCAGGTCATCATGATCCCGGCGGTCAACGTCCCGGCCGCCCTCAACAACACCCGGCTGTCGCCGATCGACGACTGCGATCTCAACCGCTGCTTCCCCGGCAATCCGCGCGGCACGTTCTCCGAAATGCTCGCGCATTTCCTCGATGCCGTCGTGCTGCCGCGCGTCAATGCGTCGGTCGACCTGCACACGTGCGGGCACAGCGGCAACGCCGCCCTGTCGACGAACATGCACTATCTTCCCGATGCAGCGATGCGCGCGCGCACGATGGAAGCGGCCGCGGCGTTCGGCGCACCCTACAACGTCGTGTTCTGGGGCGTGGACGAGGGCGCCACGCTGACTTCGTCGGTCGAGCGGCGCGGCATCCTGTCGGTCGGCACCGAAATCGGCGGCTGGGGCAGAGTGAGCGTCGAGGGCGTGCACATCGCCGATCGTGGCCTGCAGAACATCCTCAAGCATTTCAGACTGATCGACGGCAAGCCGGTAACGAGCCAGCGCGACGGGTCGGCGGCCACGCGGCACATGATGGTGCGCGATCCGGCCAGCTACAGCTTCGCGCGCGCTGCCGGCCTGTTCGAACCGTGCAACGTGGTCGGCGACATGTGCAGGGCCGGCGAACTTGCCGGCCGGCTCCACTTCGTCGAGGACATCGACCGCGACGCGATCGAGGTGCGCTACGCCCGCGACGGCGTGCTGTGGATGGCGGCCGGCCCCGGCCGGGTCCAGCGCGGCGACGTGGTGGCCGTACTCATGCAGGAATACGACGAAAAGAGTGCCGCAAGCGGCGGCTAGCCGCCGGCGGCGACCCGCAATCGGACAAGGAGGACATGGCGATGAATGGCAGGATTCTAGGGTCCCTCGCGCTGGCCACAGTGGCGTTGGTCGCATCCTTCGGGGTGGCGAATGCGCAAAAGCGCGGCGGCGACGTCGTGATCGCCATCACCCAGGCGCCGCCGTCGCTCGACGCGCAGGTGTCGTCCGCGCAGGCCGCGCGCAACATCAACCTGCATGTCTTCGAGACCCTGTACGCCCGCGACGAGACCGCCAAGGCGGTTCCGGAACTGGCGGAGGGCGTGCGCATCTCGGGCGACGGCCTTTCCTATGTCTTTCCGATCCGCAAGGGCGTGAAATTCCACAACGGCAAGGAACTCGATGCCGCCGACGTCGTCGCGTCGATCGACCGCTACCGCAAGGTCGGCGCCTCGCCGGCACTGGTCTCGGCGATCGACAGCATCAAGGCGACCGGCTCGCACGAGGTGACGATCGTCCTCAAGCAGCAGCAGGCGACGTTCCTCGAAAACATCTCCTCGCCGCGCGCACCCATCGCCATCTATCCCGCCAGCGAGGCCACCAAGGATGCTGGCAAGATCGACATCATCGGCACAGGGCCCTACCGCTTCGTCGAGTACATGCCCGACAGCCACGTCAAGCTGACCCGCTACGACGGCTATTCGCCCAATCCGAACGGCAAGCAGTCGCGCGACGGGTTCGCGGGCAAGAAGGAAGCCTTCATCGACACGATCACGTTCCGCTTCATGCCGGAGGCCGGTGCGCGCACCGCGGCACTCGAAGCGGGCGAGGTCCAGCTCAACGAGACCGCCGACGGTCCGACGGCAAAGCGGCTCGCAGGCAACAGCAAGATGACCGTGTTCAAGGCGCTGCCGTTCGCGCTGCAGGTCATCAAGTTCAACCACGCCCAGGCGCCAACCAGCGACGTGAATTTCCGCCTTGCCGTGCAGGCCGCGCTCGACATGGAAGAGATCATGGCGATCTCCTTCGCCGACATCTACCAGATGGACCCGAGCTGGCTCTATCCGGGTTCGCCGTTCCACACCACGGCGGGTGCGGAAAAGTACAACAAGGGTGACCTGAAACTCGCCAAGGAGCATCTGGCCAAATCCGGCTACAAGGGCGAGAAGGTCGTCTTCATCGTCGACAACACGCGGCCGAACGTCGATACCGCGACGGTCGTCCAGCAGCGCCTGAAGGAAATCGGCATCAATGTCGACCTGTCGGTCGCCGATTGGCCGACGGTCTCGAAGATGGGCTTCACGCCGACGGGATGGTCGTTCTGGGCGCACGGCTTCGGAATCGAGCCGTACGAAGGGCCCGGTTCGGTGATGGCGCCGTGGGTGAACGGCCTGTCGCAGCAGGCGAAGGACGACAAGATCGACGCCATCGCCGCGGCGTTCGCCCGCGAACTCGACGAAGGCAAGCGCAAGGTGATGTTCGCGCAGTTCCAGCAGCACATGTACGACAACGCGGTCGCCATCAAGGCAGGCAACTACGGCCAGTTCCAGATCGCGAGCACGCGGCTGAAGAACTTCACGCCCTACCGCATCCCGCGGATGTGGGGCGTATGGCTGGAGTGACGGGAAGACCGGCGCGCCGGCAGCCGCCCGCCCGACGCCTCTGAAACGGACGAAGCATGGGACAGTTCCTGATTCGACGTTTTGCCGGCGCACTGGTCGTGCTGCTGCTGGTCTCGCTGGTCTCGTTCGGGCTCATCTGGCTGGTGCCGGGCGATCCGGCATCGGCGTTCCTCGACGCCAGCGCCACGCCCGAGCAGCTCGAACGCCTGCGCACGGCCTTGGGGCTCGACCAGCCGCTGCCGGTCCAGATGGCGCAGTGGTACGGCCGGGTGCTGCAGGGGGATCTGGGCGAATCGATCCTGCTGCGCCGGTCGGTTTCGGCGGCTCTCGTCGAGCGGCTGCCGGCAACGCTCTCGATCGCCGGCGTGGCCCTCCTGTTCGCGGTCGTCTGCGGCGTTTCGGCGGGAATCGTCGCGGCCGTGAACCACAATCGCTGGATCGATCAGGCAGTGATGTCGACGGCCCTGCTCGGGCTGTCGGTTCCCGATTTCTGGCTCGGGCTCGTGCTGATCCTCGTGTTCGCCGTTTCGCTGGGCTGGCTGCCGACCGGCGGGTTCGTGCCCTTCGGCGAGACCCCGACGGGATGGTTGCGCTCGATCGTGCTTCCGGCGATGACGCTCGGTCTGGTCCAGATCGGCTTCATCGCACGCATCGCCCGGACCGCCATGCTCGAAGTGCTCGGGCAGGATTTCATCCGCACCGCCGACGCCAAGGGACTTTCGAATTTCGACATCGTGGTGCGCCACGGGCTGCCGAACGCGCTCATCCCGATCCTCACGGTGATTGGCATCGTCGCCGGCGCGCTGCTGGGCGGGGCGGTGATCATCGAGCAGGTCTTTTCGGTTCCCGGTATCGGCCGGCTGATCATCGGCGCCATCGCGGCGCGCGACTTTCCGGTCATGCAGGGCGGCCTGCTGTTTCTCGCGGTGATCTATCTCGGCGTCAATCTGATCGTCGATCTGCTTTACGCGATCGCCGACCCGCGCGTGCGCTTGACGTGAAGGCAGTTTCGCCCGCGCGCGAGGCGATCCGCCGCCTCCTGCGGAACCGGTCGTTCGCGATCGGCGGCCTGCTCGTGCTCGCGATCCTGTGCGTGGCGTTGAGCGCCGATCTGATCGCACCGTTCGATCCGTTGCGCAACAATTTCCGCGCGCGCCTGCATCCGCCGGACGGCATCAACTGGTTCGGGACCGACCACTACGGCCGCGACATCCTCTCGCGCGTCGTCCACGGAACGCGGATCTCGCTGCTGATCGGCAGTCTCGTCGTCGCCGGCACCGGCATTGCCGGAACGGCCATCGGATCGGTCGCCGGATTCTTCCCGCGTCTCGACATGCCGATCATGCGGCTGATGGACGCGCTGATGGCGTTTCCGTCCATCGTGCTGGCGATGGTCGTCAGTGCGGTGCTGGGCGCTTCGGTCTTCAATGTCGTGGTCGCGCTGTCGGTCGCCACGATGCCGCACACTGCGCGGATCGTCCGAGCCTCGGTCCTGGTGGGGCGCGAACTCGACTATGTCGAGGCGGCGCGCGCACTCGGTGCCAGCAACACGCGGATCCTGTTCCGGCACGTGCTGGTCAACTGCCTGGGGCCTCTCATCGTGCGGCTCACCTATGTCTTCGCGATCGCGATCCTTGCCGAAGCCGCGTTGTCCTTCGTCGGGGCCGGGCCGCCGCCGCCAGCACCGTCGCTGGGCTCGATCATCGCGCAAGGCCGGGATTTCATGCGCGAGGCGTCGTGGATCACGGTCTTCCCGGGGATCGCGATCGTCATCTGCGTCCTCGGCCTCAACCTGCTTGGCGACGGGTTGCGCGACGTCCTCGATCCGCGGATGAGGACCTGAGCGATGGCGCTCCTCGAAGTCGACCGGCTGATGGTCTCGATCGGGACGAAGAACCTGCCCGTGCTCGAGGAGGTGTCGCTGGCGATCGAGCCGGGCGAGGTGCTCGGCGTGGTCGGCGAATCCGGATCTGGCAAGAGCATGCTGGCGCTTGCCATCATGGGATTGCTGCCGCGCGCCGGGCGCTATGCCGGCGGCCAGATCCGGTGGGACGGTTCGGATCTGATCGCCGGCGGGCCGGCCGGCTGGCGCACGCGCCGGGGCCGGGATCTCGCGATGATCTTCCAGGAGCCGATGACGGCCCTGAACCCCGTCCAACGCGTCGGCCGGCAGGTCGAGGAAGTTCTGGTCAAGCGCCGCGGCATGGCGCGGCAGGCGGCGCGGAAAGAGACGCTCGGCCTGTTCCAGCGCGTCGAGATCCCGAACGCGACGGCCCTTCTCGAGGCATTCCCGCACGAATTGTCGGGCGGCATGCGCCAGCGCGTGATGATCGCGATGGCGCTTGCCACGCGTGCCCGGCTGCTGATCGCGGACGAGCCGACCACGGCACTCGACGTCACGATCCAGGCACAGATCCTCGAATTGCTGCGCGATCTGCGTCGCGACAGCAACATGGCCGTTCTCTTCATCACACACGATCTGGGCGTGATCGCGGAGATCGCGGACCGGGTCACCGTGCTCTATGCCGGGCGGGTCGCCGAGACCGCCCCGGTGCGCACGCTGTTCGATTCGGCCCGACACCCCTATACGCGCGCCCTCCTGTCGGCGATTCCCCGAACGTCGGGTCCGCGCGACCGACTGGAATCGATCCCGGGTACGGTACCGGTGCTCGGCGCAATGCCGCCGGGCTGCCGCTTCGCGCCGCGCTGCCCGCTGCACCGGGCAGCCTGCGACGCGTTGCCGCCGCCGCTTCGGCCGCTCGACGCCGTGCACGCCGCGGCGTGCCTTGAGCCATTCGGGTTTCCGCCGGCGGATCGCGCCGCATGACACCACTTGTCGAGATCGAGCGCCTGACAAAGCACTTCGCGCGTCGCGGCGCGCTGTTCGCCGGCCGCGGCCGCGTGACGCGTGCGGTCGACGGCGTGAGCCTGACGATCGCGAAAGGGGAGACGCTCGGGCTCGTCGGCGAGTCCGGTTGCGGGAAATCGACGACCGGCCGGCTGGTGCTACGCCTGATCGAGCCGACGTCGGGTGCCGTCCGTTTCGAGGGCAAGGATCTCCACCGCCTGTCGCGCGACGATCTTCGCGCGATGCGCCGGCGCATGCAGATCGTCTTCCAGGATCCGTTCGGATCGCTCAATCCACGCATGACGGTCGCCGATATCGTCACGGAACCGTTCGCCATCCACCGGCTGGGCTCGAGTGCCGAGCGGCTGCGCAAGGCGTCCGAGACGCTTGATCTGGTCGGATTGCCTCAAACGGCGCTCGAACGCTATCCGCACGAGTTCTCGGGCGGCCAGCGCCAGCGCAT
>CAYQDN010000007.1:64688-131625 GCA_964416335.1 uncultured Azospirillum sp.
AGGACCTGCAGCAGGAACTCGGGCTCACCTATCTATTCATCTCGCACAATCTTGCAGTGGTGCGGCACGTCTCCAGCCGGATCGCCGTCATGTATCTGGGCCGGGTCGTCGAGATCGGCGAGGCCGACGCGCTTTTCGCCGATCCGGCCCATCCCTACAGCCGGGCCTTGCTGAATGCAGTGCCCGTTCCGCATCCCGACGCCCGCCGCGAGACGCATGCGGTCGTCGCGGGCGAACTCGCCGAGACACATGATGCCGGCGTCGGTTGCCGCTTTGCCACCCGTTGCCCGCATGTCGAGCAGCGCTGTCGGGCGAGCGAACCCGAACTTGTCGTTCGCCCGGACGGCCGTGCGGTCGCCTGCTTCCGTTCGATTGACGAAACCCTTCCCGCCTTTGGAGACCGAACATGAAACGCGTCCTGATCGTCGAGTGCATGCAGGAAATATCGTCCTTCAATCCCAAGCCGTCCGGCTATGACGGCTTCCACGTCCAGCGCGGCAACGCGCTGCTCGATCAGCGCGGCACCAATCAGGGAGTCTCCGGTGCCCTGCAGGTGTTCGATGCGGCCGGCGACGTGACGATCGTGCCGGCGATGTCGGCGCGCTCGGGCAGTGCCGGCCTGCTGTCGGCCGACGGCTGGAAAAAGCTCTCGGGCGAGATCCTCGACAGCGTACGAGCCAACCAGAAGGGCATCGACGGGATCTATTTCTCGCTGCACGGCGCCATGGGCGCCGACGGCGAACTCGATCCGGAGGGCTATCTGCTCGGGCAGGTCCGCGCGATGGTCGGCCCGGCCCTGCCGATCGTCATCTCGCTCGACCTGCATGGCATCCTCACCGACCGGATGCTGAAGCATTCGAGCGGCTTTGCGATCTACCGCACCTATCCGCATGTCGATTTCGCCGACACCGGCCGGCGTGCGGCGCGGCTGCTGCTGCGCCTGATGGCGGGCAAGACGCGTACCGCGATCGCGCGCGTCGTCATTCCCGCACTCGTGCGCGGCGACGAGCTGATCACCAAGAACGGCTGCTACGGCGAGTTGCTGCGCGAATGCCTGCGGCTCGAGCGCGACGGCATCGCGCTCGCCGCCGGCATCATGATCGGCAACCCGTTCACCGACGTGCCCGAGCTGTGTTCGCAGGTCCTGATCATGACGGAGGGCGACAAGGCGACGGCGGAACGCGAGGCCATCCGCCTGGCGCGTGACTTCTGGAAACTGCGCTTCCGGATGCAGGGCAAGCTCATCTCGGTCGAGCGTTCCATCGCGCAGGCCAAGAGCATCGACGGGCCGGTGATCTTCACCGATGCCGCGGATGCGACGTCGTCGGGTGCTTCGGGTGACAGTGCGGAGCTGCTGCGCGCGTTGCGCGATGCGGGCTATGCCAAGCGTGTGCTGGCCCCGCTTGTCGATGCGCCGGCCGCGGCTGCCGCCCACAAGGCCGGTGTCGGCGCCATGATCGAGGTGACTCTCGGCGGCACGATCGATCGCAAGCGCTTCACGCCGATGAAGGTCAAGGCGAAGATAAAGCTGCTGTCGGACGGCGAGGCGCGGCTGGAGACGATGAAAGCGCCGTTGTCGGCAGGCCCGACAGCGGTCCTGCAATTCGAGAACTGCACCGTCGTCGTCATGAGCCGGGCGGTCAGCCTGTTCGACCGGGCGATGTACTTCGCGAACGGCCTCGATCCGACGGATTTCGACCTGATCGTGGTCAAGTCGCCGCACACCGAGAACCACATGTTCGATGCGTGGACCGACGCGAACTTCAACGTCGATGCGCCGGGCGCCACGTCGGCGAACCTGAAGAGTCTCGGCCACACGATCTGCGCGCGACCGGTCTATCCGCTCGACGACGACGTCCGGTTCGAGCCGACCGTGGCGTTCTATCCTTCATGAAAGACGGAATGGCAAAATGAAGATCGAAGCGATCGACTTTTTTTACCTTGCGATGCCGGTCGTCACCGACGAAGCCGACGGCAGCCAGGACGCGCTGCTGGTGCGGGTGGCCGGCGGCGGGCTGGTGGGATGGGGCGAGTGCGAGGCTGCGCCGCTTCCCTCGATCGCCGCCCTCGTATGTCCGATGTCGCACGGCGTGTGCCGGCCGGTCGCGGACTCGGTGCTCGGCAAGACGGTCGCAAAACCGCAGGATATCGCGCGCATATCTGCCGACGTCGCCTACAACTCGATGGATCTGCTTCAGGCGCCGCACACCATGTCCGGGATCGAGATGGCGTTATGGGACCTGCTCGGCAAACGGCGCGGCGAACCGGTCTGGAAGATGCTCGGCTATGCGGCGAGTCATCCCAAGACGCCGTATGCGTCGGTGCTGTTCGGCGACACGCCGCAGGAAACCCTGCAACGCGGCCGCCAGGCGCGCGCCGCCGGATTCCGGGCGGGCAAGTTCGGCTGGGGGCCGATCGGCCGCGGCAGCGTCAAGGACGACGCGGACCATTTCGTCGCCGCGCGCGAGGGGCTGGGCGAAGATGGCATCCTGCTGGTCGATACGGGGCAGATCTTCATCGACGACGTCGAACGTGCCGCCGAGCGCCTGCCGGCACTGGAGCGTGCGCGTGCGGTGTGGTTCGAGGAGCCGTTCGCTGCGAGCGCGCTCGACGCATATGGCGCGCTCGCCCGCCGCAGTTCCAAGGTCCGCCTCGCCGGCGGGGAAGGGGCCCACAATCCCTACATGGCCAAGCATCTGATCGATTTCGGCGGTGTCGGTTTCATCCAGATCGATTGCGGCCGCATCGGCGGCATCGGCCCTTCGAAGGAGATCGCGGACTATGCGGTCGGCAAGGGGGTGGCGTTCGTCAACCACACCTTCACGTCGCATCTGGCGCTGTCGGCGTCGCTGCAGCCCTATGCGGGGCTCAAGGACCACACGATCTGCGAATATCCGGCGATGCCCAAACCGTTGGCGCTGGCGTTCGTCGCGACACCGCTGCAACGCGATGCCTCGGGCGAGATCGCGGCACCGGATGCACCGGGTCTCGGCATCTCGATTTCCGCCGACGGTGTCCGGCAATATCTGCAGGATGTCGAGATCAAGGTAAATGGCCGCGCGCTCTACCGCACGCCGGCGATTTAGGGCAGCGGCGTCAAGCGAACGTGCACGCCGTGTCGAAATCATGCCGCTTCTGGCGACCCATGACCTTCGCCGGATCGCCATATCCGAGATTGCACAGAAAGTCGGTCTGGAACCGTCCGTCGGGGAAGAACTCGGCGTTCACCTTCGCGATGTCGAAGCCGCTCATCGGACCGCAATCGAGCCCGACGGCACGTGCGGCAATCATCAGGTAGGCACCCTGCAGCGTGGCGTTGCGCTGGGCTGTTGCCGACGCTAGAGCGGCATTTCCGGCGAACATTTCGCGGGTGGCCGGGTTGTGCCAGATCTCCGGCATGAACTCGTAGAAGCGCGTGTCGCGCGCGATGATCGCGCAGACTGGTGCCGCCATCGTCTTGTCGACATTGCCTGGCACCAGTGCCGTCAAGAGGCGCTGCTTGGCCTCCTTCGTGCGCACGAACACGACGCGCATCGGCTGCGTGTTCATCGAGGTCGGGCCCATCTTCGAGATTTCGTAGAGTGCACGCAGCGTCTCTTCGGCGACCGGCCGGTCGAGCCAGCCGTTCTGCGTCCGGGCCTCGAGGAACAGGCGATCGAGTGCATCCTTGGGAATCAGTGACATCGTTTTGTCTTCCGTATCGGTGGTTGGGTTGGGGGCGGTGCCGGCGGTCACATCTTTACGGACGCCCGCACGATCTCGGCGGTGCGCCGCAGGTGAATTTCGAGTGCGGCGGTCGCAAGGTCGGCGTCGCGCGCGAGAACGGCCTCGTAGAGCGCCTTGTGCTCGCCGTGGACATTGCGCGGCACCTTGGCGAGGGGGACCGACAGGCGGCGGTAGCGTTCGCTCTGCTGGTAGAGCATGCCGCGAAGACGCAGCAGCCAGTCATTGCCGCAGGCGCTGACGATCCGGGCGTGGAAATCGCGATGGGCTTTCGACCAGTCGTCGTTGAGATGGAAGTCGCGCCCGTCGTCGGCCTCGCTCAGGCGGTTCAGGCGGTGGAATGCCGCCACGAGTGCCGATTCCCAGTTGAGATCGCCGCGGGCGATCGACGCACGCAGGCACATCGTCTCGATGCCGATCCTGGCCTCGGTGATGTCGTCGAGTTCCTTCGCCGATACCGGGCTGACCGTGTAGCCGCGCTGCGGTTCGGCGACGACCAGCGATTCGGACTGCAGCATCGAGAGCGCTTCGCGGACAGCGCCGAGGCTGACGTCCAGCTCGTCGGCAAGTGCCGCGATATTGAGTTTGGTGCCGGGAAGCTGGCGGCATGCGAGGATCTCGGCACGCAGATAGTGATACGCGCGCTGCGCGTTCGTTCCCGCCCCGAGTGCAGGCAAAGGCTCGTCCATGGCCAGACCGGTCATCGCGAACCTATTTTCCTCTCAGAAATATATTGCTGCCGATAAAATACATGTGCTATCGAAAAATACAAAGGGAAATTCGTTTGCCCGAAAGCAAACGCAGGAGGAAACGGTGGCCAATCCCAAGCGTCCAGGGGTGACGTCCGTCCATTCGCTGGATCGTTTCGTGTTCAGCGTCCCCGATCTCGACGAAGCGAAGACCTTCTATACGGCATTCGGTCTCGACGTGCGCCCGATCGGCGATCGGCTCGACCTCTACACGTTCGGCCATCCGCATCGCTGGGGATCGATCTACGCCAGCGGAAAGCCGAAGAAGCTCGAATACCTGACCTTGGGCGTCTATCCGGAGGATTACGAACCGCTGCGCGCGCATCTTTCGAAGAACGGCGTGCCGTTCGTCGATCCGCATCGGCTCGTCGATACGCAAGGCTTCTGGATCCGCGATCCCGACGGGATCACGCTCCAGATCGTCGTCGCCGAAAAGTGTACGCCCAACGAGAAGAGCGAGCTTGTCGGCCCGATGATGGTCCGCACGGCGCACGGCACGGTCGTCAGCCCGAACCGCTCGGGCGCGCCGAAGGTCCGCCCTGCGCGGCTCACGCATGCGCTGCTGTTCTGCTCGGATGTGCCGCGTTCGGTCCGGTTCTACACCAAGGCGCTCGGCCTGCGCCTTTCCGACCATTCCGGCGACGGCATCGCGTTCACGCACGGCGTCCATTCGAGCGACCACCACCTGATCGCCTTCGCCAAGTCCAGCGGCCCGGGCCTGCACCACACGAGCTGGGTCGTGCGCGGCGTCGACGAGGTCGGGCTGGGCATGGAACAGATGCGTGACGCCGGCTTCTCGCACAACTGGGGCGTGGGCCGGCATGTCATCGGCTCGAACTATTTCTGCTACATCCGCGATCCGTGGGGCAGCTTCGCCGAATACTCCTACGACATCGATTTCATCGGTGCCGATACCGACTGGCCGGAAGCCGATCACCCGCCCAACGACAGCTTCTATCTCTGGGGCCCGACCCCACCCAACGACTTCGTCGTCAACCGCGAGGCTGGCGAGAAGCCGCCCGCCTGACCGGACAATCCGTCCAACAGAGGAACCGCAATGCGTCTACTCAATTTCGTGAAGGGCAATGGCAGTGCGCTGGGTGCCCGGGCCGGCGACAGCATCGTCGACCTGAGTGCTGCGGGCGTGGCCGCCAGCATCGACGATCTTCTGCGCAAGGGCTCCGACGGGATGGCGCGCGCGGCGAAGGCCGCAGCGGAAGCGAAGGTGACGGTCCCGTTCGCGGGACTGAAGCTGCTGCCGCCGGTCCTCGCACCCGCCCACGCGATCGCGGTCGGGCTCAACTACATCGACCATGCGGCAGAGAGCCCCTACAAGGACGCACCGAAATATCCGGTCCTGTTCCACCGCTTTCCGAGCTCGTGGGTCGCGCATGGCGAACCCCTGCTGAAGCCCAAGGTCTCCGACAGCTTCGACTACGAGGCCGAAGTCGCCGTGATCATCGGGAAGCCCGGCCGCTACATCGCCAAGGGCCACGCGCTCGGGCATGTCGCGGGCTATTCGCTCTTCAACGACGGGTCGATCCGCGACTACCAGTTCAAGTCCCACCAGTGGATGATGGGAAAGAACTTCCACAAGACCGGTTCATTCGGCCCCGAACTCGTGACCGCCGACGAGCTTCCGTCGGGTGCGTCCGGTCTGCGCATCCGCGCACGCCTCAACGGTACCGTCATGCAGGATGCCAACACAAAGGACATGATCTTCGACGTGGCAACGCTGGTCAGCACGATTTCCGAGGTACTGGAGCTGCAGGTCGGCGACATAATCATTTCGGGTACGCCGGCCGGCGTGGGGTTCGCGCGCAAGCCGCCGGTCTTCATGAAGGCGGGTGACACGATCGAAGTCGAGGTCGATCGCATCGGAATCCTGTCAAACCGTGTCGCCAACGAGTGACACGATCGCACAACGACCAGAACGGACAAGGGAGGAAGCCATGAAGTTCCTGAAACGGATCGTCGCTATCGCGGCGATGGCCACCGGCCTGCTGGCCGCCGGCCCGGGATGGGCGCAGGGCAATGCACCCATCCGGATCGGCAGCACGCTGGCGCTGACGGGTCCGCTGTCGGCGACGGCGCTCGTGCACAAGCTGGTCGGCGAGATCTATGTCGAGGGCCTCAACCGCCGCGGCGGCCTGCTTGGCCGGCAAGTGCAGTGGACCGTGCTGGACGATCAGTCGCGGCCGGAGCTTGCCCGGACGCTCTACGAGCAGCTCGTGACGTCGGACAAGGTCGACCTCCTGATGGGGCCCTATGCGACGGGTGCGATCCTTTCGGCGATGGGCGTGGCACAGCGTTACAACAAGATGCTGATCCACCACACGTTCGGCATCCCGTCGCTCGCCAAGTACGACATGCACTTTCCGGCCTGGTCGCTGGGGCCCGATCCGGCGACGACCGTACCGGACACGCTTTTCGACGCGATGGCTTCGCTGCCGAAGCCGCCGAAGACGATCGCGATCGTGACCTCCAAGTTCCCGTCGGTGCATTTCATGTCGCTCGGCGCACGCGAAGTTGCCAAGCGTCGCGGCCTCAACGAAATACTGTTCCTCGAATGGGAATTCGGGAACCGCGATTTCGGTCCGATCGCCGCGCGCGTCAAGGACGCCAAACCCGACATGGTCTTCGTCGGCGACATCGGGCTCGAAGGCAACATGCTACTCGAGGCGATGAAGAAGATCGACTACGAGCCGCCGCTCCATTTCCACCTCTATCCGGCACCCGGTCCGATGACGGCGACCCCCGAAGGACGCAACGCGCTGTCGGTCACGATCTTCGAGGAGCATCCGCCCTATACCAACAATCCGGTCGCGGCGGAGTTCGTCAAGATCTACAACGAGCGCGCGAAAGCGGCGAACTTCCCCTACGCGAAGGTCGAGGTGCAGGCAGCCGCGTCGTTCAGTGCCTGGCAACTGCTCGAAGCAGCCGTCGTTGCGACCAAGAGCCTCGACGACCGGAAGCTTGCCGACTGGCTGAAAGCCAACCAGGTCCCGACCATCCAGGGCGTTTTGCGGTTCGATCGCGGGAACAATTTCGGCGACGACCTGATGCGTATCAAGCAGGTCCAGGACGGAAACTGGGTCACCGTCTGGCCGAAGGCAAACGCCGCACCCGGCGCATCGATCCGCGCGCAGTAACCGGCTTCATGGCGATTCCCAGCCTCAATCTTCTGCTTCAGTCGATCTTGTCGGGCGTGTTTCTCGGCGGGCTCTATGGGCTGATCGGGTTGGGGCTGGGACTGTCATGGGGGCTTCTTCGCCAGATCAACCTTTCGCATTTCGGCTTCGTCTTCCTCAGCGCCTATCTCTGCTACCACATGGCCGGAGAGTGGGGCGTCGATCCGCTCCTGTCTCTGCTGATCCTGCCGCCGGTCTTCTTCGTGATCGGTGTTGCCATGCAATGGATCCTGGCGCATTTCCGCATCACGCCGTTCACGTCGCTGCTGGTCACGTTCGGCGTGACGGTCGTGATCGAAAGCGTGATCCAGCTCGGCTGGACGGCCGACTTCCGCAAACTCCAGTCCCATTGGGGGGAGATGAAGTTCGTCGTCGCCGGCCTCTTCGTGCCGGTACCCGAGCTCATCACGCTTCTCCTCTCGACGGGTCTCGCCGTCTCGATCTGGGCGGCCATGCGGTATACGGATCTCGGCCGCGCGATGCGCGCGATGGCCGAAGACCCGCAGATCGCGGCCGCGTTCGGAATCAACCAGCGGGCTCTTTCGCTGGTTCTGGCCGGAATCTGTCTGGCGCTCGCAGCGGTCGCGGGCATTTGTCTGGCGCTTACGTTCGCCCTCACGCCCACGCAGATATTCGCTTGGGTCGGGGTCGTCTTTGCCGTCGTCATGCTTGGCGGGCTCGGCAGTGCCATCGGCCCGCTCGTCGCGGGCATCATCATCGGCGTCAGCGAAGCGATCACGATGGTTGTGGCGGCACCGTCTTGGGCGCCGATCGTTTCGTTCTCGATACTGATCGTCATGCTCCTGTTCCGGCCGGGCAAGGCTTAGATGCGCATCGTCCTTGCCATCCTCGCGGTCGGTGCTGCGTTTGCAACACTTCCGTGGCTTGGCGCACCGGCCTTCTACGAATCATTCCTGTATCTGCTGTTTCACTGGATGGTTCTCGCGCTGTCGTGGAACATACTGTCGGGCTATACTGGCTACTTCTCGTTCGGCCATGGCGCGTTTTTCGGCGCTGGAATCTACGGCACGGCCTATCTGGCCGGACGAATGGATTGGCCGTTCCTTGCCACGCTGCCCGCGTCGATGTTGATCGCCGCGACACTCGGCGTTGCGCTAGGCGCTGTGGTTTTCCGGGTCAGTTCGGTCCGGAGCGAGCTCTTCGCCCTGCTGACGCTCGCGGTGACGTTCGTGCTTGCGACCGTCATATTGAACACGCGCATCGACGGCGGCCAGGGCATCTATCTGATGGGCGTCGATATCCCGCGGATCGCGCCCTCCCAGTCGTCTTCGCTCTATCTGCTCGGCCTTGCAGCCTGCGTCGTTACGTTGCTCGCGGCCTATCTCATCCATGCTTCCAAGTTCGGCGCCGGTCTCTTCGCGATACACGACGATGAAGACGTCGCCGAAGTCGTCGGTGTGCCGACTTACCGCTTCAAGCTGGCCGCACTCGGCATCTCGTGCGCGCTTGCCGGCCTCGCGGGCGGAATACACGCCGTCTTCGTCTCCTATGTGACCGTGTCCGAGACGTTCTCGCTGACGGTGCCGCTCTATGTCGTGCTGATGAGCATCTTGGGCGGCAGCCGGCATTGGCTCGGCCCGGCTGTCGGCGCGGTCGCGATCACCAGCATGCTCTATTTCGTCACGTCGGGCAGCTATCCGATCGTCGGACGCGCGACCGTCGGAATTGTCCTTGTGGTCGTCATTCTCTTCATGCCTGCAGGCATTCTCGGGCTCCTCGTGTCCCGAATGAAAAAGCGACGCGACGCCGGCGCGACCGGTGATTCGATGCCGACTCCGTTCCCGGCTGTCGCCGTTCCGCAACCGGGCAATGGCGTTCTGCTCTCCGTTCGCAATCTTTCGAAGGCATTCAAGGGCGTTCAGGCACTGAGCGAGGTGTCGTTCGACGTGCGTCATGGCGAGATCCTCGGCTTGATCGGGCCGAACGGCTCAGGCAAGTCGACCTTCATCAATGTCGCCAGCGGCCACTACCGGGCGGAAGCCGGCGAGATCCGGTTCGAAGGTCGCGATCTTGCGGGAAGCCCTGCGCATGTGTTCGCGCGTGCGGGGATTGCGCGCACATACCAGATTCCGAGACCGTTCGCGCAGATGACGGTGATCCAGAATGTCGCGACGGTGGGGATGTTCGGCGGCCTCGGCGCATCGCGCACTGCGGCCTTCGCCGATGCGCGCCGGCATCTTGCCTTCGCGGGCCTTGCCGACAAGGCCGACGTACTGCCCGAGGATCTCAACCTGCACCAGCGCAAGTTCCTCGAACTTGCCCGCGCACTTGCAGCACGCCCGAAACTCCTGATGCTCGACGAAGTTCTCTCGGGCCTGACCCCGTCAGAGATCAACGAGGCGATCGCGATGATCCGGCGCATTCGAGATCAGGGAACAACGGTCGTCTTCGTCGAGCACGTCATGCGCGCCGTGATGGCGCTGACTGACCGGATCGTCGTGCTCAATCACGGCCGCCTCATCGCAGATGGCCCGCCGGCGGCCGTGATGGACGATCCTGCCGTCAGGACCGCCTACCTGGGGAAGGCGCATGCTTGAGGTGACCGGGCTCAGCGCGAACTACGGTGCTGCTCCGGCACTCCGGGATGTCGATTTGCATGTCGATCCGGGCGAACTTGTCTGCGTTGTCGGCCCGAACGGGGCTGGAAAGACGACGCTGATCAACACGCTTGCCGGACTGATCCGGGCCGCCGCCGGCACGATCCGGTTCGACGGCGCCGACGTCACGCGTATCCCGGCGCATCGCTTCTGCGGGGCCGGAATCGCGATCGTTCCCGAAAGCCGCCGTCTTTTCGCCGGCATGACCGTCCTGGAGAATCTCGAGCTTGGCAGCTATCTTCCGGCGGCCAAGGCGCACCGGAACAGGACTCTCGAAGAAGTCTGCTCGCTGTTTCCGGCCCTTCGCCAGAAGCTTCCGATGGCGGCGGCGTCGCTTTCCGGCGGCCAGCAGCAAATGGTGGCGATCGGACGCGCGTTGATGGCGCGCCCGAAGCTGCTGCTTCTCGACGAGCCGTCGCTGGGTCTTGCGCCTTCGATCGTCATGGACATGTTCGACGCGATCCGCCGGATCAATGCGGCGGGTCCGTCGATCCTGCTTGTGGAGCAGAACGTCAGCCTTGCGATGGCCATCGCAAGGCGGGCCTATGTGCTCGAAGAAGGGCGGATCACGACATCAGGTCCGGCCGACGAACTGATGCAGCGGCCGGAGATCAGGAAGGCCTATCTGGGTCTCGAGGGCTGAAGGCAATCGGGCCGCGGGCGCCGGTCATCCGCGGCGGTCCTGCCAGCGGTAATACATGATCGACGGTGCCAGGAACCACGGATTGCCTGTATAGAAAGGCAGCGTGGGGAACTTGATCGCGTCGAAGCCGGTCACTCCGGATTCCAGCCCGAGAATCTTGTGGCCGATGCGCATGCCGAGATAGCTCGCCATGCCCGCGCCCGACCCGCAATAGCCCATCGCGTAGTGCATCCCGTCATGCGTGCCGGTGTGTGCGAGCTCGTCGAACGTATAGGCGACGAAGCCGCACCAGGAATGGCTGATACGCGTGGCGGCAAGTTCGGGGAAGAGGCGTGCCATCTCGGCATGCAACCTGGGCCCGCTGACGCGCGGATCGGTCTCATCATGCGATACGCGGCCGCCGAACAGCACGCGGCGCCCGTCGGGCGAGGCCCGGTAGTAGTAGACGACCTTGCGCGTGTCGCTGACGATGCGGTCCTTCGGCATCACGCGTGCCATCACCTGGGCAGGGATCTCTTCGGTCGCGATGATATAGCTGCCGATCGGGACGACGCGCCGCCGCAGCCACGGCGTCAGTTTGCGGGTATAACCGTTCGTCGCGATCACGACTTCGCGCGCGCGGATGGTGCCTCGTGGCGTGGCGACTTGGAAGCCGTCCGCGTCGCGAAAGATGCCGGTAGCGGGCGTGTGCGGGAAGACCGTTCCGCCTGCTTCCCGCACGCGCGCCAACAGGCCTGCATGATAGCGGGCGGGATCGACCGACGCGTGCGCGGTCAGGAGAACGCCGCCGAAATAGGCGTCGGTGCCCAATTCGCGGCGCTGTTCGGCGCGCGGCACGATCTCGTAGGGAACTTCGAAGCCTTTCGGCTGGTCGGCCATCTGCCGCGCGAGCGCTTCGTACTGCGCCGGGTTGTGGGCCGCATGGAAGCGTCCGGCGACGCGGAAGTCGCAGTCGATTCGCTCGTTGCGCACGAACTCTCCGAGCCACGCTAGCGAGCTGCGCCCGTCGCGCAGGATTTGCCCGGCCGTCTCCGGCCCGTGACGGCGCACGAGCTCGGCGTAACCGGGCTTCACGCTGGTCGAGACCTGCCCGCCGTTGCGCGTGCTGCAGCCCCAGCCCGCGTCCTCGGCATCGAGCACCACCGTGTGGCGTCCGCCGCGTGCGGTCTGCAGGGCTGCGTTGAGGCCGGTATAGCCCGATCCGACGACGAGCACGTCGGCGGTCGCGGGCAGCGGTGCCGGTGCGATCGACGGGCGGGGGACGGCTTCCCACCAGTAGGGCGTGGTCTTGAAGTCGTCGGCGAAGAGACTGGACGTCATCGGGAGAGGTTCCTTCCAAGCACGAGATCGGCACCCTTCTCGGCCACCATGAGTGTCGGCACGTTCGTGTTGCCCGACGTGACGTTCGGGAAGACCGACGCGTCGATTACCCGCAGACCTTCGATGCTGTGGACTCGCAAGCCGGCGTCGACGACATCGGTCCGCGAGTCGGTACCCATCCGGCAGGTGCTGACCGGATGGAATACGGTCGAACTGCGCTGGCGGATGTCGGCAAGATGTTCGGCATCGCTGTGGACGGCCGGGCCGGGCTGCATCTCCGCTTCGATCACGGCGCTCAAGGCCGGCGTGGTGGCAAGCCGCCGGAGCACGCGGGCACCTTCGATCATCTCGCGCACATCGTGCTCGGTCGACAGCGCATTGGGATGGATCGCGGGTGGGGCCGCCGGATCGTTCGAGACGATTTCGAGATGGCCGCGGCTGGTCGGCCGGCAGGGCTGGGCGCTCAGCAGGAAGCCGGGGAACGGATCTGGCCGCATCAGCGGGCGCGTGCCCGGCGGCGTGCGCGTATAGCTGAGCGGCGAGAAATAGAGTTGCATGTTCGGCCGGTCGAGCGCTTCGCGTGCGCGCACGAAGCCGCCGCCCTGGTTGACGCTGAGCGCCAGCGGCCCCTTGCGCAGCAGCGCATAGCGCAAGGCCGCAGCGATCTTGCCGCGCCACGTGCCGATCTGCTGGTTCAGCGTGGGTACATGCGCACGATAGAGATGGTCTATGCACAGATGGTCCTGCAGATTCCTTCCCACGCCCGGCGCATCGCGCACGACATCGATTCCATGCGCCTTCAGCAGGCCGGCCGGTCCGATGCCGGAGAGCTGGAGCAGCTTGGGCGAGTTGATGCTGCCGGCCGCGAGCAGCACCTCCCGGCGAGCCTGCGCGAAGTGACGCCCACCGCCCTTCGTGTATTCGACGCCGCGGGCTCGGTTGCCTTCGAATGCAATTCGTGTGGCAAGCGCTCGCGTCTCGACCCTGAGGTTGGCGCGTCGCATCGCGGGATGCAGATAGGCGTCGGCGGCCGAGCGGCGCAGGCCGCTCTTGGTCGCGATGCGATAGATGCCCACACCTTCTGGATCGCCCGAATTGAAGTCCGGATTGAACGCGAAGCCAGCTTCGCGGCCAGCGACAAGAAACGCCGCGCACAACGGATGGACCTCGGCCGAGACATCGTTGCCGGCGATCATGCGTTCGGCACGTTCGAAATAGGGCCAGACCGCGTCGGCCGACCAGCCGTCGTTGCCTTCGGCCGCCCAGTCGTCGAAGTCCAGGCGGTGGCCGCGGACATGCACCATCGCGTTGATCGAGCCTGAGCCGCCCAGCACCTTGCCGCGCGGCCAGTAGCCGCATCGGCCGCCGAGCGCGCGGTCCGGCTCGGTACGGAACATCCAGTTCACGTCCGGATCGAAGAACGACATGCCATAGCCGATGGGCACGCGGATCTGGAAGCGGCGGTCGCTGCCGCCCGCTTCGAGAAGCAATACCTTGAAGCGACCGTCTGCGCTGAGGCGGTTCGCCAGCACGCAGCCGGCCGAACCCGCACCCACGACGATATAGTCGACCTCGATCATGGGCGGACGGTCCCACCGGATTGGTCCGGCGGCGAGGTCCAGTCTGGAGAGATTCTCATACCATTCTGCGTCGCGGGCGCCGGGCGAGCGTTTCGAGTGCGGGTGCGAGCTTCGCGATCCCGTCCTTGATCTCGCGCGGGCCGACGGCCCCGAAACCGAGGACGAGTCCATTGTCCTTCGTCGGAGAGATCGAGAAGCGCGCGATGGGCGAGACGATCACGCCCTTCTCGGCAGCGGCGTCCGTTGCCGCATGCTCGGAAATCCCTTTCGCCAGGCGGCCGATCGTGTGCAGGCCGCTTTCGGTCGGCACGATCTCGAGCAGGCCGCCCAGCATGCGCTGCGCTTCCTCGCACAGGGCGGCGTGCCGTTCGGCATAGACGCGCCGCATGCGCCGCACATGCGTGGCGAAATAGCCCTCCTGGATGAAGTCGGCGACGATGGCCTGCACGCTCGTCGGCACGCCCTGGATGAACGAGGCCGAGATGCGTTCGAACGTCTCGACCAGTGTGGAAGGGACAAGCATGAAGCCCAGCCGCAGGGCCGGGAAGAGCGACTTGCTGAACGTGCCGACATAGATCACGAGCCCGGTCTGGTCGACGCTCTTCAGCGTCGGGAACGGGCGCCGGCCGAAGGAGAACTCGCCGTCATAGTCGTCTTCGATGATCCAGGCTCCGGCCTGCTCGGCCGCGCGCAGGAGTGCAAAACGGCGCTCGAGGCTCATGATATGGCCGAGCGGCTGCTGGTGCGACGGAGTCACGAAGGCCAGGCGGAACTTGGCGCTCTGCCGCAGGCCCTCGTCGACGCGCAGGCCTTCGCGGTCGACCGGAACGGGCACGAGATCGGCCCCGCACGCGACCAGCCCGTTGCGCGCCCCGATGGCACCCGGATTCTCGAACCACACCTTGTCACCCGGGTTCAGCAGGGCCGATCCGATCTGGTAAAAGGCCTGCTGCGCACCGCCGACGACGAAGATCTGGTCCTTGTCGCACGAAATGCCGCGATTGCCGCGCAGGTGCGTGGCGATCGCTTCGCGCAGGCGCGGATGGCCGTAGGGCTCGCCATAGCCCATCACGTCGTCGCGCGCTCCGCGCCAGTGTTTGGCCGCGACCCGCGCCCACTGCGCCATCGGGAACGCGTCGTAGGCGGGCAGGGCGGTTACGAAAGCCCGCGGGCGATGGGGCAGGCGTTCGCGCCGCGAGAAATGGGCGAAGGCCCAGCCCATCGCGCGCGAGAGTTGTGGCTGCTTCTGCTGGACGGCGATCTTGCCGGTGCGCGGCTGCGGTTGCGGGCGCTCGGTGCGAAGCGCGTCGCTGACGAAGCTGCCCGAGCCGACACGCGAGACGATCAGCCCCTCGGCCAGCAGCCGCTCGAACGCCTCGATGACGGTGGTGCGCGAGATACCGAGATCGCGGGCGAGCGTGCGCGTGGCTGGTAGGCGCACGCCGGTCGCAATACCGCCGGATAGCATCAATTCGCGTAGGCCCATATAGAGCTGCGTGCCGATGGGCCGCGTCGAGGCGGGATCGATCTGGATGCCCAGCAGCAGCGCCCCACCCGCCCGTTTCACCATCGTTCCCGCTCCGCCATCTGCCATCGTTTCAGAATGGTATCATAGAATTTATAGATTGGACCTACGAAGCCGGCCATTGTGCGTCGATGATCCGGGGCATCGCCACTCCGGACGCGGCACGCCATGAAAATCCGCAAGATCGAGACCTTCTGCAACGCGTTCGTCGGCTTCGTGCGCGTGACGGCCGAGGACGGCGCCGAAGGCTGGGGCCAGGTCTCGGCCTACAACGCCGACATAACCTCGCTGATCCTCCACCGGCAGGCGGCGCCTTGGGCACTGGGGCACGATGCTGCCGACATCGCCGGGATCATCGACCTGATCCCGGAGCGCGAGCACAAGTTTCCCGGCAGCTATCTCTGCCGCGCGATGACCGGGCTCGACACGGCGCTCTGGGACA
Source organism: uncultured Azospirillum sp. (assembly GCA_964416335.1). Taxonomy (GTDB): domain Bacteria; phylum Pseudomonadota; class Alphaproteobacteria; order CACIAM-22H2; family CACIAM-22H2; genus Tagaea. The sequence continues at coordinate 80,480 of CAYQDN010000007.1, forward strand.
TGGCGGGCAAGCGCGCGGGCAAGAGCGTGTGCGAACTTCTCGGCGGCACGCCCGGCAGGCTGCGCGCCTACGCCTCGTCGATGAAGCGCGACATCACGCCCCGCGACGAGGCCGAGCGTTTTCGCCGCCTGCGCGACCGTTTCGGGTTCGACGCGTTCAAGTTCCGCGTGGGCGCCGAATACGGCCACGACATCGACGAGTGGCCGGGCCGGACCGAGGAGATCGTGCCCACCATGCGCAAGGTGCTGGGCGACAAGGTCGAGCTGCTGGTCGATGCCAATAGCGCCTTCTCGCCCCGGCGCGCGATCGAGGTGGGTCGCATGCTCGAGGCGAACGGGATCGGGCATTTCGAGGAGCCGTGCCCGTATTGGGAACTCGAGCAGACCCGGACGGTGCGCGACGCGCTTGCGATTGACGTCACCGGCGGCGAGCAGGACTGCTACATCCCGATCTGGCGCCACATGATCGAGATGGGAGCCGTCGACATCGTCCAGCCCGACGTGTGCTATCTGGGCGGCATGGTGCGCACGCTACGCGTTGCCGCGATGGCGCACGCGGCGGGCATTCCCTGCACGCCGCACAGCGCCAACCTGTCGATGGTGACGCTGTTCACGATGCATCTGCTGCGCGCCATCCCGAATGCGGGCAAGTACCTCGAATTCTCGATCGAGGGACCCGACTACTATCCCTGGCAGGACGGGCTTTTCCGCAACTCGCCCTACGGCGTCGTCGACGGCCACGTAAGCGTGACCGATGCACCGGGCTGGGGCGTGGAGATCGATCCGGACTGGCTCGGCAAGGCTACCTATCAGGCAAGCGAGGTCGCGGCGTGACGACGGGCGGCTTCGCCGAACTGACGGCGGAGGCGCTGGCGACCGGCACGCTGGCAGGCCTGCCTGACCGCCACGTGATCGATGGGGCTGCCCGACCGGCCGCTTCGGGCCGGCGGATGGATATCTTCGATCCGGGAACGGGTCAGGTCTTCGCGCAGGTCGCCGCGGGCGAAGCGGCCGACATCGATGCCGCCGTCGATGCCGCGCGCCGGGCGCTCAAGGGACCCTGGGGCCGGATCGTTCCGGCCGAGCGTGGCCGCATCCTTGCGCGTGCGGCCGGCCTGATCCGCGCCGAAGCCGAGCGGCTTGCGGTCGTCGAGACGCTGGATTCCGGCAAGCGGTTGGTCGAGGCGAAGGGCGATGTCGCGGGAGCCGCACGTGCGTTCGAATACTATGCGGGTGCGTGCGACAAGCTGCACGGCGATTGCATTCCGCTGGGGCCGGATTATCTGGCCTACACGTTGAACGAACCGGCAGGCGTGGCCGCCCAGATCGTGCCGTGGAACTATCCGATCTCGACCTTGGCGCGCGGGCTTGCACCGGCGTTGGCGGCGGGCTGCGCCGTTGTCGCCAAGCCCGCTGAACAGACACCGTTGACGGCGCTGATGCTGGCCGATCTGCTGCTGCGAGCGGGCCTGCCAGCCGGCGCCTTCAACGTCGTGACCGGGACGGGCGCGGAGGCCGGTGCGCCGCTCGTCGCGCACCCAGGTGTAAACCACATCACCTTCACGGGATCGGCCGCGACCGGGATCGGCGTCATGAAGGCGGCGGCATCCAACGTCACGCGACTCATACTCGAACTGGGCGGCAAGTCGCCGGTCGTGGTGCTTGGCGATGCCGATCTCGACGCGGCCCTCGAAGGCGTCTTGGGCGCCATCTTCGAGAATGCCGGCCAGATCTGTTCGGCCGGATCGCGGCTGATCGTCGAACGGAAGATCCATGCCGAATTCGTCGGACGCGTAGCGGCACGTGCGAAGGTGATGAAACTCGGCCACGGGCTGCGCGCATGCGACATGGGTCCGGTCAATTCGCAGCTCCAGCTCGACCGCATTGCGGGCTTCGTCGATCGGGCCAGATCGCGCGGCATGCGCGTCCTGTGCGGCGGCGGGCGCGATGTCGATCCGGAAAGCGGCCGCGGCTGGTTTTTCCAGCCGACGGTCCTCGACGACCTACCGCCCGACGACGAGGCGGTGACCGCGGAGATCTTCGGGCCTGTCCTCGCGGTCCAGGTCGCCGACGATGCGGTCCATGCGGTCGAGCTTGCCAACGGGACGGAATTCGCGCTGGTCGCAGGCATCTACACAAAGGACTTCTCGTCGGCCCACCGGCTGGCGCGCGAGATCGATGCCGGGCAGGTCTATATCAACGAATACTTCGCCGGCGGCATCGAGACACCGTTCGGCGGCAACCGGAAATCGGGCTTCGGGCGCGAGAAAGGCCTCGAGGCCCTGCGCAGCTACTGCCGGGTCAAGAGCGTGGCGGCGCGCCTGTAAATGGTATTGCCAGCAGTTCTAAATGGCCCTGTTCCCCCGACCAAAATAGGACCGACACTCGAACCCGCATCAAAAGGAGGCCCGTCATGAACAAGAAGCCGAAAGCCCTTTCGATCCTCGCTGCCGTCCTGATGGGAAGTGCCGCCCTGACATTTGCGGCGCGCGACGCCGCGGCCCAGACGATCACGGTCGTTTCCTTCGGCGGCTCCTACCAGGAAGGCCAGAGCAAGGCCCTGTTCCAGCCAGCCGCCAAGGCGCTGGGCATCACGGTCAAGGAAGAGACCTATACCGGCATTGCCGACCTGCGCCTCAAGGTGAAGGCCAATGCCGTGACGTGGGACATCGTCGCCAGCGGCTCGGGCAGTGCCGCGCGCGCGGGTGCGGAAGGCATCCTCGAAAAGCTCGACTACAAGGTCATCGACACCAAGGACTTCCTGCCGAACCTCGCCGGCGAATACTGCGTGGGCGGCGACGTGTTCTCGACCGTGCTGGCCTGGAGCACCAAGACATACGGCGCAAACGGCCCGCAGAGCTGGGCCGATTTCTGGGACGTGAAGAAGTTCCCCGGCAAGCGCTCATACCGCAAGGGCGTGGCCGGCTCCCTCGAACCCGCCCTGATGGCCGACGGCGTGGCACCGGCGGACGTCTACAAGGTGCTTGGTGCGCCCGGCGGCATCGAGCGCGCGATCAAGAAGATCAAGGAACTGAAGCCCCATGTTGCCGTGTGGTGGTCGTCGGGTGCGCAGCACGCGCAGTTGATGAAGGACGGCGAAGTCGACATGATCACCGGCTGGAACGGCCGCTTCGACGTGGTCGCCAAGGACGGCGCGCAGGTGGCCTACACGTTCAACCAGGCGCTGCTCGACTATGACTGCTTCGCCATCGCCAAGGGTGCGCCGAACAAGGATCTGGCCATGAAGTTCCTGGCCGAGATCAGCAAGCCGCAGTACCAGGCGGAGTTCACCAAGTACATCACCTACGGCCCGACCAACAAGAAGGCCTACGACCTCGGCACGATCGACGCGGCCTACGCCAAGAAGCTGCCGTCGCATCCGGACAACGCGGCCAAGCAGGTCACGGTCGACCTCGACTGGTACATCAAGTTCGAGGCGCAGGCCGCCGCGGCCTACGAGAACATGCTGACCGAGTGAGCGGCAGGCGGCAGCGGGGCGCTTCGGCGCCCCGCTTTCCGTCGGGCCCGGACGCCGGATAGAGTGTGGACATGGCCCGTGACGCAGCGCTCCCCATCACGATCCGGCAGCTGACGAAAAGCTACGGCAAGCTCACGATTCTCGACTCCGTCGATCTCGACGTGCGGAGTGGCGAATTCCTGACGCTGCTGGGCCCATCCGGGTCCGGCAAGACCACGCTCCTGATGATGCTGGCCGGCTTCGTGCGGCCCGACCACGGCAGCCTCAAGTTCGGCGAGCGCGAGGTCGTGCGCCTTGCCCCCCATAAGCGCGACGTGGGGATGGTCTTCCAGAACTACGCGCTGTTCCCGCACATGGACGTGGCGGCGAACATCGCCTTTCCGCTCAAGCTGCGGGGGATTGGTGGCACGGAAGCCGCCGGCCGCGTGGCGCAGGCACTCGAGCTCGTCAAGCTCGGTGGCTATGGGGGCCGCCGGATCGACCAGCTTTCCGGTGGACAGCGCCAGCGCATAGCTCTTGCCCGCGCCATCGTCTTCGAACCGCGCATCCTGCTGATGGACGAACCGCTGTCGGCGCTCGACAAGCAGCTGCGCGAACACATGCAGATCGAGCTGCGCCAGCTGCACGAGCGGCTGGGCATGACGACGGTTTACGTCACGCACGACCAGCGCGAGGCGCTGACGATGTCGGACCGGATCGCGGTCATCGACCAGGGCCGCATCAGCCAGATCGCTCCGCCGCGCGAGCTCTACGAGCGCCCGGCCAACCGCTTCGTCGCCGAATTCATCGGCGAGTCCACCTTCGTGCCGGTCGAGGTGGCGGATGGCGTGTGCCGCCTCGACGGAGCACCGCTGCGGCTGGGCGAAGCACCGGTGGGGCAGGGTCGTCGCCTGCTGATGATCCGCCCCGAACATCTGATGATTCTCGGGGGTGAGCCGGTCGGCGACATGAATGTGCTGCCAGCGAAGGTGTTGGCGGCGATCTACCAGGGCGACAGCGTGCTGCTGCATGCCGCGATCGGCGGCGGGACGCGCATCGCCGTACGCGGTTTGGTGCCGGGTCGGCTGCCGGTTGCCGGCGACGATCTGCGTCTCGGCCTGCGTCCGGCTGACACGTATCTCCTCGCCGACGGCGAGCCGACGCTGTGACGGACGCAGCACCGAACTCTGCCGGTCTGCGCCGCGACGCGTTCCTTGAGCGATTGGCTCTGTTCGGGCTCGGCGGGCCGGCCGTGCTGCTGGTCGTCGTGACGATGCTTGTTCCCGTCGGCTGGCTCTTCTGGCTCTCGTTCCTCGACGATTCCGGCGCCCTCAGCCTCGAACACTACCGGCGGATGATCGAGCAGCCTTCGTATGGCCGCACGTTCCGCACGACGTTCGAGATCAGCCTGCTGACGACGGGCATCTGCGTGGCACTCGGTTATCCGCTCGCCTACGTGCTCTCGCAATTGCCGCGCCGGGCCGCCAACCTGTGCATGATTGCGGTGATGCTGCCGTTCTGGACGTCGCTGCTGGTGCGGACCTACGCGTGGCTCGTGCTCCTGCAGCGGCGCGGCATCGTCAACAGCTGGGGCATCAAGCTCGGCCTGTGGGACGAGCCGCTCACGCTCGTGAACAACCTCAACGGCACGCTGATCGGCATGGTCCACATCATGCTACCGTTCCTCGTCCTGCCGGTTTACGGCTCGATGCGCGCGATCGATCGCGATTTCCTCAAGGCTGCCGCCAATCTGGGGGCGGGGCCGGTGCGCGCGTTCTGGCAGGTCTTCCTGCCGCTCTCGCTGCCGGGGCTCGTCGCAGGCGTGCTGATCGTCTTCATCCTGTGCCTTGGCTTCTACATCACGCCGGCGGTGCTGGGCGGCGGCAAGGTCACGATGGTGGCCAACCGCATCGCCACCGATATCGAGGTCTTCTTCAACTGGGGGGCGGCCAGCGCGCTCGGCGTCGTGCTGTTCGTGCTGACGATGATCTTCCTCTATGTCGCGGCGAAGCTCGTGGGTCTCAACCGCGTGCTGGGCGGGGGCGACGCATGAGCTGGCTCGACAAGGCCGCGAGCGAAACCCAGATCACCCACCGGCACCGGCTGTGGCTCTATGCGCTGGCCGGGCTCGTGATGGTCTTCCTGATGCTGCCGACGCTGATCGTCATTCCGATGTCGTTCTCGGAATCGCAGTATCTGGAGTTTCCGCCGCGCGAATGGTCGCTGCGCTGGTATCGTAACTATTTCGGATCGGTCTCGTGGATGCAGGCGACGGCGACCTCGTTCAAGGCCGGCTTCCTGACGATGGTCGTCTCGACCACGGTCGGCACGATGGCTGCCTACGGCCTGCACACGTCGCGCTTCCGCTGGAGCGGAACGGTCTACGCGCTGCTGCTGACGCCGATCGTGGTGCCGGTCATCCTCGTGGGCATCGGCGTCTTCTACGCCTATGTGCGCCTCGGGCTCGTCAACACACTGACGGGAGTCGTGCTGGCGCACAGCATGCTGGCGATCCCGTTGGTCGTCATGGTCGTGTCGTCGGCACTCAAGAGCTTCGACATGAACCAGGAACTGGTCGCCCGCAGCCTCGGCGCTTCGCGACCGCGCGCATTCTTCCTCGTCACGCTGCCGCAGATCCGGTTCGCTGTGGTCACCGGGGCGGTGCTGTCGTTCCTCACCTCGTTCGACGAGGTGGTGGTGGCGCTGTTCGTCTCGGGCGGGCCGAATTCGACGCTGACGCGCAACATGTTCGCGGCCCTGCGCGACCAGATCGACCCGACGATCGCGGCGATCTCCACGCTCGTGGTCGTGCTGACGTCCGTGCTGCTCGCACTTTCCCAGATCTTCGGAAAGGCGCGGACCTGAAGCTAGCCAGCTGCCGAGGGCAGCAGGCCGCGGATGTCGGCGTAGCCGTCAGCGAAGCTGCCGTCGGCGATGCGTGCGGCCATCGCGGTCATTTCGGCGGAAAGCGGCCGGTCGATGTCGAGGAACGCCGAGACCATACGGATCCGCGAAAAAGCCTGCCGCACGCGCGGGCCGGGATTGAGGGGCTTTCGCATCTCGATCCCCTGTGCGGCCATCAGTGCCTCGATGGCAACGATCTGCGTCAGGTTCGCGGCCATCGCCAGCAGGCGTCGTGCGCCGTGCGCCGCCATCGACACGTGGTCTTCCTGGTTGATCGAGGTCGAGATCGTGTCGATCGACGCCGGTGCCGCGCGCATCCGGTTTTCCGACGCGAGGGCGGCCGACGTCACTTCGGCGATCATGAAGCCCGAATTGATCCCGGGCGTCGGGATCAGGAAGGCCGGCAGGCCAGACAGCGAGGGATCGACCAGCATCGCGCAACGGCGCTGGACGATGTTGCCGATCTCGGCGGCGGCGATGGCCAGCATGTCGGCGGCGAAGGCGACCGGTTCGGCGTGGAAGTTGCCGCCCGACAGGACCTCGCCCGTATCTGCCATCACCAGCGGATTGTCGGTCACGCCGTTGGCCTCGCGCTCGAGCATTGCGGCGGCCGCGCGCAGCACGTCGAGGGCGGCCCCCATCACCTGCGGCTGGCAGCGCAGCGAATAGGGATCCTGCACGCGCGGATCGTCGGCCAGGTGCGAGCGGCGGATCTCGCTGTCCGCCATCAGGGCGCGCAGCACCCGCGCGACATCGATCTGGCCCGGCTGGCCGCGCAGCGCCTGGATGCGCGCGTCGAACGGCGTGTCGGCGCCGGCAGCGGCGTCGACCGACATCGCCCCGGTGAGAATGGCGGCGGCGAAAGCATCCTCGATCGCGAAAAGGCCGACGAGGGCAAGTGCTGTCGAGACCTGCGTTCCGTTGAGGAGGGCAAGACCCTCCTTCGGTCCGAGTGTGACCGGCGAAAGCCCGGCCTTGGTCAGGGCGTCGGCACCGGGCATCCGCTGGCCCTCGACGACCGCTTCGCCCTCGCCGATCAGGACTGCCGACAGGTGCGCAAGCGGGGCAAGGTCGCCGGACGCACCCACCGAGCCTTGGCTCGGCACGACCGGCAGTAGGCCGCGCGAAAGCATCGCTTCGAGCAGGCGGATCGTCGCCGGCTGCACGCCTGAAGCACCGTGCGCGAGGCTTGCGATCTTGAGCGCCATGACGAGGCGGACGACGGGCGCATCCAGCGGTTCGCCCACGCCGGCACAGTGCGAACGCACGATATTGACCTGCAGCTCGGCAAGCCGGTCGGTCGGGATGCGCACGCTGGCGAGCTTGCCGAAGCCAGTGTTGACGCCGTAGATCGCGTCGTTGCCGCGCGCGGCCTTGGCGAGCAGTTCGTGTCCGGCCGCGACGCGGCGCAGGGCGGACTCGGACAAGGCGAGCGACGCGCCGTTGGTGATCGTGCGCCAGAGCGAAAGCGTTGCTGTTCCGGGTTCGAATTGAGGCGATTTCATGGCTTACAGGCAAACATGCCGACTTGCCCGACGGCAAGCGGTTTCAAGTGCGAGTAGCATCTTGTTGAGCTTGGCTCATGGCGATATAAGCGAATCATGCTCGAACATCTGAAAGCGAACAATCTCGCCTGGTCCAAGCGCAAGATGTCGTCCGATGCCGGCTTCTTCAGCCGTCTCGAACGCCAGCAGGCGCCGCAATATCTGTGGATCGGCTGCTCCGACAGCCGCGTGCCCGCCAACGAGATCGTCGGGCTCGATCCCGGCGAACTCTTCGTCCATCGCAACGTCGCCAATCTGGCGCCGCCGCAGGATGCGAACTATCTTTCGGTCCTGCAGTTTGCGGTCGACGTCCTCAAGGTGAAGCACGTCATCGTCGTGGGCCACTATGGCTGCGGCGGCGTAAAGGCGGCGGTCGACGGCCAGCGGCGCGGGCTGGTCGATCACTGGCTGCACCCGATCCGGGAAGTCCGCCAGGCGCACCGCCACGAACTCGACGCGATCGTCGACGAGACCGCGAAGCACAACAGGCTGTGCGAACTCAACGTGATCCGCCAGGTGCGCAACGTCGCGTCCGACGTGTTCGTCCACGACGCCTGGGCGCGGGGCCAGGGTGTGGCCGTGCATGGCTGGGTCTATTCGCTGGCCAACGGTCTGGTGACGGATCTCGACGTCACGATCTGCCGGCCCGAGGAACTCGATCGTCTGGACTGAGCTTCGGGGGTCGCACGACATCGTGCATCTCGCCGCGGAGCAGCTCGATGAAGCTATGCTCGAAGGCCGAGGGTGCGCGACCCGATTTCATCGCGACGTAGGTCTGGAAGTTCGTCGGTTCCTCGATCCGCAGGACCTTCACGCCCGGCACGGTTTCGTGCGCGATCGTGAACTGGTCGATGACGGCGATGCCGAGCCCCGCCTTCACCAGCGCGCAGACGGTCGTGCCGAACCGCGCCTTGATGGATATCTCGTAGGCAAGGTGCTGGCGCTTGAAGATTTCCGCCATGATCGCGCCATAGGGATCCGACGGATCGATACCGATCAGCGGGTGGCGCACGATCTCGGCCGCCGAGATCGACCTGCGCCTTGCCAGCGCGTGGTCGGGCGGCACGATGCAGAACAATTCGCCCGTCGCCAGCGGTTCGAGCACGACACTCGGATGGTCGAAGCGCGAGCTGACTGCGACGACGTCGCCCTTGTCGAGCAGCAGATAGTCGATCGCCTCCTCGATCTTGAGGATGTTCACGTCGACGAGCAGGCTGGCATATTTGCGACGGACCTGCTGGATCGCGCGCGGCACCATGACGTTGGCGATGCTCGGCACCGATCCGATCCGCAGCCATTGCGAACGGCCCCGCTTGACGTTGGCGATGGTGTACTGGAGATCCTCGACCTTCTTGAAGGTCGCGTTGATCTGCTCGAAGATCGCGTTGGCGACAGGGGCGGGCGTGTAGCGCCCGCCGCGCCGGTCGAACAGGCGCAGGCCGACGGCCTGCTCGGTGTACTTCATCAGGCGGCTGATTCCGGGTGCGGAAACATTGAGCAGGCGGGCAGCACCGACGATCGTGCCGGTCACCATGATCGCGCGGATGACTTCGATCTGGCGGAGCGTCAGCATGGCGTCCTTCCGACGGGTTGACGCCTGAACGTAACGTCATGTTATCTAAATGGCAAATCTTGGTATTTGACGTTATTTTTTGATTCGCGCGAGTATCGGGCAGCGCCGTTTCCATCCGGGAGGTTCGATGCAGACCGCGATCGCCACCGTGTGCCTCAGCGGCACGCTCGACGAAAAGCTGACCGCGATCGCCGGTGCCCGCTTCCGCGGCGTCGAGATCTTCGAGAACGACCTGCTGTCATTCAACGGCTCGCCGCGCGACGTGCGCGCGATGATCGCCGATCTCGGTCTCGAGACGGTTGCCTTCCAGCCGTTCCGGGATTTCGAGGGCATGCCCGAGCCCAAGCGCGCGCGCGTCTTCGCGCGCGCCGAACGCAAGTTCGACGTGATGCAGGAGCTCGGCTGCGATCTGCTGATGGTGTGCAGCAACGTCTCGCCGGATGCGCTGGGCGGCATCGACCGGGCTGCGGCCGATTTCCACGAACTCGGCGAGCGCGCGGCCAAGCGCGGCATGCGCGTGGCGTTCGAAGCGCTCGCTTGGGGCCGCCACATCAACGACTATCGCGATTCCTGGGAAGTCGTGCGCCGGGCGGCGCATTCCAATGTCGGCCTCGTGCTCGACAGTTTCCATATCCTGGCGCGCGGCACCGACCTGTCGACCATCCGCTCGGTGCCGAAGGACCGGATTTTCCTCGTCCAGATGGCCGACGCGCCCAAGCTCGAGATGGACTATCTGTCGTGGAGCCGCCACTACCGCTGCTTTCCGGGGCAGGGCGAACTCCCGGTCGATTCCTTCATGGATGCGCTGCAATCGACGGGATTCGACGGGCTGCTGTCGCTGGAGATCTTCAACGACCGCTTCCGTGCCGGCTCGGCGCGCAGCGTGGCGATCGACGGCCAGCGTGCGCTCATCCAGATGCTCGACCAGCTGCGTCTCCGCACAGGCATCGCCGTCCCGGGCCTGCCGGAACTCGCACCGCGCGCCGTCTGCAAGGGGGTCGAATTCGTCGAATTCGCGGTCGACGAAGGCTCGGCGCCTGCGTTCGAAGGCCTGCTCAAGGGTCTCGGCTTCGCCAAGGCAGGCAAGCACAAGTCGAAGGCCGTGACGCGCTGGCGTCAGGGTGGAGCCAACATCGTGCTGAATTGCGAAAGCGAAGGCTTCGCACATTCGTTCCAGCTCGTGCACGGGTCATCGGTCTGCGCGATCGCCCTGCGCGTCGACGACGCGAAGGCGACAGTCGAGCGCGCCCTCCAGCTGCTCGACAGCCCGTTCGAGCAGGCGGTCGGGCCGGGCGAACTCAACATCCCCGCGGTGCGCGGGCTCGGCGGCAGCCTCGTCTATTTCATCGACGAGCGCGGCGGCCTGTCGCGGCTGTGGGACGTGGATTTCGACGCGGTCGAACCCGTGGCGGGCGTCGACGCGGGCGTCGTCACCTTCGACCACATCTCGCAGTCGATGATATACGAGGAAGTCCTGACATGGCTGCTGTTCTACACGTCGCTGTTCGAGACGCGCCGCACGCCGACCCAGGCGGTCGTCGATCCCGGCGGCGTCGTGCAGAGCCAGGCGATCGAATCGCCCGGCGGCGAATTGCGGCTGGTGCTGAACGCTTCGCAGAGCCGCCAGACCCAGTCGGCGCGCTTCCTCACCGATAAGTTCGGCTCCGGCGTCCAGCACATCGCACTCGCCAGCCGCGACATTTTCGCGACGGCCGCGCGCCTGCGGGCCAACGGCGTGCCGATCCTGAAGATCCCGGAGAACTACTACGACGATCTCGAGGCGCGCACGGACCTTGGCGACGGCGACATCGCGCGGCTGCGCGAGAACGACATCCTCTATGACCGCGACGGGACCTCGGAATTCTTCCAGTTCTATACGACAACGCTCGAAGGCGGTTTCTTCTTCGAGATCGTCGAACGGCGTGCCTATACGGGCTATGGCGCGCCCAATGCGCCCATTCGGCTTGCCGCGCAGTCGCGCGCGTTCGTCTCGCCCGAATTCGACTGAAGTACCGGCCGGGCGGTCAGGCCGCTTGGACGCGCGAGGGCTGGCGCGGTAGGAATGCCGTCAGCAGCCCGAGGATCGGCAGGTACGAGCAGACCTGATAGACGGTCTCGATGCTCGTTATGTCGGCAAGGTGGCCGATCGCGGCTGCCCCCAGCCCGCCGAGCCCGAACGAGAAGCCGAAGAACAGGCCCGCGACCATTCCCACGCGGCCCGGCATCAGCTCCTGCGCGTAGACGAGGATCGCCGAGAAGGCCGACGACATCAGCAAGCCGATCGCCAGCGAGAGGACGATCGTCGACGTGAGGTCGGCATAGGGCATCGCGAGCGTGAAGGGCAGGGGCCCGAGGATCGAGACCCAGATGACGGGGATGCGGCCGATTCGATCGCCGAGCCAGCCGCCGGCGAGTGTGCCGAGGGCGAGCGACGTCAGGAACGCGAACAGGGCGATCTGCGCGAACTGGACAGTCACCTCGAAGCGGTGGATCAGGTAGAACGTGTAATAGGATGTCAGGCTCGCCGTGTAGAACGTCTTCGAGAAGATCAGCGCCACGAGGACGGCGACGGCGAAAATCACCTGGCGCTTGGGCAGCGGCAGGCCGATGAGCGACTTGCGCGCGCGCGGACCCGCCGACTGGCCCGCCCGGCGCTTCTCGGCATACCAGCGGCCGACGGCGAACAGGATCGACATCGCGACGAATGCGGCGGCCGAGAACCACACGATGCTGCCTTGGCCGTGCGGCACGATGATGAAGGCCGCCAGCAGCGGGCCGATCGCCGAACCGGTGTTGCCGCCGACCTGGAATAGCGACTGGGCAAGCCCGTGCCGCCCGCCCGACGCGAGGCGCGCGACGCGCGAGGCTTCCGGATGGAAGACGGCCGAGCCCACCCCGATCAGGGCCGCCGAGGCGAGGATCGAAAGATAGGTCGACGCGAACGACATCATCACGAGGCCGCAGAGCGTGAAGCCCATGCCGACCGCAAGCGAGTAAGGCATCGGGCGGCGGTCGGTCGAGAAGCCGACGACCGGCTGCAGCAGCGAGGCCGTGCACTGGAACGCCAGCGTGATCAGGCCGATCTGCGCGTAGTCGAGCGAATAGGATTCCTTCAGGATCGGATAGATCGCTGGCACCATCGACTGCATCATGTCGTTCAGCATGTGGCAGAAGCTGAGCGAGAAGATCACTGCGAAGGCCGAATCATCGACGCGCGCGGGCGGCAGGGCAGCCGCCTTCATCGCGGGGGCAGTCGCGGCGTCGTCGGGCATTGGGGGGGCTCCATGGGGTGTCGGGACCAGCAAGACTAGGCGGCTGCTCTCCGTCGCGCACCTCTTGAACCGCCCGCGCTGGTGCATACGACATATGCGCAAATGCAATCGGACCGACGCTATTGCACTGCACAATCCGATGATTGCCGTGTGGCGACGATTGGAAGCCGATTGTTCGGTTACAATGTAACTGGTTCTTCGATGATTCCACCCGGGCCGGAAGTGCGCTCCGCCAACACGATCTTCGCCCTGCCGGTTCCCCGAAATTGATCGCATGACGGTTTGATGACATTCTTCGGATGCGCGTCGGCGCCAAAGAGTCGAAACCGGGGGAAAGCCATGTTCGGACGGCGAAATTCAGTCACGCTCAAGATCGCGTTCACGACCCTGGCCATCGCGCTGCCGGCCGCGGCCCAGACGCCCGCGAAGCCGTCCGGCCTGCGGCAGGTCGAGAACATCGTCGTTCTCTATATGGAGAACCGCAGCTTCGATCACATGCTCGGCAACTTTCCCGGCGCCAACGGATTGGCGAATGCCGGGAACACGGCGATCCAGGTCGATGAATCCGGCAATCCTTACGAGTTCCTGCCCGAGCCGCTCGACCTGCGCACGCGTCCGTTCAAGCGCTATGAGGGTCTGCCCGAGCGGATGGCGAACAAGCCGTTCCGGCTCGACGACTATTTCCAGCAGACCCAGGTGCTCGGCAGCCTGATCCATGCGTTCCATACGCAGCAGGACCAGATCGCGGGCGGGCTGATGAACCGCTTCGCCGTCTATTCCGACGCCAAGGGCTATGCGATGGCGACGTGGGACGGCTCCAAGACAGCCATGTGGGACTATGCGCGCCGCTACACGCTTGCCGACAATTTCTTCCACGCCGCGTTCGGCGGCTCGTTCCTCAATCATTTCTGGCTCGTCTGCGCCTGCACGCCGCTCTATCCGTCGCCGCCGGCCGATATCGTGGTGAAGCGCGACGCGCAAGGCCGCCTCGTCGACGAAGGGTTCGCGACAGCGGACGGCTATGCCGTCAACACGATGGAGCCGGTGGGCGGCCCGCACGATCCGAAGATCAAGAAGGAGTTGCTGCTGCCCGTGCAGACGATGCCGACGATCGGCGATCGTCTCAGCGCCAAGAAGATCCCCTGGGCGTGGTATTCCGGCGGCTGGCGCGAAGCGGAAGCCGGCCAGGAAAAGCCCGGCACGTTCAGCTATCACCACCAGCCGCTTGCGTTCTTCCAGCCCTACCAGAAGGGCCAGCCCGGGCGTGCACGGCATCTCAAGGATCTCGCCGACTTCGAGGCGGACATCGACGGCGGCAAGCTGCCGCCGGTCGCGTTCTACAAGCCGCGCCGCGGGATCAACCAGCATCCCAGCGCTTCCAACGTCAAGGAGAGCGACCAGCATCTGGCCGACCTGCTTGCGCGTCTCGAGAAGAGCCCGCAGTGGAAGAAGATGGTCGTCGTCGTCACCTACGACGAGAATGGCGGCTTCTGGGATCACGTTTCGCCGCCCAAGCGCGACCGTTGGGGCCCGGGCGTGCGCGTGCCCGCACTCGTGATCTCGCCCTTCGCCAAGAAGGGCCATGTCGACCATACGCCCTACGACACGACGTCGATCCTCAAGCTGATCGAAAACCGCTTCGGTCTTGCGCCGCTGGGTACGGCCGATGGCGGTGCGAACGGAATGACGGGCGCGTTTGTCTTCTAGTCCGTCGCCGGCACCGGTCGGGATGGCGCGGCCATCCTGGCTCCTGGCGCTGGCGATGTCGGGCGACGGGCTGCTCTACGCGTTGCTGCCGTTGATGCCGGAGGCGTTCGGGGTCGATCTCGCGTGGGCGGGCCTGCTCCTTGCGGCGAACCGGATCGTACGGATATTCGCCTATACGCATGTCGCCCGGCTAGCGGCCCGGCTCGGTGCCAGGCGCGCCGCCACGCTCGCGGCCTTCGGCGCGATCTTGTCGACGGCGGCGTTCGCGGCGAATTTCGGCCCCTGGAGCCAACTTGCCGCCCGCTTCCTGTGGGGGCTCACCTTCGCGACGATCAATCTCGTGACGTTCGCCTATGCCGCAAGCGTGCCCGCGCGCGCCGGCCGGCGGCTCGGAACCAGCCGTGCGATCATCGGCGTGAGCATCACCGTCACGCTGCTGGCCGGATGTGCCGCCGTCGATCGCATCGGCGCACCGGCGCTTTTCGCCATCGTCGCGATGATCACGGTCATATGCGTGCCGCTGGCGCTGACGCTGGCACCCGTCGAGATCCGCCCGCCCTCGCATCGTTCGCTGCTGATGCCGCTGCCCGGGCGCATCGACTGCTGGGGAGCGGCCCAGGGCTTCGTCATCGACGGCGTGTTCATCGTGTCGGTCTCGTTGCTGCTCAAGGGCAGCGTATCGAGCCTTTCGCCGGCACTCGCGGTCGGCGTGGTCCTAGCGCTGCGCTGGATCGTGGAATCGTTCTGCGCTCCGCTCGGCGGGCGGCTCGCCGACCGGTTTGGCGCCACGCGCGTCATGCTGGTGTTCGGCGCGATCAGTTCGGTGGCGCTGATGTCGATCGGGTTCGGGTACGTCCAGTTCGGGGCGGCGGTCGTCACGATCATCCGCGGGCTGACCAACACGATCGCCGGCGCCATGGTTGCCGAGCGCAATCCGGGCGACGCCGTGGGCGCCCAGTCGGTCTATTCGAGCTATCGTGACATCGGGGCGGCGCTGGGGCCGCTCCTGGCCGGTCTTTTCCTTGACGATATCGAACGCCTGCCGCTCTATCTCGTGCTGGGGGCGCTCCTCGGCGGTACCACGCTGATGCTCCGGCGCTGAGTATTTCGCGACGCTGGCACCAATCTTGCTGATCTCATGTTTTCCGATCGGAAATGGGGAAAGCGATGAATTTCAGGAATTTAGCGATCGCCGCGACTGCCTGTGCGGCACTGACCGTCTCGCAGGCGAATGCCCAGGGCACGCTTCGAATCGGCATGACGGCATCCGACATCCCGCTGACGACCGGTCAGACGGACCAGGGCGGCGAGGGCATGCGTTTCCTCGGCTATACGGTCTATGACGGCCTGATCAACTGGGACCTGTCCAAAGCCGACAAGGCGTCCGACCTCGTCCCGGGCGTGGCGACCGAATGGAAGGTCGACGCGACCGACAAGACCAAGTGGACCTTCAAGATCCGGCCGGGCGTGAAGTTCCACGACGGGTCGGAATTCGACGCCGCCGCCGCGGTCTGGAATTTCGAAAAACTGCTCAACCAGCAGGCACCGCAGTTCGATCCGCGCCAGTCGGCGCAAGGCCGCAGCCGCATCCCGGCCGTCGCGAGCTATCGCGCAATCGACAAGCTGACGCTTGAGATCGTCACCCGCACGCCGGATGCGACACTCCCCTACCAGATCGCCTGGATCATGTTCTCGAGCCCGGCGCAGTTCGAAAAGGTCGGCAAGAGCTGGGATAATTTCGCCAAGACGCCGTCGGGTACGGGCCCGTGGAAGGTCGTCAATTTTGTGCCGCGCGAGCGCGTCGAATTGGTCCCGAACAAGGACTATTGGGACAAGGCCCGCATCCCGAAGCTCGAGAAGCTCGTCCTCGTTCCGCTTCCCGAGGCAAGTGCGCGCACCGCGGCCCTGCGTTCGGGCCAGGTCGACTGGATCGAAGCGCCGTCGCCCGATGCGGTCGCCTCGCTCAAGCAGGCCGGCATGCAGATCGTCATGAACGCCTATCCGCATAACTGGACCTGGCACCTCAGCCGCGTGGAAGGCAGCCCCTGGAACGACATCCGCATCCGCAAGGCGGCCAATCTCGCGATCGACCGCGACGGCATGAAGGAACTGCTCAGCGGCATGGCCATTCCGGCGCAGGGCTTCTTTCCGCCCGGCCACCAGTGGTTCGGCAATCCGAAGTTCAAGCTGAAGCAGGACGTGGCCGAAGCCAAGAAGCTGATGGCCGAGGCCGGCTACGGGCCGGGCAAGATCCTCGAGACGAAGATCCTGATCGCACCGTCGGGCTCGGGCCAGATGCAGCCGCTGCCGATGAACGAGCTCGTCCAGCAGAACCTCGCCGACATCGGCATCAAGATCACGTTCGAAGTCGTCGACTGGAACACGCTGATTAACATCTGGCGCGCTGGTGCCAAGCACGAATCCTCGCGCGGTGCCACGGGCATGAACTACACGTACTTCATCCAGGATCCGTTCACGGGCCTCATCCGCCACCTGCAGAGCACGCTCGCTCCGCCGACCGGCACGAACTGGGGCTATTACGCGGACCCGGAGATGGACGCGCTGTTCGAGAAGGTCCGCAACACGTTCGATGCGGCCGAGCAGACCAAGGTGCTCCAGACGATCCACGAGAAGTATGTCGATGAGGCGCTGTTCCTGATGGTCACGCACGACGTCAATCCGCGTGCGATGAGCCCCAAGGTGAAGGGCTTCGTCCAGGCACAGAACTGGTTCCAGGACTTCTCGCCGATCTACATGGCACCCTGATCTCGCGGAGATGGCCCTTGCCGGACACGGGTTGAGTGTCCGGCAAGGGCTCCGCAGCCCGACCGATGCGCATCCTGAAACGGCCGGAAGAACGAACTGATGTTCCAGTACCTGCTTAGGCGCATCCTCTACGTCATTCCGATTGCGCTTGGCGTCAGCCTCGTCTGCTTTGCACTCGTGCATATCGCACCGGGCGACCCGCTGGCGGCGATCCTGCCGTCGGACGCATCGCTCGAGATGCAGCAGCTGATGCGGACGATCTACGGCTTCGACCGGCCGCTTCCCGTCCAGTTCGGCCTCTGGCTGCTGCGCGCGATGGGCGGGGACCTCGGCATTTCGATCGCGTCCGGCCGGCCGGTCGCCGGCGAGGTCTGGAACGCGATCGGCAACACGTTCATGCTCGCATCGCTTGCCGCCGCGTTCGGTTTTTCGGTCGGCGCGCTGCTCGGCTTCGTCGCCGGCTACTACCGCGGGACGTGGATCGACCGGGTGTCGAGCACGTTGTCGATCGCGGGCATCTCGCTGCCGCACTACTGGCTCGGCATGGTGCTGGCGATCGTCTTCTCGGTGCAGCTCAACTGGCTGCCGGCAACCGGGGCGGGGCCCGGCGGCTCGGCCGACTGGCGCTGGGACTGGGAACATTTCCGCTATCTGATCCTGCCGTCGCTGACGATGTCGGTCATTCCGCTCGGCATCGTCGCACGCTCGGTGCGCGCCCTCGTCTCCGACATCCTGTCGCAGGAATTCGTCGAGGCGCTGCGTGCCAAGGGGTTGTCGGAACGGGGCATCTTCCTCCACATCCTCAAGAACGCGGCGCCGACCGGTCTCGCCGTGATGGGCCTGCAGCTCGGCTACCTGCTCGGCGGTTCGATCCTGATCGAGACGGTCTTCGCCTGGCCCGGTTCTGGCTTCCTGCTCGGCAATGCGATTCTGCAGCGCGACCTGCCGCTGCTGCAGGGCACCATCCTCGTGCTGGCGATCTTCTTCGTGACCCTCAACCTGCTCGTCGATCTGGTGCAGACCTGGCTCGACCCGCGCATCAAGAGGGCCTAGGCGATGTCGAACGCGATCGCCGCCGCCGCGGTTGCCGAAGCCCCGCCTCAGGCGGGGCCCTCGCGCGGCTACTGGGCCAACGTCCTGCGCCGCCTGTCGCGCGACAAGGTCGCCATCGTCTGCATCACGATCCTCGCCCTCATCCTGCTGGCGGCGATCTTCGCCCCGCTGATCGCGCCCGGCGACCCCTACCGCGCGTCGATGCTGCGCCGCCTGCGCCCCATCGGCACGCCGGGCTTCCTGCTGGGGACCGACGAACTCGGGCGCGACATGCTCACGCGCCTCATCTATGGCGGCCGGCTGTCGCTGTTCATGGGGCTCGTCCCGGTCTTCAACGCGTTCGTCATCGGCACGTTCCTGGGCGTGCTTGCGGGGTTCGCCGGCGGCAAGACGAACATGGCGATCATGCGCACGATCGACGTTTTCTACGCGTTCCCGTCCGTGCTGCTGGCCATCGCGATCTCGGGCGCGCTGGGGGCAGGCATTTTCAATTCGATCGTGTCGCTGACCATCGTGTTCATCCCGCCCATCGCGCGCGTCGCCGAGAGCGTGACGACCCAAGTGCGCAATCTCGACTTCGTCGATGCCGCGCGCGCGAGCGGGGCCGGCGCCTTCACAATCATCCGCGTTCATATCCTCGGCAACGTGCTCGGCCCCGTCTTCGTCTATGCGACGGGTCTCGTGTCGGTCTCGATGATCCTTGCCTCCGGCCTGTCGTTCCTGGGGCTCGGCACCAAGCCGCCGGAAGCCGAGTGGGGCCTGATGCTCAACACGCTGCGCACGGCGATCTATGTCCAGCCGGTCGTCGCGGCACTGCCGGGTGCGATGATCTTCGCCGTATCGATCTGCTTCAACCTCTTCTCCGACGGCCTGCGTTCGGCCATGGATGTGAAGCTGTGAGCGAGACGGCCGAGCTGCCCGACGTCGGCGGGCCGGCGCAGCCGCTGCTGGCGGTGCGCAACCTGTTCCGGCACTTCCCGATCCGCGGCGGCCTTCTCAATCGCACGATGGCGGTCGTCCAGGCGGTCGACGGGATCGATTTCGACGTCGCGAAGGGCGAGACGCTGGGCATCGTGGGCGAGTCCGGTTGCGGCAAGTCGACGACCGCGCGCCTGCTGGTGCGTCTGCTCGACCCGGATTCGGGCGAACTCGTCTATGACGGCCTCAAGGTCGGCTCGCAGGACGGGCTGACGATGCGCGAGATGCGCCGCCACGTGCAGATGGTGTTCCAGGATTCGTTTGCCTCGCTCAACCCGCGCCTGACCATCGTCGATTCCATCGCGTTCGGGCCCAAGGTGCACGGGCTTCCGGCCGCCGAGGCGACCGCCCGCGCGCGCGATCTGCTGACCCGGGTCGGGCTCGATCCCAACCTGTTCGGCCGGCGCTATCCGCACGAGCTTTCGGGCGGCCAGCGCCAGCGCGTGAATATCGCGCGCGCCCTCGCACTGCGCCCGCGCCTGGTCATCCTCGACGAGGCTGTTTCCGCCCTCGACAAGTCGGTCGAGGCGCAGGTGCTCAACCTGCTGCAGGACCTGAAGGCGGAATTCGGTCTCACCTATGTCTTCATCAGCCACGACCTCAACGTCGTGCGCTACATGTCGGACCGCGTCCTCGTGATGTATCTGGGCCGCATCGTCGAGATCGGGCCGGTCGGGCCGATCTACGATTCGCCGCAGCATCCTTATACGAAGGCCCTGCTGTCGGCGATGCCGTCGATGGATCCCGATCACCGCACGCAGGAAGCGCCGATCGCCGGCGATCCGCCGAACCCGATCAATCCGCCACCCGGCTGTCGCTTCCACACGCGCTGCCCGTTCGCCGAAGAGGTGTGCAAGACGCGTGTACCCGAGCTTGCCATGTCGCGCATCGACCCCGCCCACCAGGTCGCCTGCCATATGAGCGACGGCACGTCCGGCCATTCGCGCGCGGGGAGGGGCCTGTGAAGCCGCTCGTCAGCGTCGAGCAGCTCGGCGTGCTGTTCCGCTCGGCCGATCGCACGGTCCATGCCGTCAACGGCGTGGACCTCACCCTCCAGCCCGGCGAGGTGCTGGGCCTGCTCGGCGAATCCGGTTCGGGGAAGTCGGTGACGCTCAAGGCGCTGCTGCGCCTGCTGCCGGCGAGCCGCACGACGCTGACGGGCAAGGTCACGGTCGCCGGGCACGACGTGCTGTCGCTCGACGAGAAGGCGTTGCGCCGCTATCGCGGCTCGGTCGTCTCGATGATCTTCCAGGAGCCGATGCTGGCCTTCGATCCGGTCTTCACGATCGGCGACCAGATCGCCGAGGCGGTGATGCGCCACGAGAATGTCGGGCGCGAGGCAGGCCGGGCGCGGGCCCTCGAGATGCTCGATCGCGTGCGCATCCCGTCGCCCAAGCGGCGGCTCGATGCCTATCCGCACGAGATGTCCGGCGGCATGCGCCAGCGCGCGATGATCGCGCTGGCGCTCGCCTGCAAGCCGCAGCTGCTGCTGGCCGACGAGCCGACGACGGCGCTCGACGCGACCGTCCAGATCCAGATCCTGCTGCTGCTGCGCGAACTCCAGAAGGAGTTCGGCATGGGCGTCATCTTCGTGACCCACGACGTCGGTGTGGCGGTCGAAGTCTCGGACCGCATGGCCGTCATGTATGCCGGGCGCATCGTCGAGCGCGGTTCGGCCCACGACCTGATCGGACGGACCGCACACCCCTATCCGCGCGGGCTGCTCGCCTCGACCGTCCACGGCGCCATGCGCGGTTCGCGGCTTGACGCCATTCCGGGGGCGCCGCCGAACCTATCCGCGGCCCCGACGGGCTGCGCGTTCGCACCCCGCTGCCGCCATGCCGAGGAAGCCTGCGTTGCCGGGCGCCCGCCGCTGGTCCAGGTCGGCCCCGGACATGAGGCCGAATGTCGCAGGGTCGGCGCGCTGGACTGACATCGATTCGGCGATGCGACGCGGTGCCGGGGTTGATTTGATGGATCGACCGGCCTAGTTTTCCGCCACTTACGCCCCTCGAACCGAACGCCCTATGGAGTTTCGCGCCATGAACGGTTTCCGCGTCGCCCTGCCTGCCCTCTTCGCCCTGTCGCTGGCGCTTCCGCACGCCGCCGCGGCCCAGGATGCGGCGGCCGGCGAAGGCGTGTTCAAGCGCGTCTGCTCGACCTGCCACAATCCGACCGTCGATGGTCCGCGCAAGCTGGGCCCGACGCTGCACGGCGTCGTCGGCCGCAAGGTCGCCAGCGTCGAGGGCTTTCGCTACTCGACGGCCAAGCGCGACGCCGATCTGGTGTGGACGCCGGAAAAGCTGAACGTCTATCTGCTCAATCCGCGCGAGTTCATGCCGGGCACGACGATGGCCTATGCCGGCCTCAAGAGCGACACCGACCGCGGCAACCTGATCGCGTACCTGCAGACGCTGAAGTAGGCGCCGCGTCAGGCGGCGCGGACCGCCTCGAGGAACGTCCGGACGCGCTTGCCGAGCGCTTCGGCATGCGCTGCGACCTGCGTCGAGGCATCGAGCACGCCGCCCGATGCCATTCCCGTCTCTTCCGAGGCGTTGCGCACGCCCGAGATCGCGCGGTTCGTCTCTTCCACGCCGGCGGCCGCCTGCTCGACGTTGCGGCCGATCTCGTGGGTCGCCGCCGTCTGTTCCTCGATGGCCGATGCCACGCTCGCGGTCATCTCGGAGATGCCGCGGATCGCACCGCCGATTTCCGACATTGCACCCACCACGCCGCTGGTGCGTTCCTGGATCGCGGTGATCTGGGCGCCGATTTCCTCGGTCGCCTTGGCCGTCTGGGCGGCAAGCGCCTTGACCTCGTTGGCGACGACGGCAAAGCCGCGGCCGGCATCCCCGGCGCGCGCCGCCTCGATCGTCGCATTGAGCGCCAGTAGGTTCGTCTGGGACGCAATCGAGTTGATCAGCTTGACCACGTCGCCGATGCGCAGGGCCACTTCATTGAGCTCGCGCACGCGCGCCTCGCTGTCGGCGGCGAGCGACGTGGTGCGGCCGGCGCTCTCGCTCGAGGCCGAGACCTGACGGGAAATCTCGCGGATCGAGGCGGTCAGCTCGTCGGCGGCCGAGGCGACCGTCTGCACGTTCGTCGATGCCTCGTTGGCCCCGGCCGCGGCATTGATCGACAGTTCGCGCGCGGTCGAGGAAATCTGAGTGAGGCTGCGTGCCGTCGACTCCAACTCGCCAGCCGCACGCGCCGTGGCGTCGAGGATGTCGACTACACCGGCTTGGAACTCCGTCGTCAGCTCCGCGATGCGCCGGGCCCGCTCGACCTGCGCCTGGCGCGCGGCGACCGAATCCGCCTCGAGGCGCCGCTGGGCGACGAGATTGTCCCGGAAGATCAGCAGGCTGCGGCCCATTTCGGCGATTTCGTTGCGCCCGTTCGCTTCGACGGCGATGTCGGTTTCGCCCTGACCGAGGCGCTGCATCTGCCGGGTGATTTCCGTGATCGGCCGCGCAATCGAACGGCCGATGAGCAGGCTGGCGCCGACGACGGCCAGCAGCGTCACGACGATCGTCGTCCAGAGAAGGCCAGCAACCGAATCGAGTTCGGCGCTGATCCGCTCGTTCGCCGCGGCCGCCACGCCGCGTTCGCCTTCGTGGAGCTGGGCGACGATCGGGTCCATCGACCGTATGACTCCGTCGAGCTCCGCGATCTTGGCGTTCCGTGCGTTTATCGTGGTGGCGACCTCGCCGAAGCTCGTGGCGTAGGCTTGCGCAAGCGCCACGAGATCAGCACGCTGCTGTGCCGGCAGGTCGGCGGCAGTCAGAAGATCCTTCAGTTTGGCCATTTCGCGCCCGTGCGCCTCGACCGGCGCGTTCGTTTCACGAAGCTGGAAGTCTTTTTCGTTTCGCCGGAGTTGCAGGACCGAGACGACGATCTTGTCGAGACCGAGCTTATTCAGCGCGGTTTCGGCATCGTGGATCGCGCCGCGCATCTTGCCCTGCTGCCCCTCGTTCTCGTTGAGCCCGAGGCGGCGCATGGTCGAGACGAGTTCGTCGAACGAGCGGCCATAGCGTTCGAGAAGGGTCCCGAGCTCGCCGAAGCCCGGGGCGAGCGACGCATCCGCTCCGTTGGCCAGCGACTGGACCGCCGATCGCGCCTGCCGGACCGTCGTCGATGTCCGCCCGGCGATCGAGAAATCACGGCGGATGACGAAGTCGCGCTGGAAGCGCTTTGCATCCGAAAGTGCGTCATCGAACGTTTGGAACTCGGCGCCGCGCTGTGCGGCGGCCAAGCGTGCACTCTGGGCCTCGGCATTGACCTTTGCCTGAAAGGCGATCGTGGCGCCGATGATCGCGAAGCCGAGCACGGAGATTGCAGCGAGCAGCAGCAGGTTTGTCTTGATCGGCAAGTCAGAAATGCGCAAGGCCATGGCACAATCTCCATCGAATCTCGATGCGACGGTAGCGCCATAAATATAGCGGCGTCAAACTTGTATATTTTTATTGCATACAATCAAATATTGTCTAATGCGAAGTCGATATGCATCTCAAGAGGATCGATGAATTCGATCCATCGCGTAGACTACATAGTTAGTAAGCAGATTGAGTTACTGCTCAACCGCGTGATGCGGCACGTCGATCAGGCGACGCGTGCCGGCGGCGAGATCATAAATGTGGAACGAGTTCATGTTGCGGCCGTAGAGATGCAGGCTGACGCATGCCTCGGCTTCTGCGTCCACGCCGGTCACGTGGATATGGTCTGGATTGGGAACGAAGCTGGTGACGGCACCCGGATTGAGGAGCACCACGCCGCCGCGGCGCAGGACGATCCCCTGATTGCCGCAGATCTCGCCGGTCGGGCACATGTACGCGCGCTCCGCAAGATGGCCGCGCACGATGCCGACCACGCCCCAGCTGCCATGGTCGTGCACCGGCGTCCACTGGCCCGGCAGCCAGACGATGGCGAAGAGCGACATCGTCTCCTTCGGGCAGAAATAGATCGCGTTGCGCCGGTAGTGGGTCGGGTCCGACTGCAGATGGGCGGGCTCGAGGAACTCCTCGGCCCGCCGCGTCAGCTTCTGCATCAGCGGTGCGATGGCGTCGACCCGGGTGGCGACATCTTCGCTCGTCGCGACGATCGTCTCGCAGTTGCCGATGAACTCGGCCAGTGCCGGATGCATGCCCACGTCCCCGGATCAGCCCTTGGGCTGCGGCACGATGCGCAGGTAGGGCTTGGGTGCCTTCCAGCCGTTCGGGTACTTCGCCTTGGCCATGTCGTCGGTTACCGAGCCTGCGATGATCACGTCCTCGCCGTGCTTCCAGTTGACCGGGGTGGCGACCTGGTGTTTCGCGGTAAGCTGCATGGAATCGATCATCCGCAGCACCTCGTCGAAATTGCGGCCGGTCGTCATCGGATAGATCAGCATGCCCTTGATCTTCTTGTCCGGCCCGACGATGAACACGGTGCGCACCGTGGCGTTGTCGGCCGCCGTGCGGCCGTCCGACGTTGCGCCGGCTGCTTCGGGCAGCATGTCGTAGAGCTTGGCTACCTTGAGCTCGGGGTCGCCGATCATCGGATAGGTGACGGCCGCACCTTGCGTCTCCTCGATGTCCTTGGCCCATTTCGAGTGGTTGTCGACCGGATCGACGCTGAGGCCGATGATCTTGACGTTGCGCTTGTCGAACTCCGGCTTCATGCGCGCCATGTAGCCAAGCTCGGTCGTGCAGACGGGCGTGAAGTCCTTGGGATGCGAGAACAGCACGGCCCAGCCGTCGCCGATCCACTTGTGGAACTCGATCGGTCCCTGGGTCGTCGTCGCGGTGAAATCCGGGGCGATGGAGTTGATCCGGAGCGTCATTCAATCCTCCTGTGGAAAAGTCGGGCGCGCATCGGGCCGGTAAGCCCTGAGTTTCCAGAACTTTAGCCGACGCCCCGTCCTACGCAAGGTAGATTTTGCGGTAGGGATTCTACGCCCGGAAGGAGGCGATCCGGATGCCGGCGGCTTCGAGGCGGCGGCGGACCGCCCGGGCCATCTCGACGGCACCGGGCGAATCGCCGTGGATGCAGACCGTGTCGATCGAAACCGGCAGGCGCCTGCCGCCCACGCCGACGATCGCCTTTTCCTCGACCATCTGCCGGACCCGTTCGGCGACCGCCCCGGGGTCGTGCAGGACGGCACCTTGCTTGCGGCGCGGGACGAGCGTGCCGTCGTCCTCGTAGGCGCGGTCGGCATAGATCTCGCGCACGAGCGGCAGGTTCGCCGCCTGTCCGGCACGCTCCAGCGCCGTCAGCGGGATCACGACGAAGGCGAGTGCGGGATCGACCGCCCGCACCGCCCGCGCGATGGCCGTCGCCATCCCGTCGTCGAACATCGCCATGTTCGACAGCGCCCCGTGTGCCTTGACGTGCGTGACGCGGTGCCCGGCCGTCGCCGCAATGCCCTGCAACGCGCCGATCTGGTAGGCGATCAGCGCTTCGATCTCGCGCGCCGAAAGCCCGTGGATCTGCCGCCGGCCGAAGCCCTGCAGGTCGTGGAATCCCGGATGTGCGCCGATGGCCACGCCGTGCGCCTTGGCGCGTGCGACCGTTTTCAGCATGATGTCGGGATCGCCCGCATGGAAGCCGCAGGCGACGTTGGCGCTGGTGACGATGTCCAGCATCGCGTCGTCGTCGCCCATGTTCCAGGCGCCGAAACTCTCGCCTAGATCGCTGTTGAGATCGACTTCGGTCATGGGGCGTTCCTCAAGATTGGTTCCAGGTATCGGTATCCAGCGCGCTGACCGCTCCGCCGGCAAGGTTGGCCGCCAGCAGTGCCTCGCTTGTCGGAGCCGGGTCCGCAAGCGGTGCCAGCTTCGTCGGCAGCGCTTCGAGTCCGGCGCGCCAGCGACGCGTGGCTTCCTGTGCCTGGGCAATGCCCAGCGCGGCGAAGCGCAGGGGTTGGCCCGGCGGCGTCTGCGCGAACCGGCCGAGATCCGCCGTGATGATGGCGGCGATCTTGGGATAGCCGCCGGTCGTGCCGCGGTCGGCCAGAAGGACGAGCGGGCTTCCGTCGCCGGGAATCTGGATCTGGCCGTTGGCGATCCCGTCCGAGACGATGTTGTGGCCGCGTGCCGCGGCGATCTTCGGCCCGTCGAGGCGATAGCCCATCCGGTCGGAAGCGGATGCGATGCGCCACTCGGCCCCGAGGAAAGCGGCGATCTGGTCGGGCGAGAAATATTCGTCCTGCGGGCCGAGCACGACGCGGATCGGGCCGTCGTCGGCGCGCATGTCCGGAAGGACCGATTCATGGGCCCGGCCGCGGGCCGCCGTACATTCCAGCTCGTCGCCGGCGCGCAGTGGACGCGCGATCGGGCTGCCGAGGCCGGCGCGCGCATGCACCGACATGCTGCCAAACACCGGCGTGCCGGCAATGCCGCCTTCGAGCGCCAGATAGGTGAACGTACCGCCGCGTGCGGCGCGAAGTGCCAGAGTCTCGCCCGGCAGCAGCAGCAGGCTGCACGCCAGCCGGACCGTGCGGCCGTCGACGCTTGCCGCGCGCGAGGCGCCATGGAGTGCGATACGGATCGCGGCTCCGCGCACCGCGAAGCGGGCGGCAAGCGGGCCGATCTCGATGGCCGCGGCACCGGCCGGCAGCCCGACCAGCGCGTTCGCCGCGGCAAGCGCCGCGCGGTCCATCGCACCGGACGACGACAGGCCGTAACGCAGCGCGCCGAACCGGCCGGCATCCTGGACGGAGGTGGCGGGCCCTGCTTCCTCGACGACGAGCGTGCTCATGCCGCCACCAGTTCGCCGATCTTCTCGCCGCGTTCGGCGGCGCGCTCGAGAGCAATCCATTCGCGGGCCGGCACCTCGTAGAACGAGACGCTGTCGCCCGATCCCATCAGGAACACCGGATCGCGCGCCGGATGGAAGTTGCGCATCGGCGTGCGACCCAGCACGTGCCAGCCGCTGGGTGCGGCCTGGCACTGGATGCAGGCCTGTACGCCGCCGATCATGACCGCACCGGGCGGCGTGACGGCGCGGGGCGCGTCGCGGCGGGGCGTGGCGATCGTGGGATCGAGGCCGCCCAGATAGGCGAAGCCCGGCGTGAAACCGATCATGTAGATCCGGTAGTCGCCGGCCGCGTGGCGGGCGATCAGTTCGCGCGTCGTCAGGCCGTGCCGGCGCGCGACATCGTCGAGATCCATACCCGCTTCGCCGCCATAGACGACGGGTACGCGCCAGCGACGGCCGTTGGCCGCCTGCGGGCGTGCCGCTGCGGCGATCGCCTTGAGGCGAGCTGCGAGATCGGCGAAGCCGATCGCCACGGGATCGTACTGGACGAACAGCGAGCGGTAGGTCGGGATCGTCTCGACCACGCCGCCGATGGCGGCCTTCGTCACCGCCGCGTCGAAGCCGAGGACGCGCGCGTTGATCGCCGAATCGACCGTATCGCCGAATTCGACCGTCAGGGCGGCGTCGCCGCAAGGCAGGATGCGGAACTTCGCGGGAAGGTCCATGGCAGGATTCTAGCAGACCATTTCGTCGCCGCGCGGTCTACTCCTCGACTTGGCCCGAGCAAAGGGCCAGTCTGGGCGCCATGTCCGAACCCCGCGCGATCGCCCCCGACCAGTTCGTTCCCTTCCCCTGGAAAAACGGGAAGGGTGTCACGCGCGACATCGTCTCGGTGTTCAGCGCCGGTGGCCGCCCGGGCGACTGGGACGCGACCTTGTGGCGCTTGGGGCGCACCGGGATCGGAACGTCGCCAAGCCCGTTCTCCGACATGGCCGGCTTCGAGCGACTGCAGGTCGTCGTGCAGGGGCGGGGCCTGCGTCTGCGTGGCGCCGACGGCAGCGAGATCGACGTGCGTACGCCCTTCGTTCCGGTGCGGTTCGACGGGGCCACGAAGATCGACGCGTTGCTCGACGACGGCCCGGTCGAAGTCGTGAACCTGATCGTCCGGCGCAGCCACGCGACCGGCAGCCTGAACGTCGTGGGGGCGGGGACCGAAATCCGGTTCGGCACGGGGACGCATGTCGTCTATGCCGCCGATGGACCGATCGGGCTGGCGCTGGAAAACGCCATCCACACGATCCCGGCCGGCCACGCACTGCTGGTCGAAGGCGGCGGGACGCTGCGGATCTTCTCCGGGCGCGGACTGCTCGCCGGCATCCAGCCGAAATAGATGCTTGTCAGCCGGGCAGGCGGGGTGCGGTCCGGTGGATTTGCGTCTCGCGCTCGAAGGCAGCTCCCAGACTGAACAGCGTCGCCTCGTCGAACGGCCGGCCGCCGAGTTGCAGGCCAAGCGGCAGGCCCTGGCCGTCGAAGCCGGCCGGCACCGACAAGGACGGCAGCCCCATCGCGTTGAACGGCCGCGACAGGCGCGTGAGCTTGCCGAGCGTGGCGGGCATCGCCTCGCTGTCGGTGACGTCGGTTGCCGCGATCGTGGGCACCGGAACGGCGCAGACGGGCGCCAGCACGGCGTCGCACTTGTCGAAGACCTCGGCGAGGAAACGTGCGAGCGTGGCGGCACGGATGCGCTGGGCGTCGAGATAGGCGACCGCGGGCACGGCAAGGCCGGGCAGCATGCGGGCGCGCACTTGCGCGGAATAGTCGTCGAGGCGCGTCTCGAGCCACGGCCGGTGCGCCGATGCGGCTTCCGAGATCGTCACGAGCGCCCCCGCGGCGTTGACCGCTTCGAGGTCCGGGATCTTGACGCGCGAGACGACCGCACCCAGCCTCGTGAAGACCGCGATCGCGTCGTCGAGCATCTTGGCGACGGATGGATGCAGGTCCTCGTCGAAATAGCCGCTGGCGACACCGATGCGCAGGCCCTTGATCGGTGCGCGGCATGCAGCTTCGTAGTCCGGCACGGGTTCGTTGGCCGCGGTCGCGTCCTCGGGATCGGGGCCCGCGATCGCGCCGAACAGGCGTGCGCAATCCTCGACCGTGCGCGCGAGCGGGCCGACCGTGTCCATCGTCCAGGAAAGCGTCATGGCCCCGTGCCGGCTGACGCGGCCCCAGGTCGGCTTGATGCCGGCAAGGCCGTTGCAAAATGCCGGCATGCGGATCGAGCCGCCGGTGTCGGAGCCCAATGCGCCGAACACGACGCGTGCGGCGACCGAAGCGCCCGAGCCCGACGACGAGCCGCCGGTGATGTGCGCGGTGTTCCACGGGTTGCGGGCATGGCCGAAATGATAGTTGTGCCCCGTGGGCCCGAACGCGAATTCGGCCATGTTGAGCGTGCCGAGATCGACGGCACCGGCGGCGTCGAGGCGGGCAAGGGCTGTCGCGGTGACGGGCGCTTTCCAGTCGCGCCGGATCTTCGAGCCGCAGGTCGCCGTGCGGCCTGCCCTGTAATACATGTCCTTGTGGGCGAGCGGCACGCCGTGCAGGCGGCCGGTCGCGGGTTTCGCGTCGGCCGCGCGCGCCATCGCGAGGGCCGCTTCGGCGTCGAGCGCGATGAAGGCGTTGAGGGCCGGCTGCCAGGCTTTGGCGCGGGCGACGCAGGCATTCGTGATCTCGACCGACGAGATCTTCCGGGCGGCGAGCGCCTCGGCAATTTCGGTCAGCGTAGCGAGGGTCGGGTCGGCGGGCAGGGCGCTCATGCGCGCTTGCCCCGGGCAAGGCCGCGCACGAGGTGCGACGGCTCGCTGTCGAACGGAAGGTGGGTGCGGGCGACCACCGCGATCTGGGGACCGGCCAGCGTCACCATGCGTGCGCGGTCGGCCTCGGTCGTTTCGACGTCGAGCAGCTTTGCGGCTGCGGCGGCGGTCTGGTCGTCGAGCGGTCGCATCGGGTCCTCCTTCAAGAGGCGGACCGGATGGCTTCGCTAGGTCCGAATGCCGCCGCCGGACAGTCTGGTCCGGCGGCGGGTTCGGCTCAAGCGTTTAGGTCAGGCAGCGCGACGGGTCTGCGGGGCTTCGCCCGGCATTTCCAGACGCGGGATCTGCTTGCGGATCAGGCGCTCGATGTCGCGCAGGAAACTGCGCTCCGAGGGATCGCACAGCGAGATCGCCGTGCCGTCGGCACCGGCGCGCGCCGTGCGGCCGATGCGGTGCACGTAGCTTTCCGCGACGTTGGGCAGGTCATAGTTGATGACATGGCCGACGGCATCGACGTCGATGCCGCGCGCGGCGATGTCGGTGGCGACGAGCACGCGGCACTGGCCGCTCTTGAAGGCGCCCAGCGCCCGCTCGCGCTGGCCCTGGCTCTTGTTGCCGTGGATCGCCTGGGCGGGGATGCCCGAGCGCTCGAGATGCTCGACCACGCGGTCGGCGCCGCGCTTGGTGCGCGCGAAGACGAGCGTGCGGGTGGTGGCGACCTTCTTGAGGAGGTCGACGAGAACGGGGCGCTTCTTGGCCGCGTCGCAGAACACGACCTTCTGCTCGACGCGTGCGGCCGTCGTGGCGACCGGGGTCACCGCGACGCGCACGGGGTTGCGCAGCAGTTCGTCGGCCAATGCGCCGATCTCCTTGGGCATCGTGGCCGAGAAGAACAGGTTCTGGCGTTCCTTGGGCAGCAGCGGGATCAGCTTGCGGATGTCGCGCATGAAGCCGAGATCGAGCATCTGGTCGGCCTCGTCGAGGACGAAGATCTCGGTCTTGTCGAGGCGCAGCGTGCCCTGGTTGAGATGGTCGAGCAGGCGGCCCGGCGTTGCGACGACGATGTCGACGCCGCTCTGCAGCTGGCGGGCCTGGGGCCCGAACGAGACGCCGCCATAGACGACCGCACCGCGGATCGGCAGCTCGCGCCCGTAGGCACGGAAGCTGTCGGCGATCTGGCCGGCGAGTTCGCGGGTGGGCGAGAGGACGAGCACGCGGCACAGGCCACGGCCCGGACGCTGCTGGTTGGCCATCAGGCGATGGAGGATGGGGAGTGCGAAGGCCGCCGTCTTGCCGGTCCCGGTCTGCGCGATGCCGAGGAGGTCCTTGCCGGCCATCACCTGCGGGATCGCCTGCAGCTGGATCGGCGTGGGGATCGTGTAGCCCTCGGCGGTGACCGCCTTGAGGATCGGGGCCGAGAGGCCGAGCGTGTCGAAGGTGGGGGCGGTCGGCGTGTTGGCGGGGGTCTGGATCTGCGTGTTGGTGTTGATTGCAACTTCAGTCACTGAGTTCTCTTTTCGTAACGTAATAGACAGTCGCGCGGCGGTCGCCCTCGCAAGGGTCGATGCCGTGTGCCACGGGGCTATCCGGTTCTGGGAGCGCCCGTGCGTGTCCGGGCGAGGTGTCTTGGAGCTTCCGGCGGGTCGCGATCTAGACTTCGATCGCGCTCACGCGAGCCGGAAACCAAAGGCCGCACGAGGCGGCGCGGACCGGTATATGCGTTGTGCAGCGCAAAAAGTCAAGCGATGCCAATAATTACCTATGCATGGCTGCCCGTCGCCGGGTGGGGGCCTAGTCGGCCGCCCCGGGTTTGTGGACGGGCGTGTGCATCGCGACCTCGATCGCGTCTTCCTCGGGCAGGCGTCCGTCGAGGGCGGCCGCCAGGCGGTCGCGATCGAGCTCCCCTTCCCATGCCGCGACGACGACGGTGGCGACACCGTTGCCGATCAGGTTGGTGATCGCGCGCGCTTCCGACATGAAGCGGTCGACGCCCAGCAGCAGGGCAAGGCCCGCCACCGGCAGCGTGTCGATCGTCGAAAGCGTGGCGGCCAGCGTGATGAACCCGCCGCCGGTGACGGCAGCCGCCCCCTTCGAGGTCAGCAGCAGCACGCCGAGGATGGCCAGCTGCTGGCCGAGGCTGAGTTCCACGTTGGTCGCCTGCGCGATGAAGATCGCCGCCATCGTCAGGTAGATCGACGTGCCGTCGAGATTGAACGAATAGCCCGTGGGCACGACGAGGCCGACGACGGATTTCTCGCAGCCCGCGCGCTCGAGCTTGGTCATCAGGCGCGGCAGCACCGATTCCGACGACGACGTGCCGAGCACGATCAGCAGCTCTTCCTTGATGAACTTGAGGAACTTCCACAGCGAGAAGCCGGTCACGCGCGCGATGGTGCCCAGCACGATGACCACGAACAGGAAGCACGTGACGTAGACCGCGAGCATCAGCGAGCCGAGCGAGACCAGCGCGCTGATCCCGTAGCGCCCGATCGTGAAGGCCATGGCGCCGAAGGCACCCAGGGGGGCGAACTTCATGATGAAGGTGATGATGCCGAAGAAGACGTTCTGCACCTGCTCGACGAACTCGATCACCGGCTTGCCGCGCTCGCCGAAATGCGCGAGCGACAGGCCGAACAGCACCGAGAACAGCAGCACCTGCAGGATCTCGCCCTTGGCGAAGGCGTCGACCACCGAGGAGGGGATGATGTTGAGGAGGAAGTCGACCGTGCTGAGCGACTTCGCTTGCGTGGCGTAGCTTGCGACCGCGCGCGCGTCGAGCGTCTTGGGGTCGGCGTTGATGCCGTGGCCGGGCTGCAGGATGTTGACGACGATGAGGCCGATCAGGAGGGCCAGCGTCGTGACGAGTTCGAAATAGATGAGCGCCTTCATGCCGACGCGCCCGACCTCGCGCATGTCGCCGATCTTGGCGATGCCGACCACGACGGTCGCGAAGATGATCGGCGCGATGACCATCTTGATCAGCTTCACGAAAGCGTCGCCGAACGGCTTCATCGCCGCCGCGGTTTCCGGCGCCACGAACCCGAGGGCCGTGCCGATCGCGATGCCGATCAGCACCTGGAGATAGAGGTGAAGGCGGAAAAATCCGAACATGGGCATCCTCCGGAAGCGGGGCGGGCTTTCGCGTGTCGGCGATGCGCGCGTTCGCGAATTGACGTTTCATCGTTGTATATCAGGCACCCCCCGCCAGTCGCCCTTATCTAATTACCGCCGTTTTTGGCCGATGCCGGCCCCGATGGGTTTGCTAGGCTGCCTGCCCATGCCGCTCGATCTCGACCCGCGCGCCGCCGATTTCATCGCCGACCCCTATCCGTCGCTGGCGGAATTGCGGGTGGCGCAGCCGGTCTACCGTTCGGCCGCCCTCGGCGGCTGGGTCGTCACGCGCCACGCCGACTGCAAGGCCCTGCTCAAGGACCCCCGCCTGTCGGCCAACCGGATGGGTCCGTTCTTCGACCACATGACGGCCGAGCGGCGCGCGGGCGTGGCGCATCTGGAGGCGACGGTCACGCGCTGGGCCGTGTTCGTCGATCCGCCCGACCATACGCGGCTGCGCGGCCTGATGAACAAGGCGTTCAGCCCGCGCGCGATCGAGGGGCTGGGGCCGCTCGTGGCGCGCCGGGTCGACGAGCTGATCGACGCGTTCGCCACGCGCAAGCGCATCGATTTCATCCGCGACTTCGCCTATCCGCTGCCCGCCACCGTCATCGCCGACCTGCTCGGCGTGCCGCTCGAGGATGTCGACCTGCTCAAGCGCTGGTCCGACGACCTTGGCGCCTTCGTGCTGACCGCGCGCGCCACGCCCGACAAGTATGCGCGCGCCGAGGCGGCCGCGCGCGAGATGGAAGCCTATTTCGGCGATCTGGTCGAGGCGCGGCGGCGCAAGCCCGGCGACGACGCCGCGTCGTGGATGATCGGTGCCGCCGACCGCGACGCGCGCATGTCGCGCGAGGAACTCGTGGCGACTTGCGTGCTGCTGCTGTTCGCCGGCCACGAGACGACGACGCACCTGATCGGCAACGGGCTGTGGTCGCTGCTCTGCCATCCCGGCGAGATGGCGCGCTTTCGCGCGAACGCGGGCGACACGACTTTCGTCGAAGGGGCGGTCGAGGAGATGCTGCGCTGGGACGGGCCGAGTCTTGCCCAGGTGCGCGTCGCGCACGACCGGTTCGAATGGCAGGGGGCCGTCATCGAGCCGGGCGAGCGCATCTTCCTGATGCTCGCCGCCGCCGACCGCGATCCGGCCGTGTTCGCCGAGCCCGACCGGTTCGATCTTTCGCGCGATCCCAACCCGCATCTGGCGTTCGGTTTCGGCATCCATTTCTGCGTCGGCGCCCCGCTGGCGCGGCTGGAAGCGCGCGTGGCGTTCCCGCGTCTTCTCGCGCGCCTGCCGCACATCGGACTTGCGCCGCAGGCGTTGCGCTGGTCGGACAATCTCGTCGTGCGGGGCCTGCATGCGCTCGAACTCGATCTGGTCTAGTCCAAGGAATCCGGCCATGCGCGAAGCCCTGAAGGTCTATCTCCCGATCGTCCTGCTGATCTGCGCGGGCTTTGCGGTGGCGCTGCGGTTCGTGGCCCCGCCGCCGCCCAACCACCTCGTCTTCGCCGCGGGCGCGCAAGGCGGGGCCTATCTCGAGTTCGCGAAGCGCTATGCCGAGATCCTCGCGCGCGACCGCGTCACGCTCGAGGTCGTCGAAACGGCCGGTGCCGTCGACAATCTGCGCCGCCTGGGCGACGAGAGCACGCGCATCGACATGGCGCTGATCCAGGGCGGGGTGGGATCGGAAGAAGGCTCGCCGGGGCTCGTGACCGTCGCGTCGGTGTTCTACGAGCCGGTGTGGTTCGTCTTCCGCGCCGACCTGCCGGTCGAGAAGCTCCACGACCTGCGCGGCCGGCGCGTGGCCATCGGCGGCGACGGATCGGGCACGCAGATCCTCGTGCGCCAGGTGCTGCGGGCCAACGGTCTCGACGTCACGCGCGACGTCGATGCCCGCGCGATCGGCACGGCCGACTCGTTCCAGGCGCTGCGTGAGGGCACGGTCGATGCCGCCTTCTTCGTCGCGGCGCGCGCACCCGCCGCCCTCACCGACCTGCTGGCGGCCGGCAAGCACAAGCTCTTCAGCTTCGAGCGCCACGCGGCCTACCGGCACAATTTCCCGTTCCTGTCGTCGATCACGCTGCCGGGCGGTGCGCTCGACCTAGGGCGCGACGTGCCCAACGACGACACGATCCTGCTTGCCCCGGTCGCCCAGCTCGTCGCGCGCGAGGATGTCCATCCCGCACTGGTCCAGCTGCTCGTGAAGGCGGCCAAGGAGGTGCACGGGCCGCGCCAGATCTTCGCACCCGCCGGCGCCTTCCCGACGA
Organism: uncultured Azospirillum sp.; assembly: GCA_964416335.1. Taxonomy (GTDB): domain Bacteria; phylum Pseudomonadota; class Alphaproteobacteria; order CACIAM-22H2; family CACIAM-22H2; genus Tagaea. Next base: position 115,656 of record CAYQDN010000007.1, read on the forward strand.
CGAATTTTGCCGACTTCGCGCTGCATGAGGACTCCGAGCGCCTGATCGAGCGAGGGCCCAATTTCCTGTCGCGCTATCTGCCGTTCTGGGCGGCCGTGCTGGTCGAACGCAGCCTCGTCATGCTGATTCCGTTCGTCACGCTGATGATCCCGCTCGCCCGGATCGCACCTCCTGCCTATCGCTGGCAGATTCGCGGCAAAATTTTTTCGAACTACAAAATACTCAGGCGGATCGAGGCCGAGTTGCGGGCGTCGGCCACGCCGGAGCGCCGGACTGAATTGCTTGCGGAGCTGGATTCGATCCAGATGAAGGCGGGCGAGATGAAGGTCCCGGTCGGCTATGCCGACACGCTCTACAATCTTCGTCTCCACATCCGGTTCGTTCGCCAAATTGTCGCCGGAAATGCGTAAATACTGTGGAAAAACAACGTTTTACGAATAATTATCCCGCCATTGCCGGTGTAAACGGTTCGGTAACTTCGGTAAGGTTAAAACGGGTGCGAAGGATCGGCCCGCGACCGGACCGACGACGGAGAGAAACATGGACGATCTGCTGCGCGACTTCCTGACCGAGACGAACGAGAATCTCGGCGTGCTGGATACCGAGATCGTCAAGCTGGAGCAGAACCCGAACGATCCGGGTCTGGTCGGCAGCATCTTCCGGATCATGCACACCATCAAGGGAACGTGCGGCTTCCTCGGCCTGCCGCGTCTCGAGAAGGTCGCGCACGCCGGCGAGAACCTCCTCGACAAGATCCGCGACGGCAAGCTGATCCCCAACGAACAGGCCGTGACGCTGATCCTCGAAGCGCTCGACCGGATCAAGAGCCTCCTGTCGGTGCTCGAGCAGACCGAAGCCGAGCCGGAAGGCGAGGACCTGGACCTGATCAAGCGCCTCAACGACTACGCGAACGGCGAGCAGTCGGCGGCCCCCGCTGCGCCCGCGACCGCCGTGCCGCTGCAGGCGCTGGCACCCGCGCCGTCGGCCGAGCCCGAGCCGGACGAGCACGGCTTCGTGCCGGTACCTGCGTACAAGACCGCGGCGGTCGCCGACGCGCTCGCCGCCCAGAAGAATCCCGAGCCTGCACCGGCACCCGTTCCGGCACCCGTCGCCGCCGCCGCTCCCGCACCGGCGAAGGCCGTCGCGAAGGCCGAGCCGCGCGGCGAGGTCACCGAATCCGCCGTCGCCGCCTCGTCGATCCGCGTCAACGTGGACGTGCTCGAGAACCTGATGACGATGGTTTCCGAGCTCGTGCTGACGCGCAACCAGCTCCTCCAGATCCTGCGTTCGCAGAAGGACAGCGAGTTCACCGGCCCGCTCCAGCGCCTCAACCACGTCACGTCGGAACTGCAGGAAGGCGTCATGAAGACGCGCATGCAGCCGATCGGCAACGCCTGGTCGAAGCTGCCGCGCCTGATCCGCGATCTCAGCCACGAACTGGGCAAGAAGATCGACCTGCTGATGCACGGCCAGGACACCGAGCTCGACCGGCAGGTGCTCGAACTCATCAAGGATCCGCTGACCCACCTCGTGCGCAACTGCGCCGACCACGGGCTGGAGCGGCCCGAGGAACGCCGTGCGGCGGGCAAGCCCGAGACGGGCCGCGTCAACCTCAACGCCTTCCACGAAGGCGGCCACATCATCATCGAGATCACCGACGACGGCCGCGGTCTCAACATCGACAAGATCAAGCAGAAGGCGATCCAGAACGGCGTGTGCAGCGAGGCCGAGGCGGCCACGCTCACCGACCAGCAGGTCGCCCAGTTCATCTTCAAGGCCGGCTTCTCCACCGCTGCCGTCGTCACCTCGGTCTCCGGGCGCGGCGTCGGCATGGACGTCGTGCGCACGAACATCGAGAAGATCGGCGGCACGGTCGAGCTCAAGTTCCAGCGCGGCAAGGGCACCAGCTTCGTCATCAAGATCCCGCTGACGCTCGCCATCGTCTCGGCCCTCGTGGTCGAGTGCTCGGGCGAACGCTTCGCGATCCCGCAGATCAGCGTGCTCGAACTCGTGCGCGCCACGGCGGGTTCCGAAACGACGATCGAGCGGGTCAACGATTCGCCCTTCCTTCGCCTGCGCAACCGCCTGCTGCCGCTCGTCAGCCTGCACGACATGCTGCGGCTCGGCGAGGACCGCGGCGTGGACGCGGCCGAAAGCTTCATCGTCGTCACCCAGGTCGGCACGTATACCTTCGGCATCATGGTCGACCGCGTGTTCGACACCGAAGAAATCGTCGTCAAGCCCGTCGCCCCCATCCTGCGCGACATCTCGATGTTCTCGGGTAACACGATCCTGGGCGACGGATCGGTGATCATGATCCTCGATCCCAACGGCATTGCCGCCGCGTCGGGCGAGTCCGCCTCGATGGGCGAGCAGGCCGCCGCGGCCCAGACCGACGAACGCGCCCGGACCGAAGGCCAGCGCGTCGCCCTCCTCGTCTTCCGCGCCGGCGGTCAGGCGCCCAAGGCAGTACCGCTGTCGCTCATCGCGCGCCTGGAAGAAACCGACGCCAACACGATCGAGTACTCGGACGGCAAGCCCGTGCTGCAGTATCGCGGCAAGCTGATGCCGCTGGTGACGATCGATCCGTCCTACGCGGTGCGCAGCGAGGGCCGCCAGTCGATCCTCGTCTTCGCCGACCGCAGCCGCAACATGGGCCTGCTGGTCGACGAGATCGTCGACATCGTCGAGGAGCATCTCCAGGTCGAGATGAACAACGTCCGCCCCGGCATGGTCGGTTCGGCGATCATCGCCGGCAAGGCGACCGACGTCATCGACACGGCGCACTATCTCTCGCTCGCCTTCGGCGACTGGTTCGGCAAGGCGGATTCACCCTTCGGGCAGACCCACGCGCGCCGGCTCCTGCTTGTCGACGACAGCCCGTTCTTCCGCAACCTGCTGCAGCCGATCCTGGCGGTCGCGGGCTACGACGTCACGACCGCCGATACCGGCACGCAGGCGCTCGCCATGTGCGAGGCCGGCCGCGAGTTCGACATCGTCGTGTCCGACATCGAGATGCCGGGCATGAGCGGCTTCGAGTTCGCCGAGGCGCTGCGCAAGACCGAGCGCTTCCGCGAGACGCCGATCCTCGCCTTGTCCTCGCACACCCACCCGCAGGACATCGAGCGGGCGCGTCGCGTGGGCTTCACCGACTTCATCCCGAAGCTCGACCGCGAGGGCCTGCTTGCCTCGCTCAACGAGCTGAGTGCGGCCAACCGCGTCGCGGCCGCCCAGTGATCGCCCGGAAACCGGAGAAAACACGATGAGCAATTCCCTCGTTTCCGCCGATCGTTCGGGTGCCGTGAAGGCCGCGGGTGCGGACGTCGCCAACGACTTCGTCACGATGATGGTCGCCGACCAGCTCTTCGGCATCCCGGTCCTGACGGTCCAGGACGTGCTGGGACCCCAGCGCATCACGCGCGTCCCCCTGGCGCCGGCCGAGGTCGCCGGCGCGCTCAACCTGCGCGGCCGTATCGTCACCGCCTTCGACGTCCGCCGCCGCCTGGGCCTGCCCAAGCGCGAGGCCGACAAGCCCGGCATGAATGTCGTGGTCGACTTCAAGGGCGAGCTCTACGCGCTGATGGTCGACAATGTCGGCGAGGTGCTGTCGCTCTCCGCCGACACCTACGAACGCAATCCCAACACCCTCGACCCGCGCTGGCGCGAGGTTTCGGGCGGCATCTACCGCCTCAAGGGCAAGCTGCTGGTCCTGCTCGAGGTCAGCCGCCTGCTGGCCATCAAGCGCGGCGGCGCCGAGGCCGCGTAGGCTTTCCTTGGCTTGATCCGGCCCGGACGCTAAACTTTCCTCTTCGCGGGTGCGAAGGGGGAAGCATGGCTGCGTCCGAACACCTCAAGACATCGGGATGCGTGGCGGTCCTGACGCTTTCGGGCGCCGACCCGGCAAGCGCCCGGCTTGTCTGGGCGGATACTTCCTTTTTCACCAATTTCGAGCGTGCCGAGGCCGGCCGGCCGGCTTTCGCCGACGGGGTGGCGCCTCCGCTCGCGGCGGCCTTCGGCCGGCTTGCGGACGGTCAGGAAGTGGTCGTGCCTTGCGAGGGCACCATCCTGTGCGGGCACCGGATCGAGGCCGATCTCGGCCTCGTGGCGCTCGGTGGCGGGCATTTCCTGGTCGCGGTGCCGCTCGCCGACGAGGACGATTCGGAATCCGAGGACGCCAAGCTTGCCGAGATCCTCGACGCACTCCCCGTCGCCGTGACGCTGGTGGGTACGGTCGACGGCGCGATCCTGTGGATGAACGAGGCGTTCCGCGACCTGCTCGGCGGCAGCGAGTTCGACCTGATGGGCACGTCGCTGGCCGGGCATTTCGCCCTGCCGGGTGCCTTCAAGACGCTGATGGGGGCGACCGGCCCGGTGACGCCGTCCTCGCCCGTTCCCACGGCGCTGAAGACGCTTTCGGGCATCATGACGCCGGTGATCGCCAACGCAAAGCGCGTGGCCTTCCGCCGCCAGCAGGCGGCGATGGTTTCCCTCACGCGGGGACTTTGAAGGGGATCAGATCCCGCGCTTGCGAGCGGCCGCTTCCAGCTCGTCGATGAGCTGCATGCCGGGCACGATCTCGGAACGCACGAATTCGAGCCGCTTGTTGGGCCCGCCGCTGGCCGTGGGGAAGCGGTCGCGCCACAGCTGCATCTTGACCGACAGGCCGCACAGCACGCCGCCGATCGACCGGTGGTTCGAGAACACCAGATCCTTCATCTTCGAGAAGCTGTCGGCGTTGATGTCCTTCCAGAAGTCGGCGCTCTTGCGGTTGAACGCCTCGAAGCGGCCGGTCAGCGAGATGATGACGCCCGACAGCGACTCCTTGACCTTGTCCAGCATCTGCTTGGACATGCGGTCTTGCTTGATCATCTGGTTTTCCTCGAGCGGCTTCAGCCAGTCGAGGAAGCCCTGGACCTGCGGGACGACGAGGTCGAGGCACGAGCGGAAATAGGCGAGCGACAGGAACGTGTCGCCGTAATCCTCGAGGAAGCGCGGGATCTCGGTCAGCGGCACGTTGAGCTTCTGCGACATCATGCGCAGGTTCTTGAGCGCGTCCTCGCGGTTGGGCGAGGCGATCAGCTTCATGATGTCGGAAACGTCGTTCACCACGAAATCGTCCGATCCGTAGATCTGCTGGATCAGCGGATGGGTGAAGACCTTCATGTGCTCGGTCAGTTCCTTGCGCTTGCCCTCGGAAAGCTGCAGTTCCTTCTTCGCGTCGATGTTGAGGTTGAGGGCGCGCAGCGCCACGCGCAGCGTGTAGACGTCGAAGGAGGGGATGCTGCTCAGGCTCTGCAGCAGCGGCATGTCCTTGCGCAGCGGCTCGGTGTAGCTCTGGAAGACGCTGTGGAGCGCGTCGAGCGGCACCTGCGCCGATTTGTGGCCCTGGTCCTTGTAGAGCTCGACCACGGAATCGAGCCGCACGTTCTTGATCAGGCGCAGCCGGCGCAGGCCGGGTGTCTCGAGCGGGATGATGCTCAGCGGCAGGATATGGAGGGCGTCTTGGCCCTCGGCATCGTATTCATCGACATTCGCGTCGCCGGCAGCCGCCGGCGGCGGCACCGCTTCGGCGCCCGGAGCGGGCGCAGCATGCGGATCCGCAGCCGGGGAGGCAGGCGTGTCGGTGCTGGTCATCTGCCCTATTTACGATGCCCGGGGCCGATTGGCCAGTGGGGATCAGTCAAACAGCTTGTCGATATCGGCCTGCGAAGCCGTAACACCGGTCGCCGCCGGTGCAGGCACGGTTGCCGGCGGCGGTTTGGGTGCGGGCGGCGGTGCCGGCGGCGGCGGTGGCGCCGCCTTGATGGGCGCGGGTGCCGGCGCTTCAATCGTAGTCACGGCGGGTGCGGGTGTCGCCGCCGCCGCCCCGGCCAGCAGGGCATCGATCTCGACCTGCGTGTGGCCCTGGCCGGGCATTGCCGGCCCGTTCAGCAGATGCGCGTCGCGGCGCTGGTCGGCACCCTCGTCGGTGCGCGCCTGCGCGTTTGTAATATTCTCCGGTCCCCAGATCGCGACCATCGCGGCCACGCGCTGATCTATGTAGCGCAGTGTGCTGACGACTTTCGAGATGCGCTGGCCGGTGATGTCCTGGAAGGAGCAGGCCGTAAAAATTTCCGTGGCCTGGTCGGTCAGGGTCTGGCCGGCCTCGCTCTGCTCGGCGGGCAGCGTGCCGGCGATCTCCATGATCCGCTCGGCGGCGTTGAGGATGTCGGACGTGGCGCGCTCGGTCGACGCGACGATCTGGTCGAGCTCGCTGGTCGCCGCGTTGATGCGGTTGCCGGCCTGCTGGACCTTCGGGTCCTTGTTGTAGATCGAGGCGATTTCCGACTTCGCGGTCTGGATGTGCGAGGCCATGCTCTGCAACTCGGCGCGCAGGACGTCGAGGCTCTGGGTCTCCTTGGCGAAGCCGATCTGCTTGATCGTCCACTCGCGGAACGACGACGCGATGCGCCGTGCTTCGTCGATCGAGACCACGCGCTGGCGCTCGTCGCGCATGCGCAGGAAGGCGCGGCCGCGGGCACTGTTGAGCAGCGCGTCTTCGATCGCGAAATAGTCGTCGTCGGATAGGTCCAGTTTGGCCATGGCTCGGCAATTCCCGTGTTCTTCGGACGGGAAAACTAGCGCGAAAAGCGCTAATGCAATGTTAAGGGCCGGGCGCTAAAAACCGGGCCGGATCAGGCAAGTTCGCCGGCCACGGCCCGCCGGAAAATGCGCTCCAGCGCCGGGGCATCGACGGGGCTCGGATTTCCGCCCGCCGACGGGTCGCGGGCCGCCATTTCGCCGATTTCCGGGGCGCGCGCCGCATCCACGCCGATTTCCTTCAGCGTGTGCGGGATCTTGAGGGTCTTGCGGAACGCGAGGACCCAGTCGAATACCGCCCTGTAGTCCGCGCGCGGCAGGTCGAGCACCCGCGCCACCAGCCCCATGCGCGCCTCGATGGCCGGACGGTTGTGCTGCATGACGTAGGGCAGCAGCACGGCATTGGTGAGGCCGTGGTGCGTGTCGTAGACCGCCCCGATCGGATGGGCGAGTGCATGCACGCCGCCGAGACCCTTCTGGAAGGCGACGGCACCCATGCTGGCGGCCGCGAGCATGCGCGCGCGCGCCTCGATGTTCGTGCCGTCCGCGACCGCGCGCGGCAGCTCGTCCTTCACCAGACGCATACCTTCGAGCGCGATACCCTCCGCCATCGGGTGGAAGCCGGGCGCGCAATAGGCCTCGAAGCAGTGCACGAACGCGTCGACGCCGGTCGCGGCCGTGATGTGCGCGGGCAGGCCGACGGTCAGTTCGGGGTCGGAGATGACGATCCCGGGCATCATCTTCGGATGGAAGATGATCTTCTTCTCGTGGTCGGCTTCGTTGGTGATGACCGATGCGCGGCCGACCTCCGAGCCCGTCCCGGCCGTCGTCGGGACCGCGACGACGGGCAGCATGCCGTCGGGATCGACGCGCTTGAAATTGTCGCCCACGTCCTCGAAATCCCACAGCGGGCGCTTCTGCCCGGCCATCAGGGCGATCGCCTTGGCGGCATCCAGCGCCGAACCGCCGCCGAAGGCGATGACGCCGTCATGCATGCCGGCACGCAGCACGGCGAGCCCGTCATCGACGTTCTGGCCCGTGGGATTGCCCTTCACCTTGGCGAACAGGGCAGCCCCGGAAAGCTTCAGGGCGCGCGCGACCATCGGGCTGCCCGCAAGCCCGGCGTCGGTCACCAGCAGCGGATGCTTCATGCCGAGCCGGCCGCATGCGGCGGCAAGCTCTTCGAGGCGGCCGGGGCCGGCCCAGACGGTGGTCGGATAGTTCCAGTTGCCCTTGATGGTCATCGGCGTGCCGTTTCCTAGAGTGTCGTGCGCAGGTGGAAGGATTTGAGACGCGTGAGCTGCTCGTAGCCGAGGGCCGAGAGCGTGGCGCCCCGGCCGGTATCCTTGACGCCGGTCCAGGCGAGCCCCGGATCGAGATAGTCGCAGCGGTTCATGAAGACGGTGCCTGTCTCGATCCGCCCGCCGAGCTTTTCGGCGGCGGCGGCGTCGGACGTCCACAGCGCCGCCGTCAGGCCGTAGGCGCTGTCGTTCATCAGCGCCACCGCCTCGTCGTCGCCGGCGACCTTCATGATGCCGATGACGGGGCCGAAGCTTTCCTCGGTCATCACGCGCATCTTGTGGTTCACGTCGACGAGGACATGCGGGGCGAGATAGGGGGTACCCGCCTTGTCGGCCGGGAAGTGCTTCGGATCGACGAGCGAGCGCGCACCCTGCTGCACGGCCTCGGCGATCTGCCCGCGCACGAAATCGGCGGCACTCGCGCGCACCATGGGCCCCAGATTGGTCGCCGTATCCGTCGGATTGCCGAGCTTGTAGCTCTTGGTGAGTTCGACGAAGCCGTCGACGAATTTCGGGTAGAGGCTCTCGTGCACGTAGATGCGCTCGATCCCGCAGCACGACTGCCCGGAATTGAAGAAAGCGCCGTCGACGAGGTTCTCGACCGCGTGCGCGAGGTTGGCGTCGGCGCGCACATAGGCGGGGTCCTTGCCGCCCAGTTCGAGGCCGGCCCCGATGAAGCGTTCGCCGATGGCGCGCTGGATCGCCTTGCCGCCGTCGACCGAGCCGGTGAAGCAGACGAAATCGGTGCGCGCGTCGCCCACGATGCGCGCGGCGTCGGCGTGGTCGGTGTGCAGGATCTGGAACACGCCCGCCGGCAGGCCCGCCGCCTTGGCGGCGGCCGCGTACCGCTCGGCCACCAGCGGTGTCTGGTGCGAGTGCTTGAGGATCACGACGTTGCCCGCGGCAAGGGCCGGGATCACCGCGTTGACCGAGGTGAGAAACGGGTAGTTCCAGGGTGCGACGACGAAGACGAGGCCGAGTGCATCGCGCCGGATGAAGCGCGTGAAGCCCGGCTTGGCGGCGGGGGCCACGTCGCCCAGCGCTTCGGGTGCGAGTGCGAGCATGTGGCGCGCGCGCTCCTCGAAGCCGCGCATCTCGCCCGGCGTCTGCGAGATCGGCCGGCCCATCTGCCAGGTCAGTTCCTCGGCGATGGCGTCCTTGCCGGCCAGCATCGCGTCGACCATGCGGGTGAGGGCCGCGATCCGGTCGGCAAGCTTCGTGCGCTGCCAGCCTTCCTTGGCCTTCTGGGCGGCGGCGAGGGCAGCCTCGATCTCGGCGGCACCCGCCAGCGGGCGCGTGACATATTCACGCCCGTCAACCGGGCTGATCGTCTTCAGCATCTTCATCGCGGCATTCCTCAGATGATCTCGAAATAGCGCTGAAGCTGCCAGTCGGTGATCGCCTTGTTGTATTCGCGCTGTTCCCAGTCGCGCGTCCCGGCGTAATGCTCGACGAATGCCTCGCCGAACAGTTCCTTGGCGGCCTTCGAGGCGGCAAGGCGTTTGGCGGCATCGCCCAGCGTGCGCGGCAGCTGCAGCTTGGCCGGTGCTTCGACCGCATAGGCGTTGCCCTGCACCTGCTTGGTCGGCTCGATCTTGTTCTCGATGCCCCACAGGCCGGAACCCAGGGCCGCCGAGAACGCGATGTAGGGATTGATGTCGGCCGCGGCCACGCGATATTCCACGCGCTGCGATTTCGACGAGCCCGGGATCACGCGCAGGGCCGTCGTGCGGTTCTCCACGCCCCACATCGACGCGGTCGGCGCCCAGAAGCCGGGGATCAGGCGCGTGTAGGAATTGACCGTGCACGCGATCATCGACAGCAGCTCGGGCATCAGCATCTGCTGGCCGCCGATGAAGTGGCGCATCGTGTCGGAGATGTTGTGCGGCTTCTTCGGGTCGTGGAAGGCCGACTTGCCCTTCTTGTCCTGGAGCGAGATGTGCAGGTGGCCGCTCTGGCCGGGCCAGTCGTGCGACCACTTGGCCATGAAGGTCGCCATGCGGTTCTGCCGCTGGGCGAGGATCTTGGTGTAGGTCTTGAAGATCGACGCCTTGTCGGCCGAGGCCATCATGCTGTCGACGCCGATCGCGGCTTCGAGCACGCCGGCACCGGTTTCGGTGTGCAGGCCCTCGATGGCGACGTCCATCTTGCGCATCGTGTCGAGCAGGTGATGGTAGAATTCGGCGTGCACGGAGTTGCGCAGCATCGAATAGCCGAAGAAGCCCGGCGTGATGTTCTTGAGGTTCTTGTAGTTCTTCTCGCGCACCGAATCGGGCGTTTCCTCGAAGACGAAGAATTCGAATTCGGCGGCGGACATCACGGAGAAGCCCATGTCGGCCGCGCGCTTGACGACCCGGCGCAGCGTGCCGCGCGGGCAGACCGGCTCGGCCTTGTCGGCGAACTCGGCCAGGAACAGCAGCGTGGAAGGCTCGAACGGGATCTCGCGGCACGTGTCGGGCAGGACGCGCACGGGCGCGTCGGGATAGGCCGTGTGCCAGCCCGTGTACTTGGCGTTGTCGTAGAGCTGGTCGTTGGAGTCCCAGCCGAGGACCACGTCGCAGAAGCCGAAGCCGCCGGTGAGTGCCGAGAGGAACTTCTCGCGCGACATGTACTTGCCGCGCATCACGCCGTCGACGTCGAAAACGCCCACTTTGACGTTGTCGATCTTGCGCTCCTTGATCAGGGCGGCGGCATCTTCGGCGGTCTTGACGCTTCTCGGATCCATGGGACTCCCCGTTGCGGACGACGGCGAAGAATGCCGTATCGGGGGCCCCTAGGCTAGCAGTTCGGACGGCTCGGGCAGTCGCCGTTCTCGACCCCGTTGGGCTTGAAGGCGGGCAGCAGCTCGACGACGACGGCATGCATGAACCGGCGGAATTCCGGATCTTCCGGGCGGACCGGGCGCGGGGCCACGGCCGTCGTGCGCGACAGCATGCCGCCGAACCGGCAGAAGCTGGCGACCAGCTGGAGCCGCGTGGAATCGTTGCCCAGCGGCATCGAGTTGCCCGCATCGGGGCTGCACGGATTGGGGGCGTTCGTCGTGAAATTGAGCGCGATGCGGTACCCGGACTGGGCCGGGTTGGCGTCCGGGCTGAAGACGAGGCCGTGCACGTTCGGCTGGGCATTCATGGCGCCGACGACGTCGGAGGCGGCGAACGGGCTGCCGTTCAGCGTCACCTGCATGGCGCCGGAGGCGCCGACCTGGCGCGGTGCAGCCGGGTCGTAGGACGGGTACGACGACCCGTAGGTCATCAGGCCGTCCGACAGGCAGCCGGAAAGGACGGTCGCGAGTGCCGCCGCGGCGGCAAGGCGTGTGGCGCGCTTCATGCGGCTTTCCTTAGTTCCAACCGGCCCCAGACGTCAACCAGGGCGGCGACCAGCCCGTCCATCAGCACGTCGTCGTGGAAGGGCGTGGCCGTCAGGCGCAGCCGTTCGGTGCCGTGGGGCACGGTCGGGTAGTTGATCGGCTGCGCGTAGATGCGGTGGCGGGCCAGCAGGTCGTCCGAGGCGCGCTTGCACGCGCGCGCGTCGCCGACCAGCAGCGGCACGATATGGGTCTGCGAAGGCATCAGCGGCAGGCCGGCCGCGGCGAGCAGGCCCTTCAGGCGGGCCGTGCGCTCGGCAAGTGCGGCGCGCTCGGCCGTACTCGTCTTCAGGTGCCGGATCGCGGCAAGCGCCCCCGCCGCGATCACCGGCGGCATCGAGGTCGAGAAGATGAAGCCGGGGGCCACGCTGCGCACCGCATCGCACAGGGCGGCCGTGCCGGCGACATAGCCGCCGACGATGCCGAAGCCCTTGGCGAGCGTGCCCTGCACGATGTCGACGCGGTCCATGACCCCGTCGCGCTCGGCGATGCCGGCACCGCGTGCGCCGTAGAGACCGACCGCGTGCACCTCGTCGAGATACGTCATCGCGTCGTATTTCGCGGCGAGGTCGCAGAAGATGCCGATCGGCGCCACGTCGCCGTCCATCGAATAGACGCTCTCGAACGCGATCGCCTTGGGGCGCGCGGGATCGATCGCCGCGAGATGGCGTTCGAGATCGGCGGGGTCGTTGTGTTTGAAGATGCGCTTTTCCGCCCCCGAATGCCGGATGCCCTCGATCATCGAGGCGTGGTTGAGCTCGTCCGACAGGATGACGAGGCCCGGCATCAGCCGGCCGAGGGCGGCAAGCGTGGCCTCGTTGGCGTTGTAGCCCGACGTGAAGACGAGGGCGGCCGGCTTGGCGTGCAGGTCGGCAAGCTCGGCCTCCAGCAGCACGTGCTGGTGGCTGGTGCCCGAGATGTTGCGCGTTCCCCCGGCACCCGCCCCGTTGGCGTCGAGCGTGCGGCGCATCGCCGCCAGCGTCGCGGGGTGCTGGCCCATGCCCATATAGTCGTTCGAGCACCAGACGACGACGTCGACCGGCCCGTCGGGCGAATGCCACGTGGCGTGCGGAAAGTCGCCGCAGCGGCGTTCGAGATCGGCGAACACCCGGTAGCGGCCTTCGGCCTTCAGCCGGGCCGTCGCGTCGGCGAAATAGCGGTCGTAGTTCCTGCGCATCTGTCGGTTCCCGATATCCGATCCTGGGCGGAACCGCCGGCTCCGCCCCTGATCTGGATCAATCCAGCAGGCCTTTTGCCTTCGCGGCGGCCATGCCGTCGTCCAGCCCCTTGCGGAAGCGGACGAACATCTCGTCGATCTCGCCCTCGGTGATGATCAGCGGCGGGCAGACGGCGACACGGTTGTCGAACAGCCCGCGCACCATCAGGCCGGCCGCCTCGCACGCCTTGGCGACCAGCGGGGCGACGGCCTGCGTCGTTGCGAACATCGTCTTCGACTTCTTGTCCTTGACGAGCTGCAGCCCGCCGATGAGGCCCACGCCCACCGCTTCGCCGACCAGCGGATGGTCGGCCAGCGACTTGAGGCCCGCCATGAAACGCGGGGCCACGCGCCGCACGTGGCCGACGATGTCGCGTTCCTCGTAGATCTTCAGCGTCTCGACCGCCACGGCCGCCGGGACGGGGTGGGCCGAATAGGTGTAGCCGTGCCCGAAGCTGCCGATCTTGTCGCTCTGCTTCTGCATGGCCTGGTAGACGGGCTCGGAGACCAGCACCGCCGAGATCGGCAGGTAGGCGCCCGATAGCGCCTTGGCGCAGGTGATGATGTCGGGCTTGGCATCGTAGGTCTGGCTGCCCCACATGTTGCCCGTGCGCCCGAAGCCGCAGATCACCTCGTCGGCGACCAGAAGGATGCCGTACTTCTTCAGCACCTTCTGGATCTTCGGGAAATAGCCCGCGGGCGGGACGATGACGCCGCCGGCCCCCATCACCGGCTCGGCGAACATCGCGCAGATCGTCTCGGGATCCTCGGCGAGGATCAGCTTCTCGAGATTCTCGGCAAGGCGCGTGGAGAAGGAATCCTCGCTCTCGCCCGGATGGGCACCGCGATAATGGTGCGGCGTCTCGGCATAGGCGACCGGGAAGATCGGCAGGTCGAAATCGCGCTGGTTGATCGGCAGGCGCGTCAGCGAGGCCGCGGCGATCGTCACGCCGTGATAGGCCTTCTCGCGGCTGATGATCTTCTTGCGCCGGGGCTGCTCGGCGGCGTTCGAGATGTACCAGAGGATCTTGATCGCCGTGTCGTTGGCTTCCGAGCCCGAGCTTGCGAAGAACACCTTCGACATCGGGACGGGGGCGAGTTCCTTGAGTTTCTCGGCGAGGACGATGCCCGGCTCGTGCGATTTGCCGGCGAAGATGTGGTAGTAGGGCAGATCGCGCATCTGGCGCTGGGCGGCTTCCGCCAGGCGCGGCTCGTTGAAGCCGAGCGAAGCGCACCACAGCCCGGCCATGCCCTCGATATATTCCTTGCCGGCATCGTCGCTGACGTAGACGCCGCGGCCTTTCGCCATCACGACCGGCCCGTCGGTCTCGTGCGTGCGCAGGTTCGTATAGGGGTGGACGAGGGCGGCGATGTCGCGTGCGGCGAGCGAATTGCCACGGGGTCTCTGGTCGTTCATGCCCGGTTGCTCCTGATACTTTTCCGGCCGGCATCGTAGCACCGACGGTACCGCCTCGCGAAGCCTGTTCCCGTCCCGTTCCGGAGACGGGAAGAATTACATTGATTCAAGGTGCGGACGCTTACCAAGATCGTAGGTCGGCAACGCATCAGGACCGTCCCGTCCGTCACCGCAAAACCCGGAACGCCCCCAGCCGATGATCGCCTTCGTCATCCGCCGACTTCTGCAGGCCATCCTCGTGATGATGGCCGTCGGCTTCATCGCGTTCTCGCTGTTCGCCTATGTCGGCGACCCGGTGCTGATCATGCTTGGGCCCGATTATACCGAGGAATCGCGCCGCGCACTGGTCCACGAACTCGGCCTCGACCAGCCTTTCTTCGTGCAGTACGTGCGTTTCCTCGCCGGTGCCGCGCAGGGCCAGTTCGGCTTCTCCTTCCGGCTTGCGCGGCCCGTGACAGAGCTGCTGCTCGAACGCATGCCCGCCACGCTGGAACTGTCGGCGTGTGCGGCGGCACTTGCACTTTCGATCGGCGTGCCGATGGGGGTCTATACGGGCCTCAATCGCGAGAGCTGGCTGTCGCGCGTCTTCCTCACGATCAGCCTTGTCGGCGTGTCGCTGCCGACGTTCCTGATCGGCATCCTGCTGATCCTCGTCTTCTCGGTGGTGCTCGGCTGGCTGCCGTCCTTCGGGCGCGGCACGACGGTGGCACTCGGCTGGTGGTCGACCGGATTCCTCACGCCCAGCGGCCTGCGCGCCCTCATCCTGCCGTCGGTCACGCTGGCGCTGTTCCAGATGACGCTGATCATGCGTCTCGTGCGTTCGGAAATGCTGGAGGTGCTGCGCACCGATTACATCAAGTTCGCGCGCGCGCGCGGCCTTGCCGACCGCACGATCAATTTCGGCCATGCGCTGCGCAACACGCTGGTGCCGGTGATCACGATCACCGGCCTGCAGCTGGGCGGCATCGTCGCCTTCGCCATCGTCACCGAGACGGTGTTCCAGTGGCCGGGCATGGGCTTCCTGTTCATCCAGTCGGTCGCCACGGCCGACGTGCCGGTGATGGCGGCCTATCTGCTGCTGATCGCGTTCCTGTTCGTGCTGATCAATCTCGTCGTCGATCTCCTCTATTACGCGGTCGATCCGCGGCTGCGCGTCGATCGTGCGGCCGCCGGCGCGCACGGGCATTGAGGGGCGGAGGATGGAAACGCTGCGCCGCGCCCTCGACTCCGACGTGTTCCACAGCTTCCGCCGCTCGCCGGTCGTGGTCGCGGCCGCGATCGTCACGCTGCTGTTCTTCGCAGGCGCCGTGTTCGCCCCTCTGATCGCCCCGCAGGACCCGTTCGATTTGCGCCAGCTCGACCTGATGGACGCCTCGCTGCCGCCGGCCTGGGCGGCCGAGGGCGTGGCGAAATTCCCGCTGGGCAGCGACACGCAAGGGCGCGACGTGTTCTCGACGATCCTGTTCGGCAGCCGCATCTCGCTGCTCGTCGGCATCCTCGCGGTCGCCTTCGCGATGGTGCTGGGGATCGCCCTCGGCCTGCTCGCCGGCTATCTGGGCGGCACGGTCGACGCGGTGATCATGCGCATCGCCGACGTGCAGCTCTCGTTCCCGGCGATCCTGATCGCCCTGCTGATCGACGGCGTGGCGCGCGCCGTCATCCCGCGCGAGCTGCACCACGACATCGCGATCTACGTGCTGATCCTCGCCATCGGCCTGTCGGGCTGGGTGCAGTACGCGCGCACGGTGCGCGGCTCGTGCATGGTCGAGAAGGGCAAGGAATACGTGCAGGCCGCGCGCGTGATCGGCCGCCATCCGGTGGCGATCATGCTGCATCACGTGCTGCCCAACGTGCTGGGCCCCGTGCTGGTCATCGCGACGATCCATCTGGCGCTGGCGATCATCACCGAGGCGACGCTGTCGTTCCTCGGCGTCGGCCTGCCGCCCACGCAGCCGTCGCTGGGCACGCTGATCCAGATCGGCAACAATTTCCTGTTCTCGGGCGAATGGTGGATCACGGTCTTTCCGGGGCTTGCACTCGTGCTGATGGTGCTCGCGGTCAACCTGCTGGGCGACTGGCTGCGCGACGCGCTC
>CAYQDN010000008.1:0-129955 GCA_964416335.1 uncultured Azospirillum sp.
CACCGTGCCGCGGCCCGAGATCGAGAACACGTCCTCGATCGGCATCAGGAACGGCCGGTCCTTCGCCCGCTCGGGCTGCGGGATGTACTCGTCCACCGCCTGCATCAGCTTCAAGATCGCGTCGTGGCCCATCGCAGGCTCGCGGCCCTCCAGCGCGCACAACGCCGAGCCGCGGATCATCGGGATCTTGTCGCCCGGGAAGTTGTAGGACGACAGCAGCTCCCGGACCTCGAGCTCCACCAGCTCCAAAAGCTCCGGGTCGTCCACCATGTCGCACTTGTTCAGGAACACCACCAGCGCCGGCACGCCCACCTGGCGCGCCAGCAGAATGTGTTCGCGCGTCTGCGGCATCGGGCCGTCCGCCGCCGATACCACCAGAATCGCCCCGTCCATCTGCGCCGCGCCCGTGATCATGTTCTTCACGTAGTCCGCATGACCCGGGCAGTCCACGTGCGCGTAATGCCGCTTCTTCGTCTCGTACTCGACATGCGCCGTGTTGATCGTGATCCCGCGCGCCTTCTCTTCCGGCGCCTTGTCGATCTGGTCGTAGGCCATGAACGTCGCGCCGCCCGTCTCCGCCAGGACCTTCGTGATCGCCGCCGTCAGCGACGTCTTCCCGTGGTCGACATGGCCGATCGTACCGATATTGCAGTGCGGCTTGTTCCGCTCGAATTTCGCTTTCGACATGGTGGCTTCCGATCGTGCGTTGGTTTGGTTAAGCGGCGTGGTTCAGTTCGTGTCGGCTTGGCGGATCGCGTGTTCGGATGGCGAGGCGAGTGGAGCGGGTGATGGGAATCGAACCCACGTAGCCAGCTTGGAAGGCTGGAGCTCTACCATTGAGCTACACCCGCCTGATTTCTTCGCCTTCGTCTCGTCGCGTTCGCACCTCGCTAGAAAAACTCGTTCGTCTCGTCCGCCCGGACAGGTGGTGGAGGGGGAAGGATTCGAACCTTCGAACTCCGGAGAGGGCAGATTTACAGTCTGCTGCCATTGACCGCTCGGCCACCCCTCCAACCGTCTGGACCGTTTCGGGCTAACGTCAGCCCGCCGTGCATCCCTTGGAGGGACAGCCGGTTTGGCTGGAATTGGCCTTTAGCGGAGCACCGACCCGCCCCGGGATTCTTAGTCTCCGAAGGGCAGTCGACGCGGACCCGGGGTTTAATGAGAAAGGGGGCTTGAAGTCAATGCCTAAACCTCACGACAAAACAAGCCGTGCCCCCCAGCCCTCCCGAAACGGGGATGAGCCGGCGCGCGCGACTTGAATAACTCTACAATACAGCATATTAAGCGCCGCGATGAGCAAAGGCAAGCACCAGTCCGGACGCGGCGGTTACGGGGGATCGAGCGGCGGCAAGGACGGCGAACGGGGCAGCAAGCCCGGCGCCAAGCGCGGGCCGCATTCGGGCCAAAAGCCCGGTTCGAAAGGCGGATTCGGCGCCAAGCCGGCGCGGGGCCCCCGCCCCGAACGCTTCGGCAAGCCCGAAAGGCCCGAGCGCGCCGAGAGATTCGGCAAGCCCGAGCGCCCCGCCCGGCCCGAGCGTTTCGGCAAGCCCGAACGCGCCGAACGCCCTGAAAGATCTGGCAAGCCCGAGCGCCCCGCCCGCCCCGAACGCTTCGGCAAGCCGGAACGGTCCCAGCGCCCTGAAAGATTCGGCAAGCCCGAGCGCCCCGCCCGGCCCGAGCGTTTCGGCAAGCCCGAGCGATCCGAGCGCTTCGGCAAGTCCGACCGCCCGTTCCGCCCGGAACGTCCCGAGCGCCCGGTGCGCGACAATCGGCCGCCCCCGGTCGAGCGCATCCACCATCCCACGCCCAGCGAGTCCGGCCGTCCCGAGGCGGGCGGGAATCGCGTCTGGCTCTACGGCATCCATCCGGTGCTGGCGGCCCTCGCCAACCCGAGCCGCAAGATCCTGCGCATCGCCGTCCTCGGCGAGATCGAGCCGACCGTCGGCCCGCGCATCGCCACGCTGGCCGAGACGAGCCCGAACGGCCTGCCGGAGATCGAGATCCTCGGCCGCGAGCTGCTCGACCGCCTGCTGCCGCGCGCGGCCGTCCACCAGGGTCTCGCCGCACTCGTCGAAGGACTCGAGGATCCGGACCTCGAGGATATCGTGCGCGCGACCGACGGCCACGACACGGCGCGCGTCGTCGTCCTCGACCAGGTCACCGATCCGCACAATATCGGTGCCATCCTGCGCTCTTGCGCGGGCTTCGGCGTGGCGGGCGTGATCCTGCCCGAGCGCCATTCGCCCGCCGCCACCGCCGTGATGGCCAAGGCCGCATCGGGTGCGCTGGAGCGCGTGCCCTTCGTGCGCGTCGTCAATCTCGCACGTGCGCTCGACCGGCTGAAGGCCGCGGGCTTCTGGTGCGTGGGCCTTGCCGGCGAAGCGCAGACGCCGATCAACCAGGCCGACCTCACCGGCAAGATTGCACTTGTCGTGGGGGCCGAAGGCGAAGGCCTGCGCCGGCTGACGCGCGAACGCTGCGATCTGCTGGTCCGCATCCCGATGGAAAAGGGCGTGGAAAGCCTCAACGTGTCGAACGCCGCGGCGATCGCACTCTACGAACTCGCGCGCCGGACGTCCGCGTAGTTCGGGCGCCTAGCGCCTGAGCGCGGCCTCGACATATTTGCGGAAATGGACGGGCTCGGGCGTGGTGTAGCCGACGAGCTTTGCCTCTTCGTCCCAGTGCCTGAGGCGCAGCGCATCCTTGGCGAAGCGCTTGGCCGCGAAACGGTTGGCCTCGTCCTTCGTCATCGGGCCGCCCTGCAGCTTGAGCGACAGCACCGAGGCGTCCGACAGGCGGTCGGCATAGCCCGGCTCGATCGCGACGAGATAGCGCTTGGCATCGACATGCAGCGCCACGGGCCCGACGACGTCCTCGCCGAAATGGCGCAGCAGATACGCGGCCCCCACGGCCTCATGGCGCGTGTTGACGCCCTTCTCGGCGATATCCTCGCCCAGATCGTGCAGCAGATGGCCGACATCGTGCAGCAGCGCGGCCGTGACGAGTGCGGGGCTCGCCCCTTCCTTCTCGGCAAGCCACGCGGCCTGCAGGGCGTGTTCGCGCTGGCTGATGCCTTCGCCGTAGCCGGCATGGCCGGCGGGCTGGTCGAAGACGGCGATGAGGCGGTCGACGATATCGGTCATGCGCGCTAGTCTAACGGCAAGGAAAGAACGCGACTAGGGAGAGACACCATGAAGCTCACGCCCGCACAGGCCGAGGCTTTCGACCGCGACGGCTACGTGCTCATCGAGAACGTCTTCTCGAAGGCCGAGATCGACACGCTGACCGCCGAACTCCCCGGCGCCTTCGCGCAGAAGCGCGACGAGGTGGTGCGCGAGAAGGGCTCCGATGCCCCGCGCTCGGCCTTCTTCCTGCAGACCTGGAACCCGGTCTACGAAGCGCTCGCCCGCCATCCGCGCCTGCTCGGGCCGGGCATGCAGCTGCTGGGTTCGGACAGGCTCTACATGCACCAGTTCAAGGTCAACGCGAAGGCGGCCTTCGACGGGGCGGTGTGGCAGTGGCACCAGGACTACGCGACCTGGAAGGCCGACGACGACATGCCCGAGCCCAACGCCTTCAACATCGCGCTGTTCCTGGCCGAAGCCAACGAGTTCAACGGCCCCTTGATGTTCATCCCCGGCAGCCACAAGCGGGGTGCGATCCAGTCGAGCTGGGATACCACGACGACGTCCTATCCGCTGTGGACCATCGACAACGACACGGTGACCAAGCTCGTCGAGCGCGGCGGCATCGTCGCCCCCAAGGGCCCGGCCGGCAGCGTGCTGCTGTTCGACTCGTGCCTCGTGCACGCGTCGGGCTCGAACCTCACGCCGTGGTCGCGCTGGATCGTCTATCTCTCGATCAACCGCTGCGACAACGCGATCCGGCGGTTCAAGCGCCCCGCGTGGATCGCCAACCGCGACTTCGCGCCGATCGAACTGCTGCCCGACGACTGCCTGGCGAAGTTCGCGAAGGATGCGCGGGCTGCTGAATAGTGTTTATTATTTCGGCCGGTCGGTTCGCCACCCGCTGGCGGGAAGTTTTGCCGTAAATTTTCCGAGAGACGAAGGTGACGGGAGGTTACCGTCACATGGCTAAATCTTTGATTCCGGCGGCGTCTGGCCATGTTACGCGACGGAAGAAAAACACGTCACATTAGCCCGCCTTCTCCAATCCAACCTGTGCCGTCCGGCCCCAACCTCTGTCGGCAAGAATAGGGACATAGACCTATATTGTCAAGGTCGCGCTTTTGAAATGTATGCCGTTTCCGGTTGTGTTCTTGTTTGATACACTCTTTGGATGAAAGAAGTTCTTTCCTTCATCTTCGCCATCGGCTGCATCCTCGTCTCGACCGGTCAGCCGGCAGACGCGAATGAATCCTGCCGGGACGGGTGGATTTGCAGCCGCGCCCGAAATTACGAAGCCGAAGAAATGACTTCGGCGTCCGGGAAACTCACGGGCTGCATGATCAGACATTTCGTAACGGCGCTCGATCGCCGCCGCGTCCTCATGACGAGCTATTTCGCAGCATTCGTCGATGGCAAACTTACCGTTGGCTACATCATCGGGCGTGGGCAACGCGTGCCCGAACAAGAGGATCGCCAACCCATACCGCTGGAGTCCGCCATCCTATATGGCAGCAAAGGAACCCTCGACACGCGCGGATGGTCTTCCCAAAAGGAGCGCGGCGTCATTGTTCTCGATCGGACATTGCGCGAAACAGGTGCGCCTGACATCAGCGTCGGCGTCGACCATCTGGTTCGCCAGTCCTATGGGGCATATCTGAAACTAGAGTCAGGCGAAAACGAGAAGTTCATCGTCGTCCATACCGAGGCCGCCGACGATATTGCAGTTCAGTTTTATATTTGCATCGACGATCTGAAAAAGGCGGCGGACCGCTGATATCCGAAAGGCCAGCCTCTACCCCATCCAACTCCCCGGATCCGCCTCGCTCTGCACGCCGCTCGCCATATCCCGCACGCGGTGCGCCCCACCGGGCTGCTCGGGCAGGAACCACACGAAGGGGATGCCCTTGTCGTTGGCGTATTTGAGCTGGGCGTCGAACTTGCGCTCCTCGTGGTACATCTCGACCTTGATCCCGCGGGCGCGCAGCTGGCGCGCCGTCGCCGCCACGGCGGCATAGTCGCCGCCGCGCGGGAAGAGCACGAGCACGTCGGTCGGCGTCTTGCGCGTCGACTTGAGGCGGCCTTCCTTCTGCAGCTTCCAGAAGATGCGCGTGAGGCCGATCGAGATGCCGATGCCCGGCAGGCGCCGGTTGATCAGCGAGCCGACGAGATTGTCGTAGCGCCCGCCGCCGCACACGGTCGGGAAATCGGGGAACTCGGCCAGCCGCGTCTCGTAGACCGAGCCCGTGTAGTAGGCAAGGCCGCGCGCGATCGACAGGTCGGCCACGAAGCTGCCCTTCGGGAAGCGCTCGAGTTCCTTCATGACGAAGCCGAGCTCGTGCAGCCCCTGCCCCAGCAGTTCGGACTTCACGCCCAGCTTCTCGACCTGCCCGAGGATGGCGGCGTCGGTGCCGCGGATCTCGGTCAGCGCCAGGATCTTGGCGATGGCGCCTTCGTCCAGCGCCAGTTCCTTCGCCAGCAGGTCGGCGACACCCTTCGCCCCGATCTTGTCGAGCTTGTCGACGATGCGGATGGCGTTGGCCTGGTCGGCGACGCCGAGCCCCTCGTAGTAGCCCTGCAGGATCTTGCGGTTGTTGAGCTTGGTGACGCTCGGCCCCACGCCGAGCGCGTCGAGCGTTTCGAACACGATGGCCGGCATCTCGGCGTCGAAATGCAGCGGGATCTCGCGCGTGTCGATCACGTCGATGTCGCACTGGTAGAACTCGCGGAAGCGCCCGTCCTGCGGGCGTTCGCCGCGCCAGGCCTTCTGCATCTGGTAGCGCTTGAAGGGGAACACCAGCTCGTTGAGGTTGGCGGCCACATAGCGCGCCATGGGCACGGTCATGTCGTAGTGGAGTGCGTGCTCGGGCGTCGCGTCCTCGCCGGGCTCGGCGAGCAGGCGGCGGATCGCGTAGATCTCCTTGTCGGTGTCGCCCTGCTTCAGCAGCACTTCGACCGGCTCGACCGAGCGCGTCTCGATGGGTGCATAGCCGTAGCTCTCGAAGATCGCGCGGATCCGGTCGAGCCACTGCAGCTCGACGATGCGCAGCTCCGGCAGCCATTCCGGAAAGCCGCTGATGGCCTTGAGTTTCTGCTTCTCGATCACGTGTCGCATCCCGTCGCGGTTTGAGGCCGCTTGATACCCCGGCTGGCGCCGGCGGGCAAAGGGCTAAAGCCGCGGCGGCGGCCGGTTGCCCGGACCGCCCGGCGGCGGGGGCCGGCCGCCGGGGCCGCCCGGGCCGCCGCCCGGCGGGCCCTTGATCGAGAAGCTCGCGTCGGGCGTGCCGGCAAAGCAGCGCGGGATGAACGGGAAGCGCTCGGTCAGCACGTAGTGGTAGGTGCCTTGCGGATATTCCGGCGTGACGCCTTCGCGCCCGTTGCATTCGTCGAGATCGCCGCCGGGCACAAACTCGAAATCCTGCGCATAGCTGCCGTCATGGCGCCCCGGCGGCGCACCCGCCGGCCGTGCCCCGGCACGCAGGCGCCAACCCGGTTCGAGCTTCTTCATGGCACTCTTCGGATCGTCCGCTTTCGCGTGGCCGAACGGCCCGTAGATCGGGAACCCGTCGGCCGCGTAGCCCAGCAGCGTGGGTGCTTCGCGCCGGCCCAGCCGCTCGACCAGCCCCACCGGGATGCCGTGATAATGGTAGGTGCCGTCGGGCTGGACATGCGCGTTGTTGCGGTCGAGCCCGAGATTGCGCGGCCCGCCGATCGCCTCCATGATCCAGCCCGAGCGCGGATCGTTGTTCCAGAACTCCGCCGTCCCCGGATCGAACAGCACGCCGTTGAGCGCCACGCCGAAAGGCTGCACGCGCGAGGGTGCGAACGCGGCATTGCGCCGGGGCGCCAGCGGTACACGCAGCGTATAGCTCTGCGCGCGGATCGAATTCGGGTTGTTGGCGTTGGGGAAGCGGCCCGCCTCGTGGTCGGGCAGGCCGTCGGCGCGGATGAAGCGGAAGCCGGCGGCCTGGTCGATCTCGATGCGCGCGGCCGCCTCGGCGCGCGACAGGATCGACAGCGCCTTCTTGCGCTGCGCACCCGCCGGCGGCTCGTGCCCGTGCTCGCCGTGCGCCATGGCCGGCATTGCCCAGAAAATCAGAAACAACGCGAAAAACGCGCGCATGCCGACCGCTCCGTCTGCATCGGACCTGCGGGATGCTAGCAGATCGGCCACACGCGCGGCCACCCGTCCCGCAAGGCCGGCACCATCCGGGATTGTCTTCCATACGACACGGCAATATTGTTAGCTGTGTCATTCTCTTTTCAGTGCAAGGCGGGATGTTCGATCCGGGAACGATCCGGAGTGCGCGACTGCGGCGCCTCCACGCATACTGGGACGCCAGGCGCGCCGGCCGCCGCATGCCGTCGCGGGCGGATCTCGATCCGGTCGACATCCCCTGGGCGCTCGGCGACCTGTCCCTGATCGAGATCCTCGAAGCCGGCGATTTCCGCTGGCGCGTCGACGGGACCAACCTCAGCGAATATTTCGGCTGCGACATGACCGGGAAGCGGCTTTCCGACTATCCCTACCCGCAGCATATCGATCCGATGCGCGAGGCGTTCCTCCTGCCGGTCGAGGCGGACGGACCGGCCGTCCGGATACGCCGGTTCTCGTTGCAGAGCCACCGATGGGACTACGAGCAGCTGCTGCTGCCGCTCTCGTCCGACGGCGGGCGCATCGACATGCTGATCCAGATGCTCGAGATCGAGCGCCACTGAACGGGGCGCATCGGGGCCTGACGCGCCTTCCTCGAGCCGCTAAACTCATCCGCCATGACCGAGTCCTACGATGTCGTCGTCGCGGGCGGTGCCGCGGTCGGCGGCTCCATCGCCTACCATCTCGCCGCCGATCCGGGCTTCAGGGGCTCGGTGCTGGTGCTCGAGCCCGACCCGACCTATGCGCGTGCGGCAAGCGCCCTCTCGGCCGCGTCGATCCGCCAGCAATTCACCAGTGCCGTGAACATCCGGATTTCATTGTTCGGTATTTCCTTCCTGCGCGCGATCGGCGAGACGCTGGCGGTCGAGGGCGAGAAGCCGGAGATCGGCCTCAAGGAAGGCGGCTACCTGTTCCTTGCCTCCGCCGCCGGGGCGGCCACGCTCGCCACGAACCATGCGCTCCAGACGCAGCTGGGGGCGGATATCGCGCATCTCGATCCGGCGGGCCTGCGCCGCCAGTTCCCGTGGCTGTCGGTTGACGACATCGTCGCGGGCTGTTTGGGACGCAGCGGCGAAGGCTGGTACGACGGCTACGGGCTGCTGCAGGCGTTCCGCAGGAAGGCGCGTTCGCTGGGCGTCACCTATCGCAAGGCGGGCCTTGCGGAAATCCACATGAAAGCGGGGTGTGCCGGCGACCTCACGCTCGACGACGGCAGCCGCGTGTCGTGCGGGGCGCTTGCCATCGCGGCGGGAACGTCGGCGCGCGACCTGGTGCGCCAGACCGGCTTCGACATTCCCGTGCACGCCAAGAAGCGGATGATCTTCACGTTCGAATGCCGCGCGGCCCTGCCCGGCTTCCCGCTGCTGATCGATCCGTCGGGCGTCTATTGCCGGCCGGAGGGGACGGGCTTCCTGTGCGGTTCGGCCCCGCCGCCCGAAGCCGATCCGGACGCCACGGATTTCGACGTCGAGCACGGCTTCTTCGACGACGTGGTGTGGCCGGCTCTTGCCACGCGCGTGCCGGCCTTCGAGGCGATAAAGCCGGGCCGCGCCTGGGCCGGGCATTACGACATGAACCTGTTCGACCACAACGCACTGGTCGGTGCGGTTCCGGGGACCGCGAATGTGTGGCTTGCCAACGGGTTTTCCGGGCACGGGCTGCAGCAGAGCCCGGCGGTCGGCCGCTATATCGCCGAGATGATCGCCGACGGGCGGCCACGCACGCTCGATCTTGCCGAACTCGGCCCCGACCGGCTTGCCGCCGGCCGGCCCGTCGTCGAGGCGAACATCGTCTGAACGAAAGACGGCCGCACCGTCCTTCCCGGACGGTGCGGCCGCTGTCCGTCGCGAGGCTACTTCTTCATCTTGATGAAGCGCAGCTCGACGTCTTCCTGGACGCGCATGTTGAACTCGGCGACCGTGTCGAGCACGCCCATCACCTGCGGTTCCTGGTGGATGGGCACCATCGGCACGTCGTTGACGATCAGCTGCAGCGCCTGCTTGGCGTAGGCGTTGCGCGTCTGCGGGTTGGTCTCGACCGCGATCTTGTCGCGCAGCGCCTCGACCGCGGGGTTCGAGTACTTGCCCCAGTTGAACGTGCCGGCCCCGCTGGTCATCGTCAGCAGCTCGCGCAAGGGGTTCGAGATGTCGAAATTCCCCGGCGTCCAGCCCAGCATGTAGAACTGGAACTGGCCGTTCTGCCCCGCCGGGATGAACTGCGAGAAGTTCATCGCGTTGAGACGCGCGTTGATGCCCACGCGCGCCAGCATCGGCACGATGGCCGTGCAGATGTCGCCGTCGTTGATGTAGCGGTTGTTGGGGCAGTTGAGCGTGAAAGTGAAGCCGTTGGGGTACCCCGCCTCGGCGAGCAGCTTCTTGGCGGCCTCCGGATCGTAGGGGAAGCGCGCATTGAGGCCCGCATCGAAGCCCGTCACCTGCGGGGCGATCGGCAGGCCGGTCACCTGGCCGAAGCCGCGCATGACGCGCTGGTGGATGCCGTTCATGTCGATGGCCTGGTAGATCGCCTTGCGCACGCGCACGTCGCGCAGCGGATTCTTCATGCCGGGCTGGTCGAGCACGTCCTCGCGCGTCGTGTCGAACGCGAAATAGGTCGTGCGCGCCGTCGGCCCCTGCACGACCTTCAGCCCCGCCGCCGACTGCAGGCGCTGCACGTCCTGCAAGGGGACCGGATAGATGAGGTCGAGCTCGCGCGACAGCAGGGCCGCCACGCGCGTCGCGGGATTGGCGACCGGGCGCCAGATCGCGCGCGTGATGCCGGTCTTCTCCTCGCCCCACCAGCTCGGGTTCGGTTCCATCACGGTGCGCTCGTCGGCCACGCGCTCGATCAGGCGGAAGGGGCCCGTGCCGTTGACGTTGATGTTGCCGTAATTGGTGTTCGCACCGGGCTGGCCCGTGCGGATGATCGTCATCGCGTTGTTCTTCTCGATCCACGGCTTGCTCATGATGAAGAACAGCGTGAGATCCTGCAGCAGGACCGGGTTGGGTCCCTTGGTGACGATCGTGACGGTGTTCTCGTCGACCTTCTCCACCCGCTCGACCGAGACGACCGTGTAGTTCATGTCGGACGAGGCCTGGCGCACGCGCTCGAACGAGGCGACGACGTCGTCGGCCGTGAACGGCTCGCCGCCGTGGAACTTGACGCCGCGGCGCAGCTCGAACTTCCACGTCGTGGGCGTGGTGTTCTCCCAGCGCACGGCAAGGCCCGGCTCGAGCGACCCGTCATAGCGCCGGCGCACCAGCGGCTCGTACATGTTCGACTTCATGGCATTGGTGACGCCGTGGTTGTTGGCGTGCGGGTCGAGTCCGAGGATGTCGTTGGCCGAGCCGTAGCGGAACTGGTCGGCCGAAGCGCCGGCCGGCGCCAGTGCGGCGATCGCCGCGGCGGCAACGGCGGCCAGTGCCGCCGTGCGGAGGGAACGGATGGTCATGGACTGCACTCCTTCGCGTATTCGTTCATTTTTCTGCGCGCGGCCCGTCTCGGGCGGGCCTGCCGGCATCCCTGTTGTCAAAATGTGTGTCAGAAAGCCCTCCGGTGGCAAGGGGCCTTCCGGCCCGACCGGCTTCGTTTTCACCCCCGCCGCATGCTAGTTTCCCGGGATTAGGGAGAGTTTTTGGACAAGACCGCGTTCCCTGGAACCGGCGCTGCTGAAGGAACCGCCATGACCGCGATCCCCCGCACCATCCGCCTCAACGCGAGCGACAATCTCGTCGTCGCCGTCGACACGATCCCGCCGGGGACCGACATCCACGGTGTGAAGGCGGTCACGCGCATCATGAAGGGCCACAAGATGGCCATCGCCGCCATCGCCGAGGGCGAGGCGGTGCGCAAGTTCGGCCAGACGATCGGCTTCGCGCACGGCGCCATCGCACCGGGCGAGCACATCCACACGCACAACTGCGACTTCAAGCCGTTCGCGCGCGACTATCATTTTGCCGAGGACGCCAAGCCGTGGAACCCGCTGCCGGAAGCCGAGCGCGCGACGTTCCAGGGCTACCGGCGCGCCGACGGGCGGTCGGGCACGCGCAACTATATCGGCATCCTCACCTCGGTGAACTGCTCGGCCTCGGCCGCGCGCTTCATGGCCGAGGCGGTGACGCGCTCGGGCATCCTTGCCGACTATCCGAATGTCGACGGCGTGGTGTCGTTCGTCCACGGGACCGGCTGCGGCATGGCCGCCAAGGGCGAGGGTTTCGACGTGCTCAAGCGCACGCAGTGGGGTTATGCGACGAACCCCAACGTGGGCGGCGTGTTGCTGGTCGGACTGGGCTGCGAAGTGTTCCAGATCGACGAGATGAAGCGCGCCTACAACATCGTCGACGGCGACCTGTTCCAGTCGATGACGATCCAGGAGAGCGGCGGCACGCGCAAGACGATCGAACAGGGTGTCGAGCGCATCAAGGCGATGCTGCCGATCGTCAACCGCGCCCGGCGCGAGACGATCCCGGCAAGCGAACTGACGCTTGCCCTCCAGTGCGGCGGGTCGGACGGCTATTCGGGCATCACGGCGAACCCGGCGCTGGGCTCCGCGGTCGATCTTCTCGTGAAGCACGGCGGAACGGCGATCCTCTCCGAAACGCCGGAAATCTACGGGGCCGAACATCTCCTCACCCGGCGCGCGGCGACCCGCGAGGTCGGCGAGAAGCTGATCGAGATCATCCACTGGTGGGAGGCGTACACGAAGCGCAACGACGGCTCGATGGACAACAACCCCTCGCCCGGCAACAAGGCCGGCGGGCTTACCACGATCCTCGAGAAGTCGCTGGGGGCGGCCGCCAAGGGCGGCACGACGACGCTGCGCGGCGTCTACCGCTATGCCGAGCGGGTCGAGACCAAGGGCTTCGTGTTCATGGACACGCCCGGCTACGACCCGACCTCGGCCACCGGCCAGGTCGCGGGCGGGGCGAACGTGCTGTGCTTCACCACGGGCCGCGGCTCGGCATATGGCTGCAAGCCCACGCCGTCGATCAAGCTTGCCACCAACACCGACATCTACCAGCGCATGATCGAGGACATGGACATCAACTGCGGCGACATCGTCGACGGCGTTTCGGTCGAGGCCAAGGGCAAGGAGATCTTCGAGCACATCCTGCGCATCGCCTCGGGCGAACGCTCGAAGTCCGAGCAGCTCGGCTATGGCGACAACGAGTTCGTGCCCTGGCAGATCGGCGCCACGATGTGAGCGTCAGGGTCCTTTAACTCACTATTAATTACATACGAGTCATCTTCCGGGCGCGTCAGCTTGGGCCTTTCCGGCGGCGCCAAAACTGGTTCCCCGGAGGAATGCCCGATGACGATCCGTTCCAAACTCATTGTCGCAATGATCCTGCTCGCGCTCGCGATCCTCGGATCGTCTGCAAGCGGCTGGATTTCCGGCGGAATCGCCGGCGACGGCATGAAGACGGTCTACAACGACCGGGTCGTCCCGATGCGCGATCTCAAGACGATCGCCGACGCCTATGCCGTGAACATCGTCGATACGGCGCACAAGGTGCGCAACGGCAATGTCGATTGGGCGGTCGGCGTGAAGAATGTCGACGAAGCGCGCAAGACGCTGGCGAAGGTCTGGAAAGCCTACGCGGATACCTCGATGGATGATCGAGAGCGCAAGCTTGCCGCCGGTGCCCACGACCTGATGGGCAAGGCCGACACGATGGTCGCGGAGCTTGCCGCCACCCTTGCCGCAAAGGACGCGGCGAAACTCGACGACATCGTCAAGCGCCAGCTCTATTCCGCGATCGACCCCGTTTCCGAGGCGCTCGACAAGCTCGTCGTGCTCCAGCAGGACGAGGCCAAGGCGGTCTACGACACGACCGTCGCCGCATTCGGGGTTTCGCGCTCCGTGATGGTCGCGGTGATCCTCGCCGCGATCGGCGTGATCACTTTCGCGCTGTTCACCGTCATCCGCGGCGTCAGCCAGCCACTGGGCGCCATGACGGGTGCCATGACCACGCTCGCCGCCGGCGACCTAACGGTCGAGATCCCCGGCCGGACCAAGACCGACGAGATCGGCGAGATGGCCAAGGCCGTGCAGATCTTCAAGGACAGCATGATCGAGACCGAGCGGCTGCGCGCCGAGCAGGCGGCCGAACAGCAGCGCCAGATCGACCGCGCCAAGCGCATCGAGACCAGCGTGGGCCGCTTCGAGAACGCCGTCGGCGAAGTCGTCAAGACCGTCGCGGCCGCCTCGACGGAACTGCAGGCGACCGCGCAGGCGATGGCCGGTACGGCCGAAGAGACGACGCGCCAGGCGACGGCCGTCGCCGCCGCCTCCGAACAGGCCACGCAGAACGTCCAGACGGTCGCCTCGGCGACCGAGGAACTGAGCGCATCGATCAGCGAGATCAGCAAGCAGGTGACCGATTCCAACCGCATGACGGCCGATGCCGCGGCGCAGGCGCGCGCGAGCAACGACCAGGTCCAGAGCCTCGACGCGGCGGCACAGAAGATCGGCGACGTGGTCAAGATCATCAACGACATCGCCGGGCAGACCAACCTGCTCGCCCTCAACGCGACGATCGAGGCCGCGCGCGCGGGCGAAGCCGGCAAGGGATTCGCGGTCGTGGCTTCGGAAGTGAAGGCGCTGGCCAACCAGACCGCCAAGGCGACCGAAGAGATCGCCGCCCAGATCCGCGCGATCCAGGAGGCGACCCAGAACTCCGTCCAGTCGATCCAGGGCATCACCACGACGATCGACCGGGTGAACGAGACGGCGACCGCGATCGCGTCGGCGGTCGAGGAACAGGGTGCCGCAACGCAGGAAATCGCGCGCAACGTGGCGCAGGCGGCACAAGGCACCCAGGAAGTCTCGCGCAACATCGCCGGCGTCAACGAGGCCGCGAGCCAGACCGGGACGGCTGCCGGACAGGTCCTCGAATCCTCGGACGAACTCAGCAAGAACAGCGAGGCGCTGCGCCAGCAGGTCGACGCGTTCCTGCGCGAGGTGCGTGCCGCCTAGGCGGCGCTGCCGCCCGCCTTCTCGAAGCCGCGCGCCTCGGCGACGATCCAGCGGCACAGCGTCTCGACGCCGGGTGCCGCCTCCTTGGCGCGCACGATGTAGTAGGCCGAGGCGCTGTCGATCTCGAGCCCGGCCGCGACGACGAGGCTGCCCTTTGCCAGCTCCTCGCGCACGAAGCACGTCGCGACCAGCCCCACCCCGAGCCCGGCGCAGGCCGAGCGGACGATCAGCGACATGTAGCCGTAGCGCACCGTGTGCGTCGGGACGGCCCCGCGCAGCCCGTGTGCCTCGGTGAATTCGGCCCACAGGCCCGACATCTGGAAATGCTGCAGCAGGGTCGCCTTTTGCACGTCGCGCGCGGCGGCGATCCCGCCGATCCGTCCGAGATAGCCGGGCGACGCGACGAGCGCCACGCGCCTTCCCATCAGGTAGTCGACGCGCTGGTCCGCCCAGTCGCCGTTGCCGTAGCGCAGGTCGATGTCGGGCGCTTCGGCCGCATCCTCCGAGATGAAATTCGTGAACTGCACGTCGGTCCCGGGATGGCGGGCCATGAAGAGCGGGAACCGGTCGAGCAGCCAGCGCTCGCCGAGGATCGCCTGCATGTGCAGGCGGATCGGCCGTTTTGAAACGGCACTCTCGCGTACGCGCACCTTGCCGATCGCCATCTGCTCGACCGCCGCGCGCGCATAGGGCAGATACACCTCGCCCGCATGCGTCAGCGCCAGTCCCCGCCCCGTGCGCCGGAAAAGCGGCATGCCGACCGCGGTCTCCAGCGCCTTGAGCCGTTTGGACACGGCACTCTGCGTGAGATTGCTCGCGCGCGCGGCGGCCGCTGTCGAGCCGCGCTCGGCGACGGCGAGCAGCAGCTGCAGGGCGGCGGTCGTCGGCAGGCGCTTGTCGGACGTCATTCCGGCACGATAGTCTGTTTTGGAATATCATGCGAAATCTTTTCGTTGGCATGGCGCGTGCCTCTTCTTCACGCTGGCTTTGGCGCATCCCGCGCGACGGAGGCCATCTTGGAAGAACGCGGCACATTGTGGGGCGGCCGGTTTCGCAAGGCGCCCGATCCGCGCCTGATGCGCCTGTCGCGCAGCGACGCCTCGCACGTGCGCCTCGTTCCCTACGACATCGCCGGCAGCCGCGCGCATGCGCGCGAACTCAACCGTACGGCCATCCTGAATGCGGCCGAACTGGCGACGATCCTTGCCGCCCTCGACAAGCTCGAAGCCGACGTCGTCGCCGGCCGGACCTTGTTCGGTGCGGGCGACGAAGACATCCACACGTTCCTCGAACGCGAACTGACCCAGCGCCTGGGCACGCTCGGCGGCAAGCTGCGCGCCGGCCGCTCGCGCAACGACCAGGCGGCCAACGACCTGAAGCTCTATCTGCGCGCCGTCGCGATCGACATCGCGGGCGATCTTGGCGCCCTCGAAGCAGCCCTGATCGCGCAGGCCGAAACGCATGCCGACCTGCCCGCCCCCGGCTTCACGCACCTGCAGCCGGCCCAGCCCGTCACGTTCGGCCACCATCTGCTGGCCCATGCGCAGGCCCTCGCCCGCGATCTCTCGCGCATCGCCGACTGGCGCGAACGCGCCTCGCTCTCGCCGCTCGGCTCGGCCGCCCTCGCCGGCTCGGCGCTGGCCAAGCGCCCGGACCTTTCGGCACTCGAACTCGGCTATTCCGGGGCCTGCGAGAACTCGATCGACGCGGTGGGCGCACGCGACCATGTCGCCGAGTTCCTGTTCGTCGCCGCGATGATCGCGGTCGACGTGTCGCGCCTTGCCGAGGAAGTGACGATCTGGTCGACCCGCCAGTTCGGCTGGATCGATCTCGACGACGCGTTCTCGACCGGCTCGTCGATCATGCCGCAGAAGAAGAATCCCGACATCGCCGAGCTGTCGCGCGGGCGGGCCGCCCGCCTGACCGGCGACCTTGCCGCCATGCTGGGTGCCTTGAAGGGCCTGCCGCTCGCCTACAACCGCGATCTCGCCGAGGACAAGCGCGCCGCGTTCGACGCGGTCGACGTGCTCGGCCAGGTGCTGCCGGCGATGGCCGGCCTCATCGGCACGATGCGCGTGCGCACCGAGCGGGTGGAAAAGGACGCCGGCGAAGGCTTCACGCTGGCGACCGAGATCGCCGATTTCCTCGCGCGCAACGGCGTGCCGTTCAGCGAGGCGCACGAAGTGGCCGGTGCCGCCGTGCGGCTTGCCGAGGACAAGGGTGTCACGCTCAGCGACCTGACGGCCGGCGAGCTTGCCGGGCTCGACGCGCGTCTGACGGCCGAATTGATGCCGCTCCTCGACGTCAAGGCCGCGATCGCCAGCCGCGACGTGTTCGGCGGGACCGCCCCGGGGCGCGTGCGCGAACAGATCGGCCGCCTGCGCGAAGCCCTCGCGCGACTGGCCAACCGACTGCCGGCCCGCGCGGCATGACGCGCGAGCCGGCCGAGCTGGCGCTGGGGGGCTTGCGCATCGTGCGTCGGCCGCGCTGGGGCCGCTGGCTTGCCGCAGGGCTGCTGCTCGCGATCCTGCTGTGGATCGGCTGGTCGTTCGCCAACGGCCAGATCCACTGGCCGACGGTCGGCCGCTTCTTCACCGCCCCCGCGATCCTCAGCGGCCTTGCCAACACGATCCTGATGGCGTTCTGGGCGATGGTCGCGGGCGTGGTGCTCGGCACCGTCTTCGCCGTCATGTATCTCTCGCCCAACCCGGTGATGCAGGGGACGGCCCTCTTCTACATCTGGTTCTTCCGCGGCACGCCGCTGCTGCTGCAGCTGCTGCTGTGGTTCAACCTTGCCCTCGTGTTCCCGACGCTCGGCATTCCCGGGCTGTTCGAGTTCCGCACCGTCGATATCATCACCCCGTTCGTCGCCACGCTGCTGGGCCTCGGCATGAACCAGGGCGCCTACACGGCCGAAGTCGTGCGCGCGGGCATCCTGTCGGTCGACCGCGGCCAGGTCGAAGCGGCCCAGGCGATCGGCATGACGCGGCTGACGGCCTTGCGCCGCATCGTGCTGCCGCAGGCCATGCGCGTGATCATCCCGCCGGTCGGCAACGAGGCGGTGTCGATGGTGAAGCTCACCTCGGTCGCCAGCGTCATTCAGTACGCCGAGATCCTGCGCAACGCGCAGACGATCTACTACGCCAACGCGCGCACGATCGAGCTGCTGATCGTCGCCGCGATCTGGTATCTCGCGGTCGTGACCGTGCTGCAGGTCGGCCAGCATTTCCTCGAGAAGCACTATTCGCGCGGCCATGCGCGGCGCGCCGTGCGCGCGGCGGCCCCAACGGGGGACGTGCGATGAGCGCGATCCAGCCCATGCTCGTCGCCCGCGACGTGTGCAAGAATTTCGGATCGCTCGCCGCGATCGACGGCGTCTCCCTCGACGTGGCGCCCGGCGAGGTCGTCTGCGCGATCGGCCCGTCGGGTTCTGGCAAGTCGACGTTCCTGCGCTGCATCAACCAGCTCGAACGCATCGACGGCGGGGCCATCCTCGTCGACGGTGAACTGGCGGGCTTCCGCCGCCAGGGCGACGCGCTGCACGAACTTTCGGATTCCGAGATCGCCCGCCAGCGACTGGCCTGCGGCATGGTCTTCCAGCGCTTCAACCTGTTCCAGCACCAGACGGCCCTGCAGAACATCGTCGAAGGGCCGGTGACGGTCCTGAAGCGCGCCCGGCGCGAGGCGGCCGACGAGGCCCTTGCCCTGCTCGAGCGCGTCGGCCTTTCCGACAAGCGGGATGCCTATCCATCCGAGCTGTCGGGCGGCCAGCAGCAGCGCGTGGCGATCGCCCGGGCGCTTGCCATGCGCCCGAAGCTAATGCTGTTCGACGAACCGACCTCGGCCCTCGACCCGGAGCTGGTCGGCGAGGTACTCGCCGTCATGCGCGACCTCGCCGAACGGGGCATGACGATGATCGTCGTCACGCACGAGCTTGGCTTCGCGCGCGAGGTCGCAGGCCGGGTCGCCTTCCTCGACAAGGGTCGCCTGGTCGAGCTGGGGACCGCCGAAGAAGTGCTTGTCAAGCCGTCCCACCCCAGAACCCGTGATTTCGTCGCCGCCGTCTTGCGCTAGACTGGCGGCATCCAACAGGAGGAAACCATGCGTCGTCTTTTCGCACTCGCCATTGCCGCCGGCCTCGTCGCCGCCCCCGCCTTCGCCCAGGACGTGCCCGCGCGCGTCAAGCAGGCGGGCAAGATCGTCATCGCGACGATGCCCAACTACGCGCCGATCACCTACAAGGACCCGGCCAACAACAAGCTGATGGGCTTCGACATCGACCTCGGCGAGGCGATCGCCAAGGAGCTGGGCCTGGCCATCGAATGGCAGGAGATCGCGTTCGCGCAGATGCTGCCCTCGCTGCAGACCGGCCGCGTCGATACCGTGCTGGCCGGCATGAGCGACCTGCCCGCGCGCCGCGAGACCGCCGATTTCATCGACTACATGAAGTCGGGCCCGCAATTCTTCACGCTGACCTCGCTGGCCGGCTCGATCAAGTCGCCCGAGGACCTCTGCGGCAAGGCCGTGGGGGCAAGCCGTTCGACCAACTGGCCCAAGCAGATCGAGGAATGGAGCCAGGCCAACTGCGTGGCCAAGGGCAAGCCCGCGATCAACGTCACGGGCACGGAAGGCTCGGTCGACGCGCGCACGCAGCTCAAGACCCAGCGCATCCAGGCGGCCGTGCAGGGCAACGAGACGCTGCCCTATTTCCAGCAGCTCGAGCCCAACACCTACGTGGTTCTCGGCACGGCCTTCACCGAATCGCTGTCGGGCATGCCGTTCCCGAAGACGGCCGAGGGTATGCAGCTGCGCGCGGCCGTGAAGGGTGCGATCGAGCGCCTGATCACCAAGGGGATCTACGAGAAGATCGCCGCCACGCACGGGCTGCAGGCCAACAATATCGGCAAGGTGGGCGAGAACCTGGGCCAGTAGGCCCGGTTCGGCACCGGACGGGGACACGCCATGGACAAGACCAAGCTTGCCGCCCTGCGCGCGCGCTACGGCGACGCGCAGGGCGGCGACATCCACGACCCGCACTTCGCGAAGGTCGCAGCGGCGGTCTTCACGTCGCCGGACCGGCGCAAATGGCCGTTCGCCGATCCGGCAACGTTCATGGGTGCGGCGTTCCGGCCGATCCAGTCGGACGCCGATCTGGCGGGGCTCGATGCTGCCCTGGTCGGCGTGCCGATGGATCTGGGCGTGACGAACCGCGCGGGCGCACGGCTCGGCCCCCGGGCCGTGCGCGCGGTCGAACGCATCGGCCCCTACGAACACGTGCTGCGCCGTACGCCGCTCACCGAACTGACGGTGGCCGACATCGGCGACGTGCCGATGCGCAGCCGTTTCTCGCTGGCCGACTGCCATGCCGACATCGAGGCGTTCTACACGCGCCTCGTCGCGGCGGGCGTCGTGCCGCTGTCGGTCGGCGGCGACCATTCGATCTCGTGGCCGATCCTCAAGGCACTGGGCCGCGACAGGCCCGTCGGCATGGTCCATTTCGACGCGCACTGCGACACCAGCGGGCCGTACGAAGGTGCCAAGTTCCACCACGGCGCACCGTTCCGCATGGCCGTGCTCGACGGCGTGCTCGATCCCGAACGCACGATCCAGATCGGCATCCGTGGAGGTGCGGAATATCTGTGGGAGTTCTCCTACGACAGCGGCATGACGGTGATCCATGCCGAGGACGTCGACAAGATGGGCGTCGAGGCCGTGATCGCCAAGGCGCGCGCCGTCGTCGGCGACGGGCCGGTCTATGTCAGCTTCGATGTCGACGGGCTCGATCCGTCCTTCGCACCGGGAACCGGCACGCCGGAATCCGGCGGCCTCACGATGCGCGAAGCGCTCGCGATCCTGCGCGGCCTTGCCGGGCTCGACATCATCGGGGCCGACGTGGTCGAGGTTGCCCCGCAGTACGATGCGACGACCGTCACGGCACAAAATGCGGCACAGGTCCTTTTCACCGAACTCTGCCTGACCTCCATCGCGCGCGAGCGCCGGGGTAACCGCTGACCGATTGCAATCGGCTGTAACACGATCGGTCGGGATTTCCGGGCGGGTCGGCGTAACATCCGGCCCGTTGCCGCCGAACGGTCCGACAGAGCGCGCCCCGATCGAGGACGCACCCCGAGCCGGAGGTTAGTCCGATGGAATCCCAGCGAAATCCGGTCCTGCTTGCCCTTCCCTGGGGGCTCGCACTCTGGATTGCCTACATCTTCATCTGGTACCTCCAGTTCAAGTTCCTCGGCCACGAGGGCAGTGTGTGGCTATTCACCGTGCTGACCGACTGGCTGGGCTTCCCCGGCTACGAGAAGGTCATGCGCATCGGCGTGGGCTCGGCCGAACTGGTCGCCGGCCTGCTGTGCCTCTACCGGCCGACGCAGTCGATCGGCGGTGCGATGGGTGCCGGCATCATGACCGGTGCCATCTTCTTCCATCTCGTCTCGCCGCTCGGCATCGATCCGTACGAGGACGGCGGCGTGCTGTTCATCGAGGCCGTGACGGTTTGGTTCGCCGGGCTCGGCCTGCTCTTCATCCGCCGCGACGAAGCGCTGAAATTCGCCGGGCAGCTTCCCTGGATCGGCGGCTTCGCGCACGGCCTGCAGGCGGGCCACCCGCGATGAGCACGGCGCCCGCCAAGAAGCCGCGCGATGTCCGGCTCGACTTCTTCCGCGGGCTGTCGCTGATCGCGATCTTCACGGCACATGTCCCCGGCGACTGGCTTGCCGAAATCATCTGGGCGCGCTTCGGCCTTTCCGACGCGGCACACGTCTTCGTCTTCATCTCCGGCTTCGCCGCGGCGATGGCCTTCGGCGGAACCTTCGTGAAGCAGGGATTCCTCGTCGGCACGGCGCGCATCGCCTGGCGCTGCGCGCAGCTCTATTCGGTGCACATGGCGCTGTTCGTGCTGGGGGCGACGATCTGCGCGCTCGCCGCCACGCAGGGCATCGACTATGCCGGCTATCTCGGGATCGGCGATTTCTTCGCCGATCCGGGACGCACGCTGCTCGGCCTGTTCACGCTGCGCTACGTACCGACCTATTTCGACATCCTGCCGCTCTACATGCTGGTGCTGGCCTGCGTGCCGCTGGTCATGCTTCTGGCGCGCGTGCATCCGGGTCTCGTCATTGCCCTCTCGGTCGCACTCTGGTCGTTCGTGCAGGCGACCGGCTTCAATTTCGATGCGGGTACGTCGTCCGGGCGCGGCTGGGGGTTCAATCCGCTTGCCTGGCAGCTGCTGTTCTTCACCGGCTTCGCGCTGTCGCGCGGCTGGGTGGAGGTTCCGCGCTTCCACCCTGTCTTGATCGCGGCGTGCATCGCGTATCTCGCATTCGGGTTCGTCGCGATCCATCCGGCGGTCTTCTCGCTCCATCCCCTGCTGGTCGACCTGCACGGCTGGGCCTATTCCCACGCGCACAAGCCGAACCTCGACCTGCGCCAGTATTCGCATTTCCTGGCGCTCGCGGTCGTGGTGCTGTGGGCGCTCGACGGACGGCTCGACCTGCTCAATTCCAGATACGCGCGGCCATTCGTCCTGATCGGCCGTCAGGCGCTGCCGGTCTTCTTCTCGGGCATGGCGCTGGCCCATCTCGGCGGCGTCGTGTTCGCGGCCGGCGACGACGGGTTTGCGCTTCAGGTGCTGGTCAATGTCGTGGGCATCGGCGCGCTCTACGGCATCGCGCGCGTTTCGGCCTGGATCAAGGTGGCACCGTGGAAGGTCCCGGCCCGCGCGGCTGCTCCGGTTGTCACCGATTCGGCACCCGCACCGGCCTTCAAGCCGGCACAGGCGGTTCTGCCGGTTCTCTGATCTCGGTCAGTCCACGCGCAGGTGCCGGCCGAGGAAGAGCAGCACCTCGGGAAGGGCGGCCTCCCACGTACCCCAGTCATGATCGCCTTCGGTGACCGCCGACGTCACGTCGTAGCCGAGCCGCTTCAGCGTCATCTCGACCGTGTCCTGCTCCTCGGCAAGGCGGAAGCGGTCGCCGCGGCTCGCGGTGAGGTAGATGGCCGGCCGCGACGCGTTGGCCGGCAGGCGCGCGGCAAGCGTCATGGGGCTTTGCGCAAGGAACCGCGGCACCTCGAACGGCGAGCCGAACGCGCCCGCAAAGACGCGCGCGAGCCGCTCGGCCATCTCGGGATCAACTTTCGTGTCGGGCTTGATGCGCGTCCAGAAGGCGCCACTCATCGATGCGGCGGCCACGTAGCGGTCCGGATGCCCGAACGCGAAGCGGAGCGCGCCGAACCCGCCCATCGAATTGCCGGCGAGTGCCCGCCCCGCCCGCTTGGTGCTGGTGCCGTAGGCCTTCTCGATCGCGGCCGGCAGTTCGTCGACGACGGCAGTCTCGATGGCGCCGACGGCGCCGGGCGGCGTGTTGACGTACCAGGAATTCCCGGCATCCGGCAGCACCACCAGCATGCGCGGGATGCGGCCCTGCGCGATCAGGCGGTCGGCGGTCGCCTTCACCATGCCCATGCGCAGCCATTCGTCGGGGCTGCTGGCGCGGCCATGCAGCAGATAGACAACCGGCAGCCCCGCGGTCGGGCCGTCGGGCCGGTAGAGAGCGAATTCGAGCGGGCGGCCGAGCGCCGCACTCGTCATGTGCAGCGACGGTTCGATCTCGCCCGCCCGGGCCGGCAGGACAGCGGCCAGCGCCAGAAGCGCACCAGCCAGGAACTTGCGCATCTCAGTCATCGAACGGCAGCCCCACATAGTTCTCGGCAAGCGACGTGCGTGCGGCACGCGACGAGACGACGTATTCGAGATCGGCGAACTGCCGGCGCTCGTCGAAGGCCGTCTCGTCGCCGAACTTGTGCAGCAGCGACGTCATCCACCACGAGAAGCGTTGCGCCTTCCAGATGCGCCGCAGGGCCGTTGCCGAATAGGCATCGAGGCGCGAATCATTGCCGGACCGATAGTGCGCCTCGATCGCGCGCGCGAGAAGGCGGACGTCGGAGATCGCGAGATTCATGCCCTTGGCGCCGGTCGGCGGCACGATGTGCGCCGAATCTCCGGCAAGGAACAGCCGCCCGCTCTGCATGGGCTCCGTCACGAAGCTGCGCATGGCCGTGATCCCCTTCTGCAGGACCGGCCCCTCGGTCAGCGTCCAGCCCGGCCCGCCGGCAAGCCGCCGGCGCAGTTCGGCCCAGATCGCGGCATCCGACCAGTTGGCAATGTCGTCGGCCGGATCGCACTGGACATAGAGTCGGCTGATCTCGGGCGAGCGCATCGACAGCAGGGCAAACCCCGTCTCGTGCCGCGCATAGATCAGTTCGTGCGCCGACGGCGGTGCCTTGGCAAGGATGCCGAGCCAACCGAACGGATAGGTGCGGTCGAAGAAAGAAAGCTCGCCGGCCGGAACCGCCGGCCGGCAGATGCCGTGGAATCCGTCGCAGCCGGCGATGAAGTCGCACGACAGCTCGCGCACCCCACCATCGGCGACGTAGCGGATCGTCGGCCGGGTGCCCTTGAAGTCGTGCACCGACACGTCCTTCGCCTCGAAGACGATCCGGCCCTTCGCGGCAAGCCGTGCGGCGATCATGTCCTTGACCACTTCATGCTGGCCATAGACCGTCACGGCCTTGCCGTCGGTCAGTTCGGCAAGGTCGATGCGGTGCCCGGCGCCGCGGAACCGCAGCTCGATGCCGGTGTGGCGCAGGCCCTCGCACTGCATTCGCGCACCTAGTCCCGCTTCGACCAGCAGATCGGCCGCCCCCTGCTCGATCACGCCTGCCCGGATGCGTTCCTCGACATGCTGGCGCGTGCGGTCCTCGAGGATGACCGATTCGATTCCCTGCAGATGGAGGAGGTGCGACAGCAGCAGGCCGGCGGGGCCTGCGCCCACGATGCCGACCTGCGTGCGTTCGCGGACCGTCACTTCGACAGGTCCTTGTCCGGCTGGTCGCCGAGCACTTCGCGCACCATCGCGAACGCGCCATTGACGGCCGGCACGCCGGCATAGATCGCGGCGTGCAGGAGCAGCGCCTGCAGTTCGGCGGCCGAAACGCCGTTCTTGAGCGCGGGCTTGATGTGGAGCTTGAATTCCGCTTCGCGGCCGAGGGCGACCATCATCGCCAGCGTGACGAGCGAACGGGTCTTCCAGGGCAGCGTCGGATTGCCCCAGGTCTCGTTCCATGCCGCGCGCGTGATGAAATCCTGCCACGGCATCGAGAACGGCCCGGCACCGGCAAGCGAGCGCTGCACGTGCTCCACGCCAAGGACCGCCTTGCGGTTGGCAATCCCCGATTCGAAGGAAGCGTCTGCGCCCATCGCCGTCTTCGGCAGGAAGCCGCGCAGGATGGCCGCGGTCTCTTCCGGGCGTTCGATCGCCAGCAGGTGCGATGCACGCTCGACGACTGCAAGCTGCGCGCCGGCGATGGCGCCCGCGAGCCCGCGCGACATCGCCACATCCGTCACCGGATCTGCGGCACCCGCGACGACCAGCGTGGGGGCCGAGATCTTCTTGAGATCCGGCCGCAGGTCCATGTCGCCGATCGCATGGCACAACGCGGCATAGCCCTGCGGATCGATCCCGAGAAGCAGCGAGCGGAAATAGGCGAGCCGTGCAGGATCGACCTCCGGCGTGAACCAGCGGCCCATCGTCGCATCGACGACGGCACTCATGCCCTTCGCGCGTACCAGTTCGGCCCGGTCGCGCCAGCCTTCCGGCGGCGGCAGGTGCGCCGACGTCGCCATGAGCGTCAGGCTCTGGACCCTGGCCGGATGGTGGATCGCCAGCGCCTGCGCCGTCATGCCGCCAAGCGACAGGCCGACCACGTGTGTCTGCGCGATCCCGAGCGCGTCGAGGAGCCCGGCCAGATCGTCGGCGAGCATCCGGATGCTGACCGGGCCCGGTCGCGCCGGCGAGCGCCCGTGCCCGCACGTGTCGTAGCGCAGGCAGCGGAACGAACCGGCAAGTGGACGGATCACCTGCTCCCACATCTCGAGCGTCGTTCCCAGCGAGTTCGAGAACGCGACGACGGGCCCGTCGGCGGCCCCCGTCAGGTCGTAGAAGAGCTTGGTGCCGTTGGCATCGATCAGGGGCATGGGAGTTCCCGTCAGACGGAAGGGGCGAGCTTGGCCGCGGCGTCGCGCACGAAGGCGACGGCCGGTGCAACACGGGCGGCCGCGGCCGAAACGGCCGGCGTCGGGTCGAAGACGGCATCGAGCGCCTTGGCGTCGAGCATCCCGGTCACCACGAGCGCTTCGCGCAACGTGCCGCCGGTCTCGCGCACGCGCGTCGCGGCCGCCTCGATCGCGGCATGCGCGTTGGCCCGGCCAAGGCCGGGGGCAAGTGCCGTGGCGGCCGCATCGGCATAGACGAGGCCGCGCGTGACGTCGAGATTGCGTTTCATGGCCACGGGATCGACGACGAGGCCTTCGGCAAGGATACGGCCTTGCGCGCAGGCACCGGCCGCGAGCCCGAACAGGCTTGCGACTGCGTGCCCCTCGGCGTGCCACGCACCGGCCGGCCGCTCGTGCGCGGCGAGGAGACTGCCGGCAAGCGCGCCGGCATGGCCCGAGGCCGCCTGCGCGTTCGCGAGGATCACCGTCGCCGCGACCGGGTTGCGCTTGTGCGGCATGGCCGACGAGCCGCCGCGGCCGGGGATGTAGGGCTCGGAAACCTCGCCGACTTCGGTCGAGGCGAGATGGACGACATCGGCCGCCATCTTGGCGAGCGTGCCTGTGACCAGGGCAAGCCACTGGCCGATCGCGACGATTGCACCGCGGCGCGCATGCCAGGCGATGACCGGCCGCGCCAGACCGAGTGCTGTCGCGAAATCGGCAAGCACCGCGTCGGCCTTGTCGCCCATAGCGGCAAGTGTGCCGACCGGCCCGCCAAGCTGCGCCTGGCAGGCGCCGGCACGCAGGGCCGGCAGGCGGAGGGCCGCCTCGGCGATCCCCGTCGCCCAGACCGCGACCTTGAAGCCGAACGAGATCGGAGCGGCATGCTGTCCGTAGGTCCGCCCGATGCACGGCGTCGCGGCATGCCGCTCGGCAAGGGTGGCAAGGGCCTTGAGGATCGCGGCAAGCTCGCCCGCCAGCAGCCCGAGAGCTGCCTGCATCTGCACGGCGAGCGCGCTGTCGGCGACATCCTGCGTCGTGGCGCCGAAATGCACGCCCGCTTCGAGTTCCTTGGGCAGCTTCGCCTGCAGCGCCTTGACGAACGGAATGGGAAGCACGCCCGACAGTGCCGTGGCCTTGCTAAGCGCATCGAGATCGAATGTGCCGGCGTCGATCGCCTCGATGGCCGGAGCAAGCGCTTCCGGCACAAGGCCGTGCGCCGCCTGCGCGCGGGCAAGGGCCGCCTCGACGCGCAGCATCGCACCGAGCGTCGCGCGATCGTCGAAGATCGCGGCCATGGCCGGCGTGCCGAACAATGCGCCGTTGAGGCGGGAGTCGAGCGGCGAGAAGCTCATCGGCCGATCTGGATCGGGAACTCGCGCGGGCCGGCAGCCGCCAGATTTTCCTTCGGATCGATGTTCGTCATGCCCTGCCCTCCGGGACCCCGCGCCTCCGGCAGCTTACCCAATTCGCGGCACCGAAGGGTAGTTTCAGGCGCGCGGGACGAGCGAGACGCCGATGCGGGTCAGGCCCAGCCACGCGTCCGACCCGGGCGCCTTGGGCTCGGAAACGTTCTTGTCGACCACGAACAGCTCGCCCACTGCGGTTGCGACCGTATATTCCATGTGCGTGCCCAGATAGGCGGCCTTGGCGATCTTGCCGGCCAGTGCCGGCCCGCCGGTGGGCGACAGCGTCAGGGCCAGCGCCTCGGGCCGGATCGCGACCTTTGCCGGGCCCGGCGTCAGGCTGCGCGCGGGCAGCTGCAGCGACACGTCGCCCACGCGCGCGGTCGCCGTCCCGTCCACGATCCGTTCGACCGTCGCGTCGACGATGTTGGAGTCGCCCATGAAATCGGCGACGAAAAGACTGACGGGCGACTCGTAAAGATCGCGCGGGCTGCCGGCCTGCGCGATCTTCGCGTTCGACATGACGATGACGCGGTCGGAGACGGCAAGCGCCTCCTGCTGGTCGTGCGTCACGTAGACGACCGTCAGGTTCAGGTCGCGCTGCAGGTCGCGGATGTCCTCGCGCACGCGCCGGCGCAGCTTGGCATCGAGGTTCGACAGCGGCTCGTCGAACAGCAGCACCTGCGGCTCGAGCGTCAGCGCGCGGGCGACGGCGACGCGCTGCTGCTGCCCGCCCGACAGTTCGGACGGCAGACGCTCGTCGTAGCCCTTGAGACCGACGAGTTCGAGCTTCTCGCGCGCCATCTGGCGCGCCTTCTCCTTGGGCTGGCCCTGCACCGTCGGCCCGTAGGCGACGTTGTCGATCACGTTCATGTGCGGGAACAGCGCGTAGGACTGGAACACCATCGACACGTCGCGGTCGGCCGCCGACAGGCGCGTGACGTCCGTGCCGCCGATCAGGATCTGGCCTTCGGTCGCGATCTCGAGACCGGCGACAAGGCGCAGCGTCGTCGTCTTGCCGCAGCCCGACGGGCCCAGCAGCGTGACGAGCGTTCCCGGCTCGACCATGAACGAAACGTTGTCGACCGCAGCCACGGTGCCGTAGCGCTTGACGACGTTGCGGAACTCGACCGATGCCGGCCCCTTCTTGAAACCCTGCGTCATGGTGCCCTCAATGTCCGCCGAATGCGGCGACCTGCTGGCCGCGGCGGCCGAGCTGGCGTTTGCCGACGACGAGCTGGATCAGAACGATGGCAAGCGCCATCACGAGAATGAGCACGGTCGAATAGGCGATCGCCAGCGCGAACTCGCCCGCCTCGACACGGCCCACGATATAGGCCGTCGCCATGTTGTGGCGCGCACTGGTCAGGAAGATGACCGCCGAAACCGCCGTCATCGCATGCACGAAGCTGAAAACAAGCGTGGCCACGATCGCCGGCCGCAGCAGCGGCATGATAACGCGCCAGACCGTCTGCCCGGTGCGTGCCCCCAGCGTCAGCGAGGCCTCGTCGAGGCTCTTGTCGATCTGGGCGAGGGCCGCCATGCCCGCGCGCACGCCCACCGGCATGTTGCGGAACACGAAGCAGATCACGAGGATGAGGCCCGTCCCGGTCATCTCGATCGGCGGGACGTTGAAGGCCAGGATGTACGACACGCCGACCACGGTGCCCGGGATCGCGAAGGACAGCATCGTCATGAATTCGAACGTGCGCTGGCCGGCGAAGCGCTGGCGGGCCAGCAGATAGGCGACGAGCAGGCCGAGGGCCGCGGTGAGCGGGG
Organism: uncultured Azospirillum sp.; assembly: GCA_964416335.1. Taxonomy (GTDB): domain Bacteria; phylum Pseudomonadota; class Alphaproteobacteria; order CACIAM-22H2; family CACIAM-22H2; genus Tagaea. The sequence continues at coordinate 28,508 of CAYQDN010000008.1, forward strand.
CCGAGATCGCCGAGACCTCGAGCGTCGTCGACAGCGAATCCCAGGCCGAGCCGGAGAAGAACAGGCCGCGCTCGATCTTCTCGACCCGGAAGGCATCGAGATAGTGGCGCCAGGTGAAGGTCATGTCGAAGCGGCCGATGTCGTGCACGAAGCCGCCGACGATGACGATCGCATAGGTGACGAGCGTGAAGGCTGCCCACGGGATCGCCGTCCAGTAGAGGACACGGCGAAGCGTGATCGGCAGTTCGGCCGCAAGGCCCGCGTCGCCCTTGCCGGTGACCGTGACGTAGCTCTGCTTGCCGAGCCAGCGCATCTGGATCCAGAAGGCGCCGAGCGTGAGCGACAGCAGCAGGATCGCCAGCATCGCGGCCCGGCCCGGATCGTGCTGCGCGCCGACGATCGCGAAAAAGATCTTCGTCGACAGCACGTCGAAATTGCCGCCGAGCACGAGCGGATTGCCGAAGTCGGCGAGGCTTTCGACGAAGCCGAGCAGGAAGGCCGCCGCCAGCCCCGGCCGCAGCAGCGGCCACGTGACGGTGCGGAAGGTCTGCCAGCGCGAAGCACCCAGCGTCTGCGAGGCTTCTTCGAGCGAGGGGCTGATCCCCTCGACCACGCCGATCATCACGAGGAAGGCGACCGGGATCTGCGCGAGGAGCTGGGACATCAGCACGCCCGGCAATCCGTAGATCCAGCGCGCTGGCGGGATGCCGAACGCGTATTCGAGGAACCAGGTGACGATGCCGGTCCGCCCGAACAGCACGACGATCGCGAGCGAGATCACGAAAGGAGGCGTAATGATCGGTAGGATGGTCAGGGCCCGCATCATCTTGCGATAGGGGAGCTGCGTGCGCACGACGACGAGCGCGAAGGCCAGCCCCATCAGGGTCGACAGGACGCCGGTGAGCGTTCCCATCAGCACGGTATTGAACATCACGCCGCAGCGCGTGCCGCCGTAGAGGCAGCGCAGTTCCCAGATGTCGTCGGCGAAGAGCCGACTCAGGAACAGGCCGAGAGCAAGATGGCCTTCTTCGTCGGTGACCGCACCGGCCAGCATCGTGCCGATCGGGAAGAAGACGAAGGCGATGATCAGGACGCTCGAGATCACCACGCCGCCGGCGACGAACGCGTCGCCGCGAAAATGGCCGAGTGCGGCGATGCCGAGGGCTATCCACACGACGAATGCCGACAGCACGATCGTGGCACCCCAGCCGAAGCCGAACTGCTGGGTATCGACGGCGCCGACAATCACCTCGACCCATGTCCAACTGAGGCCCTGGATGCCGATCGCGAATCCCTGAAGCAGGCAATAGACGATGCCGAGCGATCCGGCGGCGATCAGCGTCCGGCCGAAACGCGTGTCGGCCCGATCGAACGTGAGCGACGCACCGCCGAGCAGGATCGGGACGACGACGCCCCAGAGCCACGGCCTATCGGCTAGCGCATAGAAAAGGCCAGATGCGGTGCGCTCGTCGGGATAGCTCGAGAGCCAGTCGAAATTGAAGAACCCCTCCTCCTGGAGCTGCCAGGGGAGGAAAAGGAAGGCGACGGCCGCCAGCAGGAACCAAACACCGACAAGCCGTCGCATACCCGATCAACCTCGCTTCGTTTGACGTCCGCTGCGGCTCAGGTGCCGCTGCGGACTTCCTTGCCCCAACGCTGCAGCAGACGCTCGCGTTCGACCGAGCCGCCGAACCGCTGGAAGTCGTACTGGATCAGCGTGATGTCCTTCATCTTCGGCGCCGCGTCCGGGATCCGCGAGTTCTTGTTCGACGGGATCTGGAACGAGTTGGCCTTCTCGCCGAGCGCCTGTGCCGCAGGCGTCAGCGCCCAGTCGTAGAACTTCTTCGCGTTCGCCATGTTGCGCGTACCCTTGATGATTGACATCGAGCCGATCTCGTAGCCGGTCCCTTCGCAAGGCGCCACGATCTTGACGGGCGCGCCGGCAAGCACCTGCGTGACCGCGTCATGCAGGAACGTGATGCCGATCAGCGATTCGCCGGTCGCTGCGGCGCGGGCCGGAGCCGCACCCGAGCGCGTGTACTGGTTCACGTTCTTGTGCAGCGCCTTCATGAAGTCGAAGGCCTGCTCTTCGCCGAACAGCTGGACGAGCGTGGCGAGCATCGTATACGACGTGCCCGACGAGTTCGGATCGGCTACCTGCACTTCGCCCTTGTAGGCCGGGTTCGTCAGGTCGCGCCAGCACTTGGGCTCGGGCAGGCCCTTCTGGGCCAGCGTGCGCGTGTTGAACGAATAGCCGAGCGCACCCGAGTAGATCCCGATCGTGCGGAACTTCGAAAGTTCGGCCTGGCGGAGCGACCAGTCGTACATGTCCTTGAGCATCGGCGACTTGTATTCGGCCGTCAGGCCTTCTTCGGCGGCCTGGAGATGCGGGTCGCCCGTCCCGCCCCACCACACGTCGCCGCGCGGATTCTGGCGTTCGGCTTTGATCTGCGCATAGGTCTCGCCCGACGACTTGCGGGTCATGTTGACCTTGATGCCCGTCTCGCGCTCGAACTCGGACGCCATCGGACGGCACCACTCTTCCTGCACCGAGCAGTAGAGCGAAAGCTGGCCCTGTGCGGCGGCCGATTGGGCAAATGCCAGCGAGGTGGCCGCGACGGCCAGGGTGAACAACGGACGGATTTTCATATCGTTACCTCCCAGATTGCAGCCGCACTCTCCGGCGCAGCCGTCATGTCGAGATTTGTTGCGATTTGATGACGGACACCGCCGAAAGTCAACCGTTCCCAGCCGTTTGCAGGCGGCTCTCAGTCGTAAGCACCCATGACATGCTGGTCATAATCGATCAGCGAACCAGTCATCATTTCACCGGCATCCGACAGCAGGTGGATGACCAGGGTCGAGACCTCGTCCGGCTTCAGTATCCTGCCGAACGGCTGGCTGGGCTCGGCCTTTTCCAGCCAGTCCGCCGGGCGCCCGTCGCGCGCCTGGATCGCATGTTCGCCGGGCGTTTCCATCCAGCCGATATTGATGCCGTTGACCCGGATCCGGTCGCCGCGCACGGCATGTGCGACATTTTTGGTCAGCACCGCCAAAGCCCCTTTCGAGGCCGAATAGGCCGTCAGGAAAGGCTGCCCGCCATGCGACGAGCGCGTGATGATGTTGACCACGCTGCCGCCGCCGCCACGCGCCTTGGCGTGACGCACGAATTCCTGGATCAGGATGAACGGGGCCCGCGCGTTGACCGCGAAAAGCCGGTCCCACAGTTCGACCGAAGTGTTTTCGATCGTGCCGCGGTCCGTCAGCGCGCCGGAATTCACCAGCCCGTCGACACGGCCGAATTTTGCGACCGCCTTGGCGAAGACACCGCGCACCTGCGCCTCGTCGCCGAGTTCGGCCGCCACGAAGATGGCCGGGCAGCCGGAAGCCGTGATCGACGCGGCAACCTTGTCGCCGCGCGCGGCATTGCGTCCGGTGAGGCACACGCCCTTGGCACCCATCGCCGCCGCATCGCGCGCGATGGTCTCGCCGAGCCCTTGCGAAGCGCCCGTTACGAGAACGACCTTGCCGTCGATCCGCGTGCTCTTCACGACGCCACCTTCACCGCCTTGCCCGTCCGGTAGGACTTCAAGGCGGCCTCGGCGAGGATCAGCGCCATGCGACCGTCCGAAGCGCCGACCGGCATCTTCTTCTTGCCCGACAGGGCACCCAGGAATGCGGCGAGCTCGTGACGATAGGCTTCGGCATAGCGCTCGAGGAAGAAGTACAGCGGCTTGTCGGACGTCACGCTCGACGCGTCGGCCTTCTCGACCGTCGTCGGCGTCAGGTTGCCGGCCATCAGGCGGCCCTTGGAGCCGTGCACCTCGATGCGCTGGTCGTAGCCGTAGCTGGCGCGCCGGCTGTTGTTGATATGGGCCATCTTGCCGCTTTTCGTCTGCAGCAGGATCATCAGGCTGTCGGTATCGCCGATCTTGGCCACACCCGGATCGACGAGTGCCGAGCCCATCGCGTAGACCTCGACCGGTTCCTCGCCGAGCAGCCAGCGCACCATGTCAAAATCGTGGATCGTCATGTCGCGGAACTGGCCGCCGGAGACCTTCAGATAGGCCAGCGGCGGCAGACCGGGATCGCGGCTCGACACGATCACCTGCTCGACGTCGCCGATCTCGCCCGCACGCAGGCGCGCATGCAGCGAGGCGAAGGAGGGATCGAAACGCCGGTTGAAACCGACGAAAATCGGCACCTTGGCAGCATTGACGACCTTGAGGCACGCATCGACCCGCGCGATCGAAAGGTCGATCGGCTTTTCGCAGAAGATCGCCTTGCCGGCCTTCGCGGCCCGGATGCACAGGTCGGCATGCGTGTCGGTCGACGAGGCGATGACCACGGCACGGACTTTGGGGTCGGCGAGCGCCGTGCGCGTGTCGACGACCTTCGCGCCGTACATGTGGGCGAGTTCCTCGGCCGATTCCCTGTGGGTATCGATCACGTATCGGAGTTTGGCACTTCCGCTGGCGGCCAGGTTTGCGGCATGGATGCGGCCGATCCGGCCGGCCCCGAATTGTGCGATCTCGATCATGGGATTCCTCTTGGACGACTTGTTGGCGGCAACATAAGCCCGTATTGTCGCCGCTATCTAACAAAAAATTCGCAAGGGAAAAACCGAACAATGGGCATACGGCTTACAATGGCAGAGGCGCTCGTGCGCTTCCTTGCCGCGCAGTCCGTCGACATCGACGGGAAGCAGGAAAAGCTCTTTGCCGGCGTCTTCGCGATCTTCGGACACGGAAACGTCGCCGGCATGGGCCCGGCCCTCCACGCCCACCGCGCCGAACTGCCGACCTTGCGCGCCCACAACGAGCAGGCGATGGCGCTTGCCGCGATCGCCTTTGCCAAGACGCATGCGCGTCGGCGCATGATGGCCTGCACGACATCGGTTGGGCCGGGTGCTACAAACATGGTTACCGCCGCAGCTCTCGCACACGTGGACCGTCTGCCCGTCCTGTTTCTGCCCGGTGACGTCTTCGCCGACCGGCGCCCGGACCCCGTTCTCCAGCAGATCGAGAATTTCGGGGACCCGACGATCACGGCCAACGATACCTTCCGTCCGGTCTCGCGCTACTGGGACCGGCTGACGCGGCCCGAGCAGCTGCTGGTCGGCCTGCCGGCAGCACTACGCGTGCTTCTCGATCCGGTCGATTGCGGTCCCGCCACGCTTTGCCTGCCGCAGGACGTGCAGACGATGAGTGCCGATTTCCCGGCCGAGTTCTTCGCCCCGCGCGTCCATACGATCCGCCGGCCGCCGGCCGAGGCCTCAGCCATTCGCCAAGTCGCGGGCCTGCTGAAGGCAAGCAAGCGCCCGATGATCGTGGTCGGCGGCGGCGTGAAGTATTCGCTGGCGGAACGCGACCTCGCAGTTTTTGCTGGCAAGCGCGGCATCCCGTGCACCGAAACGCAGGCCGGCAAGGGTTCGCTTGCCTGGGACAATCCGGCCAACCTGGGTGCGCTCGGCGTCACCGGCACGAAGGCGGCGAACGAAGCGGCCGCAAAAGCCGACCTGGTACTCGCGATCGGCACGCGCCTGGCCGATTTCCCGACCGCTTCGCGCACGCTCTTCGCCAACCCGAAGGTCCGGGTCGTCCAGCTCAATGTCGGCGCGTTCGACGCGCACAAGCACGGCTCGCTGCCGCTCGTCGCCGACGCGCGCGACGGGCTTCGTGCACTCGATACCGGTCTTGGCCGCTGGCGGGCCCCGTCGGGATGGACGGCAGCCGGCACGCGCGGTGCCCGCGCCTGGGCGCGCGACGTCAAGCGCATCACCGCACCCGGGCCGGGCCGGCCGAACGACGCGCAGGTCCTCGGCGTGGTCAACCGCTTCGCCGAAAAGCGGCCCCATATCATGCTTTGTGCTGCCGGCGGCCTGCCGGGCGAACTGCACAAACTCTGGCAGGCGACCGACAGTGTTTCCTACCATCTTGAATACGGCTTTTCGTGCATGGGCTACGAGATCGCCGGCGGGATCGGCGCCAAGCTTGCAGCACCGCGCCGCGACGTCTTCGTCCTGGTCGGCGACGGTTCGTACCTGATGATGAATTCCGAGATCGCCACGTCGGTGGCACTCGGCATCAAGATCGTCATCGTCCTGCTCGACAATCGCGGCTTTGGCTGCATCGAGCGGCTGCAGCGCGCGACGGGCGGTGCCTCGTTCAACAACAGGCTGGCCAGCGACCATCCGCCGGTCGATTTCACCGCACACGCCGCCTCGCTGGGCGCGCAGGCCGAGAAGGTCGGGTCGCTTGCCGAACTCGAGCCGGCCCTTGCCCGTGCCCGCGCCGCCCGGCACACAGCGGTCGTCGTCATCGACACCGACGGCCGCAAGTCGACCGGCGAAGGCGGGGCATGGTGGGACGTGCCCGTTTCCGATGCACCGCGCGGCGGTGCTGGCCGGAAGATCCGACAGAACTACGAACGCGCGCGCGCGCGGCAGACCCGAGGAGCCTGAGACATGCCCTGCCCGATCGGCATCAATCCGCTGACCTGGACGAACGACGACATGCCCGAACTCGGCGGCGATACGCCGCTGGCGACCTGCCTGTCGGAGGCCAAGCGCGCCGGCTACGACGGCGTAGAGCTCGGCAACAAGTTCCCGCGCGAGCCTGCGAAGCTGGCGCCGATCATGGCCGCGCACGGCCTGCGCATCGCGTCGGGCTGGTACAGCGGCAATCTCCTGACCCGCGACGTCGATGCCGAAATGGCGGCGATGCGCCCGCATCTCGAGCTGCTGCTCGCGATGGGCTGCAAGGCGATGGTGTTCGCCGAGACCACGGGCTGCGTGCACGGCAACAAGAAGGCGAAGCTCGCCACGCGCCGCAAGCTCTCGGACGTGGAAATCCGCACGCTCGGCACGAAGATGACCGATCTCGGCACGCTGATGGAGGCGCGCGGCGTCAAGCTCGCCTACCACCATCACATGGGAACCGTGATCGAGACCGAAGCGGAGGTCGATGCGCTGATGGCGGCGACCGGCCCGTCGGTCGGGCTGCTGCTCGACACCGGCCACCTCACCTATGCCGGCGGCGACCCCCTGGCCGTCGCCAAGCGCCACGGAAGGCGCATCGTGCACGTGCACTGCAAAGACATCCGCGCGCCGCTGCTGGCCGAGGCGAAGGCGAAGGACCTGAGCTTCCTCGACGCCGTGCTCAGCGGCGTGTTCACCGTGCCGGGCGACGGGTCGATCGACTACCCGCCGATCTTCGCCGAACTGAAGCGTCTCAAATATGCAGGCTGGTTCGTCGTCGAGGCCGAGCAGGATCCGGCCAAGGCCCATCCTCTGACCTACGCGAAAATGGGGCACGACTACCTGCGTGCCCAGACCGCCGCAATCGGCCTGTGATGCCCGGCGATCCTGCCGTGCGTCTGCTGCTGATCAACCCGAACACATCGGCCTCGATCACCGACCTGGTGGCCCGACGCGCGCGCGAGGTCGCGCCTTCCGGCGTGAGCTTCGATGTCGCGACCGCACGCTTCGGTGCCCGCTATATCGGCTCGCGCGTCTCTGCCGCGATCGCCGCACATGCCGCACTCGACGCCTTCGCGTCCGCCTATCGGCCGGCGCATGCGGGCGTGCTGCTGGCCTGCTTCGGTGACCCGGGCCTCGACGCGCTGGCGGAGGTTTCGCCGGTCCCGGTCGTCGGCATGGCCGCCGCATCGATGCGCGTCGCCGTCGCGCGTGCGCGCCGCGTGGGCATGCTGACCGGTGGCGAACGTTGGGTCCCGATGCTGAAGGAGTTCGTCGCCGGCCTTGGCCTTGCAGACCGGCTGGTCTGCGTGCGCGCCGTCGCTGCGACCGGCGCCCAGATCGCGGCGGATCCGGAACCCGCGTTCGCCGAGCTTGCCGCACAAGCGAATGCCGCAGCACGGGAAGACGGTGCGGAAATCGTCATCCTCGGCGGTGCCGGACTGACCGGGCTGGTGCCTGCCCTCCAGCCCCGCGTCGGCGTTCCGCTGCTCGACTCGCTCGAATGCACGGTGACACATCTGGTCGACCTCGCACGGCGCCCAGGCAACCGGCCGACACCGCCGCCGGGTGTGGAAACCGTCGGTCTTGGCGGGGATCTCGCGAAGCTGATGGGCAAGCCCGAATAACGCGGGCTTGTCGAACGGCCGCTTCCGGGCGCATTCTTGCGTCGCAGGCGGGGATTGACACCCGCCACCCCCGGAGACGTCGTGCCGCAATTGCCGTCAGTCCTGATCGAGCGGCTCCAGGCCAGGTTCCAGCGCCTGCCGGTCGATTTCGCGGCCTCGCTGCTGATGATCATGGCGCTGGTCACGTTCACGGTGACCGGCATCCTGATGCGCAGTGCCGCCCAGTCGCTGCCGATCCTCCAGATCCTGTTCCTGCGCCAGCTGATGGCGCTCGTGCTGATGGCGCCACTGTTCTGGCGGCACCGCGGGCAGATCCTCCATCCCGAGGGCCTGCGCCTGCACACGATCCGCGGGAGTGCCGCCGTGGTGTCGATGGTCTGCGGCAATGCCGCCGTCGTCTACATTCCCTTCGCCGACGCCACCGCCATCCAGATGTCGGAAGTCCTGTTCATCACGGCACTTGCCGCGATGTTCCTCGGCGAAAAGGTCGGCTGGCGCCGCTGGAGCGCTTGCGCGGTCGGATTCCTGGGCGTGGTCGTGATGATCCGGCCCTTTTCGGGTGCCGTCGAGATCTTCGCGCTGGTCGCGCTCTTCGGCTCCGCCTTCGCCGCGATATCGGTCGCCACGCTGCGCTTCGGCTCGCGCCTCGATTCGGCCGAGACCGTCATTTTCTTCCAGAGCCTGATCGTGCTGGCCTGCACGGCACCGTTCGCCTGGTGGGTGTGGGCCCCGGTGAATTTCGGGGTCCTCGCGGTCATTGCCGCCATGGCCGTGCTCTTCGCGCTCGGCAATCTCCTGTTCACGAACGCGTTCCGCATCGGCAACGCCTCGGCGATCGTGCCGTTGCAGTACCTGCGTCTGCTGATGATGGCGGCGGTCGGCTTCTGGCTCTACGACGAAACGCCGAGCCTTGCCACGACGCTGGGAGCCGCCCTCATCGTCGGCGCTGCCATCTACACGCTGCACCGCAACTCGGTGCGCGGATCGCAGGTCCGCGTGCCGCCGCGGCCGAACTGACGGACCATCCAATCCAGAGGAGAGATCGATGTCGGCAGAAGCCAAACTCAAGCAACTCGGAATCGTGCTGCCGGACATTCCCGCCCCGGTCGCCAACTACGTGCCATTCCGCCTGCACGCCAACACGCTCTATCTGTCCGGCCAGGGGCCGCGCCAGCCGGACGGCAAGTACAGCCTCGGCGTGGTCGGCAAGGATGTCGATGTCGCACGCGCCTATCAGGATGCGCGTACGGTCGGCCTCGGACTGCTCGCTGTCGCGCGCCGCGCGCTCGGCAGCCTCGACAAGGTCGACTATGTCGTGAAGCTACTCGGCATGGTCAACGGAGCACCCGGATTCGGCGAGCAGCCCAAGGTCATCAACGGATGCTCGGACCTGTTCGTCGAAATCTTCGGCGACGCGGGCCGCCATGCGCGCTCGGCCGTCGGCATGGGCAGCCTGCCGCACAACATGACGGTCGAGATCGAGGCGATCCTCGCGGTCAAGCCTTAGGCGGGTCGTAGATCCGCACGACCGGCTCGCCGATGCCCTTGCGCGCGGTGACCAGTTCGTAGGCCCAGGGCTGGCGATGGCGTTCGAAATTGAACGTCGTCCGCCGGTAGCTGGTCCCGGCATCGAGATCGCAGCGCGCGACGGCCAGTTCGTCGCCGTCGCTGCGGCAGGCGGCGACGGTCACGCCGCTGGGTGCCACGATCTGGCTGCCGGCGATCGACGGCACGCCTTCTTCGTTGCCGCCCTTTGCCACGCCGACGACCCACATGCCGTTCTGGTAGGCGCCGGACTGCATGACCAGCGTGTTGTGGAACAGCGCCAGATCGTCATGGTCCGGGGCCGGCGGATTGTGGACGGGCGTGTTGTAGCCCAGCAGCACCATCTCGGCCCCCTGCAGGGCGAGCGTGCGGTAGGTCTCCGGCCAGCGCCGGTCGTTGCAGATGCACAGGCCGATGGTCGTGCCGAACGCGCGGAAGACGCGGAAACCGTAGTTCCCGACATCGAAGTAGCGCTTCTCCAGATGCTGGAAGCGGCGCCAGGGTTCGTGCGCGTCGTGCCCCGGCAGATGGACCTTGCGGTACTTGCCGACGATCTCGCCCGATTTCTCGACGAGGATTGCCGCGTTGTAGCGCTTCGTCAGCCCCTCCTCCTGCGCAAGCTCGGCATAGCCAAGACAGAAACCCAGCCCGAGCCGCCGTGCTTCGTCGAAGAGCGGCTTTGTCGCAGGACCGGGCATCTCGGCCTCGAAGAACGCGTCGATCACCGCCTGATCGGAAAAGAACCAGCGCGGGAAGAACGTCGTCAGCGCCAACTCGGGAAACACCACGAGATCCGATCCCATGCGCTTGGCCTCGCGCAGGTGGGCGATCAGCCGCTCGACGACCTGCCCGCGCGTTTCGGCGCGCGCGATGGGGCCAAGCTGGGCGGCGGCGACGGTCAGATGGCGGGACATGGCGGTTCCTGTCTTCCGGTTCACGCGGCAAGTTCGAGGACGACGTCGAGCAGCACCCCGGCGCCTGCGTCGATGTCGGCGGGTTCGGTGTGTTCGGCGACGTTGTGCGACAGACCCTTGACGCTGGGCACGAAGACCATTCCGGTCGGGCAGATGCGCGCGAACATCTGCGCGTCGTGGCCCGCACCCGACGGCATGCGCCGGCACGACAGGCCCCGGCGGGCCGCACTCGCCGCCACGCGGTCGATCACGGCAGGATCGAACGATATAGGCTCGAAGCGCGCGAGCACGCGCTTGGCCACGCCGACCTGTTCGGCCTCGCAGATCCGCTCGATCAACGCCGCGGCTTCCCTTTCGGCCTGTCGCAGGATCGTTTCGTCGGTATTGCGCAGGTCGACCGTGAAAGTCGCGCGCGAGGCGACGACGTTGATCAGGTTCGGCACAAGTTCGATCCGGCCGACCGTGCCGACCTGGTCGCCGCCGATCCGGCGGACGAGATCGCGCACGCCGCTGGCGATGGCCATCGCCGCATAGCCCGCATCGCGCCTGAGGCGCATCGGCGTCGTCCCGGCATGGTTGGAAACGCCCGACAGCGTGTATTCGGTCCACGAAATCCCCTGCACGCCCGTGACCGCTCCGATCGTCAACCCTTCGGCTTCGAGGATCGGACCCTGTTCGATATGCAACTCGACGAACGCGTGCGGGCGCACGAAGCCGGGCGGCCGGTCGCCGAGATAGCCGATGCGGGCAAGTTCCTCGCCCAGCAGCTTGCCGTCGATGGCGCGCGCCGCATGCGCCTCGGCCACGTCCATGCCGCCGACATAGACAAGGCTGCCGAGCATGTCGGGCTGGAAACGTGCGCCCTCCTCGTTCGTGAAGAACGCCACCGCGATCGGCCGGCGCGTGCGCAGGCTGGCGCGGTCGAGTGCCGCGCAGAGTTCGAGCCCCGCGAGCACGCCGAGATTCCCGTCGTAACGCCCGCCGGTGCGAACGGTGTCGATGTGGGAGCCGATCATGACCGGCTCGATATCCTGCGTGCCGGCCCGCACTGCGACGACATTGCCGACCGCATCGGTGCCGACCGCAAGGCCGAGCTCGCGCATCCAGCCCACCACAAGATCGCGTCCGGCCCTGTCCTCGTCCGTCAATGCAAGACGCGCGTTCCCGCCGCCGGGAATTGCGCCGACGGCCCCAAGGCGTGCGAGCCGGTCGAGCAGCGAAGCGGTGTCGATTTCGGCGGCCATGAAACTCCACTGTGCAAGGCGCAAAAAGCGCCACTACAATCGAAGAAAGGACGGAGGATTGCAATGGCCCAAGGCAGCATCGAATTCGAGTGGTCGCGTCTGAAATCGGCCGACCTGCGTGCACTCGCCGCACGCGACGCCATCGTGATCCTCCCCGTCGCGTCGACCGAGCAGCACGGTCCGCACCTGCCGACTTCGGTCGACACGATGCTTGTCGGCGAGGTGGCGCGACGTGCGGCGCGCAAGGTGGCGGCGAGCCTGCCCGTTGTCGTCGCACCGATCTTGTGGTGCGGCCTTGCCGAACATCACCTTGCCTTCGGCGGCACGTTCTCGTTCAGCTTTCCCACATATCTCGCCGTCCTGCGCGATCTCGTTTCGTCGCTGAAGCGTCAGGGTTTCCGGCGCGTGCTGCTGTTCAACGGCCATGGCGGCAACATCGCCGGGCTCGACACAGTCGCGACCGAGTTGACGCGCGATCTGGGCGTACCGGTCGCGGTCGGCAGCTACTGGCTGGCGATCGGGTCGCAGATGGCCGCTATCCTCGAGGACCAGGCGACGGTCCTGCATGCCTGCGAGGCGGAAACCTCGATGATGCTGGCGATCGCGCCCGAACTTGTCGATACGACCAACCTTGCCGGTGCAGCCGGCCCTGCCGATCTGGACGAAAGCGTGTTCGGCCGCCAACCCAAGCGCTGGCATTCCTTCGCGGACCTCACGCCCAACGGCACGATCGGCAATCCCGCGCGCGCGACCGCCGCCAAAGGCGAGAAACTGCTCGAACTCGCCGCGGACGAACTTGCCGCACGCCTGGCCGACGGCAAGCTCTGGCCTGCCGCCGCGCGCTAGGCGCCGACGATCCGCCGATAGAGCTCGGGATCGGTATCGCCCTCGCTGCCGAACAGCAGGACGCGTGCAGCTCCGTCGAGGCCGAGCCTGCGCGCGAGGTCCGGCCGGGCGGCGGCTCCTAGGAGTGCCGCCATTCCGGCAACCGCGGATTCGCCGGCGACCACCTGCGGGGCGAGGAGCCGCATGCAGGCGAACGCGGCCTCGTCTGTCACCGTCATGAAATCGCCGGCCCCCTCCTCGAGGATTTCCCACGCGAGCAGCGACGTCTCGCCGCAGGCAAGCCCGGCCATCGCCGTGTCGAGCGCCCCGCCGATATTCGCAGCCTTGCCGAGCCGCGCACTCTCGAACAGGCATGCGGCTCGGTCGGGCTCGACCACGACGGTGCGCGGGCGCCGGTCGCCCAGCGCCTCCCATAGATGCCCGCAGACGGCGGCGGCAAGACCGCCGACACCGGCCTGCACGAACACGTGCGTGGGCGGCTCGCCGAGCTGCGCAAGCGCTTCGTCCACCATGACGGCATAGCCTTGCATCACGTCGCGCGGGATCTCGGTATAGCCGGGATACGAGGTGTCGGAGACGACGATCCAGCCGTTGGCCGCCGCATCGGCCGCCGCCTGCCGCACGGCGTCGTCGTAGGTGCCGGTCACACGGCGGATTTCGGCACCGTACGCGGCGATGGCCTTTGCGCGCCCCTCGCTGACGGTCGCATGGATGTAGATGACGCACTTGCAGCCGAACCGCTGTGCTCCCCAGGCGACCGAGCGGCCATGGTTGCCGTCGGTGGCACAGGTCACGACGATGCCGGCCGGCGGCCTGTCCGCGGCACGCAGCTGGCGCAGGACGGCGTAGGCCCCGCCCAACGCCTTGAAGCTGCCGAGCCCGAAGCGCGTGCTCTCATCCTTGTACGCGACGCGGGCGACCCCGGCGATGCGGGCGATCGCATCAAGCTCGACGAGGAGTGTGGGCGCGTAACCGGGCCAGTTTGCGATTTCCGTGCGCGCGGCGGCGAACGCATCCCGGTTCAGGACTGCATGCTGGCGCGCGCCGTACGGCCCGGCCCGGACTTTCGGGTTCGCCCGATGCGCCACCGGAAAAGCGGCCCAGTCGCCTGGCGTGTCGGATCGGTCGCGCAACCTCTTTGCCTCCGGTCGAAATGGTCTATCCTGAGGCTAACGCGGGAACATGCGGCAAGCGAAGGGGAATGAGGATGCATCTCGACGAAATCGCCAACGGAACCGTCGACGAGACATTCAAGGGAATGCCGGGCGGGATCGCGCCGCTGAAGCTGCGCGATATCGGCAAGCAGGGCTGGAACCTCCTGGCCGAGGACATGCCGCTGCCGGTCTGCGTCCTGAAGGCCGATGCGGTGGACCGCAACGAGATGCTGATGCGCACGTTCCTCGAACGGACGGGCGCCATCCATTCGCCGCACGGAAAAACGACAATGAGCCCGCAGCTGTTCGACCGACAGGCGAAGGCCGGCGCCTGGGCGATCACGGTCGGCACGGTCCACCAGATCCAGGTCGCGCGCCATTTCGGCAGTCCGCGCATCGTGCTCGCCAACCAGCTCGTCGGTCGACAAGGCCTGCGCTACGTCACCGACGAGCTCGCACGCGATCCTGCATTCGAGTTCTTCTGCCTTGCTGACTCCGTCGCCGGCATCGAAGCGCTCGCGGCGGCTGCGAAAGCGAAAAACCTGCACGGCCGGATCGGCATCTTTCTCGAGGGCGGGCTCAAGGGCGGCCGCACCGGCGTGCGCACGATCGACGAGGCGCGCGCCGTCGCGAAGGCCGCGAAAGCGGCACACCCCTATGTCTCGCTGCGCGGCGTGGAGGGGTTCGAAGGCCTGCTGTCCGGTGCCGACGCGGCACTGCGCGTCACGCATTTCCTCGATTTTCTCGGCGACATCGCGAAGATGATCGACGCCGAGGATCTGTGCGCCGACGGGCCACTGATCCTGACGGCCGGCGGCTCGGCCTTCTACGACATCGTCGTGGAGAAGTTCCGCGGCCTCAACCTCAAGCGGCCCAAATCGATCCTGACGCGCTCGGGCTGCTACATCACGCACGACTCGATGATGTACGAGGCCCATTTCGACGGCATCGCCACGCGCTCGAAGATGCTTGCCGAACTCGGTCGGCCGGAACCGGCGCTGGAGCTCTGGGCCTATGTCCAGTCGCGCCCGGAACCCACGCGCGTCCTCGTCACGATGGGCAAGCGCGACGTCTCGTTCGATCCGCACATGCCCGTGCCGCGCCAGTGGTACCGGCCGGGATCGAGCCCGCGCCAGCCGGCGAAGCTCGCCGGCCACGCTTGCGTCAATCTCAACGACCAGCACGGCTTCCTCGACGTGCCGGCGGACTCGCCGTTGCAGGTCGGCGACATGGTCGGCTTCGGGATCTCGCATCCCTGCCTGACCTTCGACAAATGGCAGCTCATCGTGCTGGTCGACCGGGACTACAACGTCGTCGACGCGATCCGCACGTACTTCTAGTCCGTCGCAAGGCCGAGATTCTCGGCCGCCCAGCCGACCAGGTCGAGCAGCTCCTCGTCGCGCCCGCGTGCCCCGACGAACTGGACGCCGACCGGCATGCCCGCCGGACCGGTCGCGGCCGGCAGCGTGGCGCAGGGCGGACCCAGCAGCGACAGGAACAGGCTGAACGTCGCCTCACCCGTCGAACCGAGGCCCACCGGCGCCTCGCCGAGGGCAGCCGGCAGCACGAACGCGTCGAAATGGCCGATGTCGGCATCGAAGGCGCGGCGCGCGGCGTCGGCTTCGGTCAGTGCCGCGGCATAGCCCGCCTCGTTGCTGCGGCCAAGAGCGATGAACTCGCGCAGCAACGGCGACAGCTTGCCCGCATCGCGCACCTCGTAGGATGCAAAGGCGCGTGCGGCTTCGACCGATACGATGCGTCGGTGAAGTGCGTTGAGCGTCCCGTACGACGTCGGCAGCACGACCGGCACGATATCGGCCACGCCGGAAAGCTGCCGGCAGACCTTGTCGCGCGCCTCGCCCGCACAAGGCTGCGCTTCGACGTCGTAGGGCGTGGTCAGGCGTGCAAGGCGCGGCCGGGCGCGGCGGGGTGCCGGCGTGCGCGGCGGATCGAGCAGGACCGAACCCATCAGACGCAGGTCGGCGGCCGAGCGCGCGAACCAGCCCACCGTGTCGAGCGAACGCGCGAGTTCGTGGATCCCCGTCGTGTTCGTCCGCCCGATCGACGACTTGAACCCGAACGTGCCGCAGAAGGACGCCGGCCGGATCACCGACCCGCCCGTCTGCGTTCCGATCGCCAGCGGCGCCATGAAATCGGCGACCGCGGCCGCCGAACCGCTCGACGAGCCGCCCGGCGTGCGGACCGGATCGCGTGGATTGCGTGTCGCCTTGGGCGTGACGTGCGCGAATTCCGTCGTCACGGTCTTGCCGAGGATCACCGCACCGGCCGTCTTCAGCCGACGCACGCAGTCGGCATCCGTCGCGGGCACGTGCCCTGCATAGACGGCCGACCCGTATTCGGTGCAGAGCCCGGCCGTGTCCACGATGTCCTTGATCGCGACCGGAATGCCGGCAAGCGCACCGAGAACGGGGATCGCAGCCGTATTCTCGAGGCGCACGAACGCGCCGATCTCGTCGTCGCGCGTGGCGATACGCGCCCGGCACGCGGCCAGCAGTTCCGCCGGCGTGAGGTCTTCGGCACCGAGGGCGCGCCGGGCGCGCGTCGCGGTCAGGGAATGGATCTCACCAGGGTTCATCGACGGCCAGATGCGCCACGCAGTCGCCGCGCTCGACGCGCGCGAAATGACGCTTGCAGATGACGGTTCCCGCCTCGCGGAAGTGGCATGCGACGGGTGTGCGCGCCGGGTTGTCGACGAACTGGACATGGCCGCAGAGCTGGCCTTTCGTCACGACATCGCCAAGTTCGACAGCCGGCTCAAACAGGCCGGGCTCGGGCGCATAGACGAACCAGTCCTGGCCCGGCACGCTCATGCGGCGCGGCGGCGCGGCGGCCGCCCAGTCCTTCGGCTTCTCGACCATGTCCAGGTGCACGAGATGCCGGCGCAGGCCCCGCTCGACCATCGCCAATGCCGCCCGGTTGACCGACCCCTTGCCGCCGAACTCGCCGCCGAGTGCGGGCAAGCCGCGCTTCATGGCGGCCGCCGGCGAATAGCGCGTGTCCTGCCCGAGCTTCCAGACCAGCGCCACGTCGGGCGCGAAGGCCCGCAATGCGTCGCTGCAACGCCGGTTGAGATCCGCGTCGGCGCCTTCGTGCATCGAGGCGAACGGCACGTAGTCGAGCGATCCGCCGCCGGAATGCAGGTCGTGGAACAGGTCCGCGCGCGGGAACAGCTCGCTGTCGATGTAGTGGGCGATCTGCTGCGTCACCGTGCCATCCGGATCGCCGGGAAACGAGCGGTTGAGATTTCCGCCGTCGATCGGCGAGACGCGCGCACCGTCCATCGCGGCCGGGAAATTCGCGGCCGGCAGGACGATCACCCGGCCCCGGATTTCGCCGGGTTCGAGGGCCCGGATCAGCTTGGCGAGTGCGATCTGCCCTTCGTATTCGTCGCCGTGGTTGCCCGCCATGAAGAAGGCCGTCGGCCCCTTGCCGTTCTTCACGCAGGCGATCGGGATCATGATCCGGCCATAGGCCGAACGGGTCACCGAGTGGGGCAGGCCCAGCCAGCTGACCTGCTTGCCATCCCTGTCGAAATCGATGTCGCAGACGATCCGTGTCGGTTTCGCCATGGCCGCCATCACCCCTCCCCTTTCATCCCACCAACGTATGACGCTATGCTGGCGCCGAAATCAAATCCAGAGGGGAAAAAGATGCGTCTGTTCGCCGCGACGATTGCGACCGAAACGAACACCTTCTCGCCGCTTCCCACCAGCCTCCAGGCCTACAAGGAATGCGTCTTCCTGCGGCCCGGCGAGCACCCCGAAGAAACGCCGCTGATGTGCACCGCCCCGCTCTGGGTCGCGCGCCGGCGCGCGAAGAAGGAAGGCTACACGCTGGTCGAGGGCAGCTGCTTTGCGGCAAGTCCGGCCGGCACGACGAACCGCGCGGACTATGAATTCATGCGCAACGAAATCCTCGGCCAGCTGCGCGCGGCCATGCCGGTGGACGGCGTGCTCCTCGGCCTGCATGGCGCCATGGTCGCGCACGGTTACGACGATGTCGAAGGCGACATCATCGAGAAGGTCCGCGCAATCGTCGGGCCCAAGGTCGTGATCGGCGTCGAGCTCGACCCGCACTGCCACTTGACGCTCAAGCGCGTGAAGCTCGCCGACATCATCGTCCTCTACAAGGAATTCCCTCACACCGACGTGGTCGAGCGCGCGGAGGACGTGCTCGATCTCGTGCTGCGGACCATCCGCGGCGAGGTGAAGCCGGTCATGTCGATGTACGACTGCCGGCAGATCCAGAGCTATCCGACGACGCTGCCGCTGATGCGCGCCTTCGTCGACCGGATGACGGCGATGGAAGGCAAGGACGGCATCCTGTCGATCTCGATCGGCCACTGCTTCCCCTATGCCGACGTGCCCGAACTCACCGGCCGCATCCTCGTCGTCATGGACAAGGACAAGGCAAAGGGCGATGCGCTCGCGACGAAGATCGGCGAGGAGTTCGTCTCGATGCGCGGCAAGACGATGCCGGAATATTTCGGCGTGGATGACGGCATCAGCGTGGCGATGGAATTCAACGCCGCCCCGGTCGTGATGGCCGACCCGGCCGACAATGCCGGCGGCGGTGCGCCGACCGACAACACGACGATCCTGCGCCGCCTCATCGAAAGGAACGCGCAGGAAGCGATCATCGGGCCGATCTGGGACCCGATTGCCGTGCGGCTGTGCTTCGACGCCGGCCTGGGTGCCGAATTCGCGCTGCGTTTCGGCGGCAAGATCGGCCCGACCTCCGGCCAGCCGGTCGACGCCAAGGTCAAGGTCGTCGGCCTCAAGCGCGACTGCCACCAGAGCTTCGGGCCCACGCAGGTGCCACTGGGCGACTGTGCGGCCATCAAGGTCGGCGGGGTCGAGATCGTGCTGATTACCAACCGGACCCAGGCGCTGGGCCTCGAACTGTTCGAGAATGTCGGGATCGACCCGCGCAGCCGGAAGATGGTCGTGGTCAAGTCGACCAACCACTTCATGGCCGCCTTCGGGCCCATCGCAAAGAAGGTGATCTATATCGATTCCGACGGTCCGCTGAGCCGGGACTACCGGAAAATCCCCTTTACCCGCATCCAGCGGCCGATCTGGCCGCTCGACGAGAAGACCTCGCCGGCCCTCATCTTTTGAGGGCCTTGCGGGCCTCCGGGGGCGTATGACAAGCTTCCGGCGGCATAAAAAGTCTTCAAAAATGGACGCGCCGCAAGCGACGCGCCGGATCAACGGACACGGAGGGTTAAAAAGATGACCAAGATCGCGCGACGAACAGTCCTGAAATCCACGGCCGCCGCGGCGGCAATCGCCGGCGCACCTTCGCTGGCCCGGGCCCAGACGCGCCCGTCGGCCGCGCGCACGATCCGCGCCGTCTTCCATGGCGACGTCCCGACCTACGATCCGATCTGGACGACGGCGAACATGTCCGCCTATCACGGCGGCATGGTGTACGACACGCTCTTCGGCATCGACTCCAAGGGCGACGCCAAGCCGCAGATGGTCGGCAAGTACGGCTACGACGCCGGCACCATGACCTGGACGTTCGAGCTGCGCCCAGGCCTGAAGTGGCACGACGGCACCGACGTGACCTCCGCCGATATCGTTCCCTCGATCAAGCGCTGGGCCGTACGCGACGGCGGCGGGCAGCACATGATGGAGCGCGTCAAGGGGGTCGAAGCAAAGGACGAAAAGACCTTCACGATCCAGCTCAAGGAGCGCTACGGCCTCGTGCTCGACGTGCTGGCGAAGACGTCGACGCCGGTCGGCTTCATGATGCGCAAGAAGGAAGCCGAAACCGACCCGATGCAGAAGATCGAGACGGTCGTCGGCTCCGGTCCGTTCATGATGAACATGGCCGAGACGCGGCCCGGCACGCAGTACGTTTACGACCGCAATCCCAACTATGCCCCGCGAAGCGAGGCGCCGAGCGGCATTTCGGGCGGCAAGGTCGTCAAGGTCGATCGCGTCGTCTACGTCAACATGCCGGACGGGCAAACGGCCGTCGCAGCCCTGCAGGCCGGCGAGATCGACTTCTACGAGATCCCGCAGCCCGACTTCATGCCGCAGCTCGAATCCGACAAGAACATCAAGATCGAGATCCTCAACGACCTCGGGCAGGTCGGCCTCATCCGGCCGAATTTCCTGCATCCGCCGTTCAACAACGCGAAAATCCGCCAGGCGATGCTCTACTGCGTCAAGCAGTCGGACCACATGAAGGCGACGTTCGGCACGTCGAAATATGCCAAGGACACGCCCTCCTACTTCGCCATGGGCACGTCAATGGAAAACGACGCCAACATCGGCTGGTACAAGGGCGGCCAGAACTTCGCCAAGTCGAAGGCGCTGCTGGCCGAAGGCGGCTACAAGGGCGAAGAGATCCTGCTGATGCAGGCGACCAATATTCCCTACATGAGCAACTCCGCCCAGCTCCTCGCCCAGGAACTGCGCCAGGGCGGCTTCAACGTCCGCATCGAGGCGATGGACTGGTCGAACGTCGTCCAACGCCGTTCGGTCAAGGCACCGCCGGCGCAGGGCGGCTGGAACATCTTCATCACGTCGGCGGGCGGCTCGGCCGTCGGCCATCCGATCCTTCTCGCGGCACACGCGGCGACCGGCGAAAAGGGATGGTTCGGCTGGCCCGAAGACGCCAAGCACGAACAGTTGCGCGCACAGTGGGCGGTCGGCGAGACGCTGGCCGATCGTCAGAAGATCGCACGCGATATCCAGGACAATGCCTGGAATTTCGTACCGCAGGTCTATTACGGCCAGTGGATCCAGCCGGCCGCGATGCGCACCAACATCCGCGGCCTGCTGCCGATCGCGGAAATCATCCCTTGGTGGAACGTCGAAAAGGTCTGACCGGCATCCTTTTCGCTTGATCAGCCGGTGCGCCCTTCCCGGGCGCACCGGCGACCACGGGTTCACCGATGCTGGCTTACATCGTCCGCCGACTTTTCCTCACGCTGCCCGTCATGGGGCTGGTGGCCGTCTTCGTCTTTCTGCTGCTCCATTTGTCGCCAGGCGATCCCGCTGCCGTCATGGCTGGCGACAACGCGACCGCCGAGAGCATCGCCCAGATCCGTGCAAAGCTCGGCCTCGACGAGCCGCTGTGGAAGCAGTTCGCACTCTGGGTCTGGGCGCTCCTCAATGGTGATCTGGGACAGTCGCTGTTCTGGGGCGACCCCGTTACCGTCCTGATAGGCCAGCGCGCCGAACCGACGGTCTCGCTGGCACTCACCACGATCTCCTTCGCCGTCGTCGTCGCGATCACGCTGGGCGTTGTCGCCGCAGCCAATCCCGGCACCTGGATCGACCGCTGTGTGATGGGATTCGCCGTGATGGGATTCTCGCTGCCCGTCTTCGTCGTCGGCTACATGCTGATCTTCTTGTTCGCCATCGATCTCAAATGGCTTCCGGTGCAGGGCTACTCGCGCCTTGCCGAGGGCTTCGTTCCGTGGCTGCGCAATCTCGTCCTGCCGTCGCTGGCCCTCGGCATGGCCTATGTGGCGCTGATCGCCCGCATCACGCGCACGACGATGCTCGAAGTGCTGGCGGAAGACTATATCCGCACGGGCAAGGCCAAGGGGGTCGCGAACCGGCCGCTTCTGCTGCGCCATGCGCTGAAGAATGCGGCCGTTCCCATCGTTACCGTCGTGGGGATCGGCGTGGCATTGCTGATCGGCGGCGTGGTCATCACCGAGACGGTCTTCAACATTCCCGGCATAGGTCGACTCGTCGTCGACGCGATATCGCGGCGCGACTACCCGATCGTGCAGGGCGTGATCATGCTGTTCGCAGGCATCTACGTGCTCGTGAACCTGCTGGTCGACCTTTCCTATACCCTCTTCGACCCGCGCATCCGGTACTGAGATGCAAGCTCAAGCCTTCCTCACCTTCGCGCGCCGCAACCCGACGATCGTGGCCGGTGCAGCAATCCTGGTCTTCATGGCGACCATCGCCATTATCGCGCCGCTGATCGCCGGTGACCCGCGCCTGATGAACCCGGTCAACCGGCTCCAACCGCCCTCGCCGGATTTTTGGTTTGGGACCGACGGGCTCGGGCGCGACATTTTCTCGCGCTGCGTCTACGGTGCACGCATCTCCCTGATCGTCGGGCTTGCGGTCGCCCTCGTTTCGATCGCCGTCGGCCTCGCGATCGGCCTTGCCGCCGGCTACATCAGACGGCTCGACAATGTCGTCATGCGGCTGATGGACGGGCTGATGGCGATTCCGGCGATCCTGCTCGCCATCGCGATGATCTCGCTCAACCGCGCAAGTGTGGGCATCGTCATCATCGCCATCGTCATCCCCGAGGTGCCGCGCGTCGTGCGCCTCGTACGGTCGGTCGTGCTCACCACCCGCGAGCAACCCTATATCGAGGCCGCGATCAGTGGCGGCAGCCGCTCGCTCAAGATCGTGCTGCGCCACATCCTGCCGAGCACGATCCCGCCTTTGATCGTTCAGGCCACGTATGTGACCGCGTCCGCCATCCTGATCGAGGCCGGCCTGTCGTTCCTCGGAGCCGGCGTGCCGCCCGAAACGCCGACCTGGGGCAACATGATCGCGTCGAGCCGCCTGCTGCTGGCCCGGGCACCCTGGACGATCTTCTTCCCGGGCCTGTGCCTCGCGCTCGTCGTGCTCGCGGTCAACCTGCTCGGCGACGGGCTGCGCGACCGGCTCGACCCGCGCCTGTCGCGGAGGATGTAGGCGCCATGACCCAGACGCCCGTCCTCGCAGTCGATGAACTCCAGGCGCACTTCTTCACGCGCGACGGCGTGACGCGCGCGGTCGGTGGCGTCTCGTTCGAGGTGCGGCCCGGCGAGACGCTGGGCATCGTCGGCGAGTCCGGCTGCGGCAAGAGCGTGACGGCGCTGTCGATCCTCGGCTTGCTGCCGCAGAAGATCGGCCGCATCGTCGGCGGCTCGATCAAGTTCGACGGCCGCGAACTGGTCGGTCTCGACGAGGCGGAGATGCGCAAGATCCGCGGCAACCGGATCGCGATGATCTTCCAGGAACCGATGACGAGCCTCAACCCGGTCTTCTCGATCGGCGAGCAGATCGCCGAAGCCGCGATGATCCACCAGAACATGGACCGGACGGCCGCCTACGCGCGCGCGGCCGAGATGCTGCGCTTCGTGCGTATCCCGGATGCCGAACGGCGCGTGCACGATTACCCGCACCAGTTCTCCGGCGGTATGCGTCAGCGCGCGATGATCGCGATGGCCTTGTCGTGCAACCCCAAGCTCCTGATCGCCGACGAACCGACGACGGCGCTCGACGTGACGATCCAGGCGCAGATCCTGCGTCTGATGCTGGACCTCAAGGAAACGATCGGGGCGGCCGTCATGCTGATCACGCACGATCTGGGCGTGGTCGCCGAGACGTGCCGGCGCGTCGTCGTGATGTATGCCGGCCGCAAGGTCGAGGAGGCCGACGTCCTCGACCTGTTCGACCGGCCGGCACATCCTTACACGCGCGGCCTGATGGCCTCCATCCCGCGCCGGAACTCCGGCGCCAACCGCAAGCGCCGCCTGTCGGAGATCCCCGGCATCGTGCCGAACCTGCGCGATCCCATTCCCGGCTGCGCCTTCGCCCCGCGCTGCGCCCACGCGACCGATCGCTGCCGCAGCGAAGCGCCGCCGATCCGCACGCTTGAAGGCAGTCATCTCGTCGCCTGCTGGGAAGCCGAAAAGGTGCTCGCGTCATGACCGGCCGCAAGACTGTCCTCGAGGTCGAGAACCTGACCAAGCATTTCGACGTCACGCGCGGGCTTCTGCGCAAGGTCGTCGCGAAGGTCCGCGCGGTCGATGGCGTGTCGTTCGACATCGCCGCCGGCGAGACGCTTTGCCTGGTCGGCGAGTCCGGTTGCGGTAAGTCGACCGTCGCCAAGCTGATCCTGCGGCTGATTGAGCCCAGCAGCGGCAAGGTGGCGCTCGGCGGCACCGACGTGACCAAGCTCGACGAGGCCGGCATGCGGGCACATCGCCGCCACGTGCAGATGGTCTTCCAGGACCCCTACGCCTCACTCAATCCGCGCCTGAAGGCGGGCGTCATCGTCACCGAGCCGCTGGAGAACTACGAGGCGATGGCCGCGTCCGAGCGCGAGGCCCGTGCGGCCAAGCTGCTGACGCGCGTGGGCCTGCGCGCCGATGCCATGCATCGCTTTCCGTTCGAGTTTTCGGGCGGCCAGCGCCAGCGTCTCGGCATCGCGCGAGCGCTCGCTCTCAATCCCTCGCTGATCGTCGCGGACGAGCCGGTCTCCGCGCTCGACGTGTCGGTCCAGGCGCAGGTGCTGAACCTGCTGATGGACCTCCAGGAGGAATACGGGCTTGCCTACCTGTTCGTGTCGCACGATCTGGGCGTGGTCGAGCATATCGGGCATCGGATTGCGGTCATGTATCTGGGCAAGATCGTCGAACTGGCCAGCCGTGACGACCTTTTCGCCAATCCGCAGCACCCCTACACCGAGGCGCTGATCGCCGCCGCTCCGATCCCCGATCCGCGTGCCAAGCGCGAGAGTAAGACGATCGAAGGCGAGGTCCCGAGCCCGATGAATCCCCCGTCGGGCTGCCATTTCCACACGCGCTGCCCCTATGCGGTCGAGCGCTGCCGCAGCGAAGCTCCCGCACTGCGCCAGATCGCACCTGGCCGACTGGTCGCCTGCCATTTCCGGGGCCCGCAGTGAGCGGTATCTATGCGCGGCTCGGCGTCAAGCGCCGGATCAACGCCGCCGGTACGCTGACGCGGCTTGGCGGCAGCCTGATGGACGAAGCGGTGCTCGACGCGATGCGCGAGGCCGCGCACAGCTCGGTCGATATCGGCGAGCTCCAGTCGGCTGCCAGCCGCGCGATCGCAACGGCGACGGATGCCGAAGCCGGCCTCGTGACGTCCGGTGCCGCCGCCGGCCTGACGCTTGCCGCAGCGGCATGCCTTGCCGGCTTCGACATCGCCCGGATGGCGCGCCTGCCCGACACGCGCGGCATGCCCAACGAGATCCTGATCGCCCGCACGCACCGCAACGCCTACGACCATGCGCTGCGCGCGGCCGGGGCGGTACTCGTCGATCTCGGCCACAACGACCGCGGGACGGGGGCTGGAATCCGCGGGCTCGAAGCGTGGGAGATCGAGGCCGCGATCGGCCCTGCGACCGTCGCCTTCGCGTTCTCGGCCACGCCGGAGACCGCGGGCGAACTGCCCGCGATCGTCGCCATCTGCCGCAAACATGGCATCCCCGTGATCGTCGATGCCGCCGCACAGCTGCCGCCCGCCGCAAACCTGCGCGCCTTCGTCGAGGCTGGCGCCGATCTGGTCGTTTTCTCGGGCGGCAAAGCGATCGGCGGCCCGCAGGCGAGCGGAATTCTCGCCGGACGGCGCGATCTCGTCGCATCGGCCCTGCTCCAGCAGCTCGACATGGATGTGGCACCCGACCGCTGGGCGGCCCCCGATTTCATCGACCGGATCCGCGTGCCCGTCCCGCCGCATCACGGGATCGGCCGCGCCTTCAAGGTCGGCAAGGAGGAGATCGTCGGCCTGATCGTCGCCCTGGAGCGCTTCGCCACCCGCGACGAGGCGGCGGCAGCCGCGACCTTGCGAAAACGACTGGACGCCATTGCAGCGGCACACCCGACGCGCAAGACGCGGATCACCAAGGGCCGCGTCCCGATGCTGCAGATCGAAGCCATCGACGGACCTGCCGCGGCGGCACGCCTGCTTGCCGGCGACCCGCCTGTGCATGTTGGCGAGCGCGATCTCGCGCGCGGAATCCTGACGATCGACGTGCAGACCGTACGTCCCGAGGACGACGCGACCCTGATCGCGGCCCTGCGCCGGACGCTCGACTAGCCGTGCCACCACTCGCCGCCGAGCACGATGCCCCGGCAGCGCAGATGTTCGCTTCCCTCGCGGATTTCGCCCAGCACGTCCGCGAAGCTGAATTTGCCCTTCTCGATCTCGAGCACGGTCGCATCGCCGAGCGTGCCCGGCGTCAGCGTCCCACGGTCGGTCTTGCGCACGGCCAAAGCGGGATTGATGGTCGAGGCGCGGATCACCTCGCCCAGCGGCATGCCGATCGCCAGGAACTTCGACATCGTGACAAGCTGGTCGAAGGCCGGGCCGTTCTCGGAAAGCACATGCACGTCCGACGAGATCACGTCGGGCAGGAAGCCCGCCTTCATCATCGGCAGTGCCGTCTCGTAGCCGAACGAGCCGCCGCCATGGCCGATGTCGAAGATGACGCCGCGGGCCCGGGCCGCGCGCACGTCATCCTGCACGCGCCCGTCGCCGGTGATCGGCGTGTTCGGGAACGGCCTGTAGCAATGCGTCAGGATGTCGCCCTTCCTCAGGCGCGGCATGACCTCGCTGCGATAGGGCGGCGGATGGTCGAGATGCGCCATGACCGGGATGCCGAGATGTTCGGAAACCTCGAGCGCCATGTCGAGCGGCGCAACGCCGGACTCGCCTGAAGCGCTCTTGCCCACGCGCACCTTGATGCCGACGATCAGATCCGCATGCTCGCGCCCGATGTCGCGGCAGGCGCGCGGGCTCAGCATGCGCAGGTCCTCGCACTCGCCGACCATCACGTAGGAGCCGAAAGCGAAGATGCCGGGATACGAGATGTTCATGAAGGGCAGGATGCGCACCCGGCTCGCTTCCACGATGTGCTTGCGGAAGCCCGGCATGTTGCCGGGCCCGGCCGTGCCCGCGTCGATCAGGGTCGTGCAGCCCGCCTTTCTCGCATAGGCGTCGGGATCGACGCCGATCGACGTCCCGCCCCAGTAGACATGGGTATGCAGGTCGATGAGGCCGGGCGTGACGATCTTGCCGGCGACGTCGCGCGTTGTCTTGGCAGGCCCGAGATTCGGCCCGACGGCCGCCACCCGCCGGTCGCGGAACGCCACGTCGCAGACCTTGTCGAGACCCTGTGCCGGATCGATCACCCGGCCACCCTTCAGAACCAGATCGTACATCCTGCTTGTCTCCCCTATCGGCAATGCGGCGCGCAGCCGTTCGTCCAGAAAGCCGCACCGGCGGCGTCATCCGGCTTCGGCACGATTTGCGCCCACCAACCGTGCGCGCATTCCGAACGGAATGCCATCTGGTCGGGCAGCGTCGTGCCGGTGGCGACGAAACCCTTTTCAAGCTGCGCCAGCGTCGTCTCGATGCCGACGCACGTCGCCGGCGTCGAACCGGCCGCATCGCGGCAGAAAGCGGCGGCAAACGCACGGATGTCGTCGGCAAGGGCAGGAAAGGCCCCCGCGTCGAGGCTCCAGGCCTTCATCCATTCGGTGCAGACGCGCACGGCCGCCCCGTCGACCGGAAGTCCGCGCATCTTCGCGGCCGTCGTGCGCATGTGGCGAAGAAGTTCCGCGCGCGCATGCATGGCACGCGCGGCAAGTGCAGCCGTACGCATCGCGGCGATCGCCTGTTCGGCCTGTTCGAGATGGACGTCGACCGGGTGCGTCATCGTACCTTCCGTTTCAGGGCAACCGCGCGATCGAATCGATCATCCGGTCGAATAGGCCGCCGGCATCGACCTTCGAAGCCACGAATGCGGCAGGCGGGCGTTTCGTGCGGCCGTTCCAGTCGATCGTCGAGCGGCCGCGCTGGCGGCCCTCCGTCTCGATCTCGATCGCGCAGTCGCGTCCTTCGAACAGTTCGGGCCACAGGAGCCAGGCGACCGTGCACGGATCGTGCATGGGATGCGCTTTCGTCGCCATGCCGCCAGGTCGCGGGCGCGTCAGCATGCCGTGCACGCAGCGCGCGCTGCGCGTGCCGAGGGCCGCGAGCCGGTCGACATGGGCGGGCGACGCGATCGCCTGATGGGTAAGGTCGAGGCCAAACAGGGCCGTCTTGATGCCTGCCGCCAGCACGATGGCGGCAGCATGCGGATCGACATAGAAGTTGAATTCCGCCGCCGGCGTCATGTTGCCCAGCGACAGAGCCCCGCCCATGATCGACAGTTCCCGGATGCGTGGACCGATGTCAGGCGCAAGACGCAGCGCCATCGCGACGTTGGTGAGCGGCCCGAGCGCGCAGATCGTCACGCTGCCCGCCGGTTCGGCGCGCACCAGCCGGACGAGCGCATCGACCGCATGGCCATCCGCGGCACGGGAGGCCGCAAGCGGCAGGCCGGAGCCGGCGAGCCCATCCGGACCGCTGATGAACTCGGCGGTTTCGAGCGGAAAGATCATCGGTGCCGCCATGCCGGCACGGACAGGCACGTCGCCCCGGCCGGCAAGGTCGCGCACGCGCAGCGCATTGGCGGTCGTCTTCTCGAGCTCGACGTTGCCTGCAACGCTTGCGACAAGGCGGATGTCGAAGGCTTCGGGATGCGCGAAGGCGAGCAGCAGGGCGACCGCATCGTCCTGCCCCGGATCGGTATCGATGACCAGCGTGCGGGCCGTCATGCCGCCGCCTCGGCACCGGACATGATCATGTGGCTGAGATCGTCGGCCGTGAGTCCGTCGAGCGGCTGGTCGGCGACCTTGCGGCCACTCTTCAGGATCGCCACGCGCGTGGCCAGTGCGGTCACGTCGCGCATGTTGTGGCTGATCAGCACGATCGTGTGCCCCTGCGCCTTCAGTGCCCGCACGAGGTCGAGGACCTGTGCGGTCTCCTTGACACCGAGGGCGGCCGTCGGTTCGTCCATGATGATCACCTCGGCGTTCCAGCGCAGGGCACGCGAGATCGCGACCGCCTGGCGCTGCCCGCCGGAAAGCCGCTCGACCGGCCGGTTCGTGTCGGCGATGTCGACCGACAGGCGCGCCAGATATTCGCGGGATTCCCGCGCCATGCGCGCCTTGTCGAGGATGCGGATGAAGGGCAGGCCAAGCGTTCGCGTGTGCTCGGCCCCCATGAAGATATTGGACGCGATCGAAAGCCGCGGGGCGAGTGCGAGATCCTGGTAGATCGTCGCGACCCCTTGGGCGAGCGCGTCGTGCGGCGACCGGAACCGCACGCCTGCCCCGCGCAGCGACATCGTGCCGGCACCGGGTTCCTGCGCGCCCGACATGATCTTGATCAACGTCGACTTGCCGGCCCCGTTGTCGCCGCAAATCGCCAGCACATCGCCGGCAAAGACGTCGAGGTCGATGCCCGCAAGGGCGCGGACCGCGCCATAGTCCTTGGAAATGCCGCGCAGCGAGAAAAGTGCTGCGCCCGAGTTCCCGTCGTCCGCCATCGCCACGCCGTCCTCGTATCCGGAAGGCCGGGCAGGCCGGAAGGCCCGCCCGGAACCGGTCAGTTCTTCAGGTAACTCTTGACGTTGTTCTTGTCGACGACGACCGCATCCATGAACAGATACGGGCCACTGACGATCGACGTCGCCGGCAGCTTCTTGACGACGATCGTCTCGACCGCGTCCACCGCCTTCACGCCCATCTCCTCGAACGGGATCGTGACGGTGGCCAGGAACGTGCTGTCCGGATCGGCGATGCGGCGGTAGCTCTCCTCGCCGCCATCGACCGAGACGAGCGGGATCTGGCCCTTCTTGACGCCTTGCGCCTTCAGGAGGTCGTCGATGATGTAGGCCTGTCCGTCGAACGACGCCCAGATGCCGTTGATCTTGCCCTGATTCTGCAGCAGCAGCGCCTGCACGCCGGACCGCACGTCGTCGCGCCAACTCTGCGTGCGCGCCATCGAGTGCTTGCCGATCTCGGTAACCGCGGTGTTCTCCGACACGACCGTGTCGAGGACCTTGCCGCGGATACGCGAGGCGATGTTGCCCTCGAAGCGGACGGTCAGGATGTTGCCGGTGTAGCCCATCTGGCCGAGCAGATACATCGCGGCATCCGCACCGACCTTGAACTCGTTGGTCTGGATGTCGAACAGCGCATGCGGGCCCGCACCCGACTGCACGGTGATCACCGGAATGCCGCGTTCCTTGGCGAGCTTGAACTGGGCATCGGCCTCGACCGGCTTGCCCATCGCGATGATGATCGCATCGACCTTCTTGGCGATCAGCGCCTCGAACTGCTCGGCGTGCTTGGGCAGCGCACCTTCCGAGTTGAGGAGCGTCACGCCCCAGCCCTTCGCCTTTGCCGCGGCCGCGGCGGCATTCGCCACGCGCGCATGCGTCTCCGACGAAAACTGGAAGCCGATCACGCCGATCTCGACGGCCTGGGCCGTCGCACCGCTCGCCAGCAGAATGGCGGTCGCGGCGAACAAGGATTTGAGCATTTTCATTCCGTTTCTCCCTCTTGCGATTGCGTCGGGCGTCAAACCTTGAAGGCCGGCTTCTTCGTGACCATCGCCGAGAACGCGACCGATCCGATGATGATGCCACCAAGGACGATATCCTGCACGTAGTAAGCGGCCCCCTTCAGTACGAGGCCGTTGCCGAGCACCTTGAGGACCAAGGCGGCAAACAGCGTTCCCGGCACGTTCGGCCGGCCCGGCTCGAACATGGTCATGCCGAGCAGCACGGCGGCGATGGCGTAGAGGAAATAGTCCCCGGCCATGTTCGGTGCCGCCGACGACAGGTTCGCGGCCAGCAGCACGGCCGCAAGACCCGCGCACAGGCCGGAGAGCGCCAGACCGATCCGCTTCATGCGGGCCGTCGCGATCCCGGCCAGGCGTGCGGCCTCGTCGGCCTCGCCGGTCGCCGTCATGTGGGCACCGGTGCGCGTCCACTTGACCAGCACGAAGCCACCCGCGGCCACGCCGGCCATCCAGAAGATCAGGTTCGAGATGCCGAACGACGTGCCGCGGGCAAGTCCCGTGAAATCGGTCGGCCAGCGGCCGACGAAAGCAACACCTTGCGTGATCATGAAGGCAAGGCCCCGGGCGATCGCGGCGGTCCCCAGCGTGACGATCAGCGAGGGCACGCGCAGGACCGTCACGCCGAACCCGTTGAACAGGCCGAGTACGAGCCCGACCGCGAGGGCTGCGGCGAAGGCGAGTGCCGGATCGTACTTCGCCTGGATGAACCAGCCGGCGACGACGGCGGCGAGGCTTGCGATTTCGGCGATCGAGAGGTCGAGTTCGGCGATGGTGAGGGCCAGAGCAAAGCCGATGGCGAGGATCGCAAGGAAGCTCGTGTCCTTGGCGATGTTGAGCAGGTTCGCGGGGCTGGCGAAATTGGGGGCGAAGACGAGGAAATAGGCAATCAGCGCCAGCCCCGCCATCGCCGTGCCGTAGCGTTCGATCGCCTCGCGCAGGCGGCGGTCCGCTGTCGCGGGAACGTGGCTTGAAGAGGGCATCTGCCGACGGTGCTGGGTGTTTACGAATGGGCCGACGAGTTATCGCCGATCCCGCACCCATGTGGCAAGGCGATGGGAGACCGGCCGGAGTGCTTCGTGCGCCTCCCGGAAGGCCGCGTAAAGCCCGTCAAAATGCGCCCGGCGGGCCGGATCCGGCCGGTAGGTAAGGCCCGGGGGGACGAGGGCCACCTGTGCCGCCGCGAGCGTCGTGAATCGGCCGCAGGCGGCGTGCGCGACGAGGGCGGCCCCCAGCAGACCGGGCTCGTCGACCGCGGGGACGGCGACCGGCCGGTCGAGGATGTCGGCCTTGATCTGGCACCATGCGGCACTCGCGGCACCGCCGCCGCCGAAGCGCAGTTCGCCGGCGCGCAGCCCTGCCCCCGCCTCGGCACGCTCCAGCACGATGCGGTTGAGGAAAGCGACACCTTCCATGACCGCCCCGGCAATGTCCGCCGCCTTGTGCTGCCGGTTGAGCCCGACAAGCGCGCCGCGCAGGCTTGCGTCCCACCAAGGCGTGCGCTCGCCCTGCAGATAGGGCAGGAACAGCAGCGGATCGGGCGAGCGTGGCTGGTCGAGCAGCGCCGACAGTTCGGCGCCGACAGATCCCGCATTGCGGCCGAGGAGGTCGAGCGCCCAGACGAGTGCATCCGCACCGTTCTGCCCCGGCCCGCCGAGCTGATGCAGGGCGGGGCCCCACACGACGTCGAGCAGGCCTTCAGCGACCGCCGGCCGATCGACGACGAGCCCGAGCACCTCGGTGGTACCCGAGATATTGTACGCATAGCCCGGCCGCAACGCGCCGAGGCCCGCGACGGACGCCCATGTGTCGTTGGCCATCGCCATGACGGGCATGCCGGCGAGCTTCGCCAGCGCGCCCGGCAGCCCGGTTACGACGCGCCCCATGATCGAGACCGGATCGTTGAGAGCGGGCAGCAGGGCCGCCGAAAGACCGGCCGCGGACAGGATCGAGCGCCCATCGGGGCCGGCTGCTGCCGCAGCTGCAAGCCGCGCATGCGAGACGGTGTCGCCCGCCAGGACGCCGGTCAGCCGGAAATTGAGCCAGTCCTTCGGCTCGACGACCTTTGCCGTACATGCCAGTGCTGCGGGTGCCGTACGGGCCAGCCACAGGAGGCGCGCGGCGGGGTGGAAGGCGTTGAGACGCGCGGCTTCCGGATGCCCCGCCGGACATTTCGCCTTCAGCTCGCCGACGACCGCTTCGGCACGCGAATCGTGCCACAGCAGTGCGGGATGGACGACCTCGCCTGCCGGGCCGACCAGAACCTGCGTACGCGTGAAGGCGGAAATCGCGATCGCACCCGTCGCCGCGAATGCGGAAGGTGCGGCTTCGGCAAGCGCTTCGCAGAGGCCAGCCAGACTACGCCACCACGTCTCGGGATCGACTTCGACAGATTGCCCGGCCGACGACGCTGTCGAGCGCAGGGCAAGGAAGACGCCCGCCTCATCGACCAGGGCCGCACGCAGGCTCGTCCCGCCGAGATCGAAGGCGAGGACGTTCGTCATCGTCCGGCAAGCCCCGCGATCGCCGCCCTGCGGGCATAGGAGGCCGCCGCACCCCGGCTGCGGCAGGCAAGCGAACCGGCGGCAATGCCCCAGCGCATTGCCGCGGCCATTTCGCCGTCGCGCGAATAGCGCGCGGCGAATGCCCCGACGAAGGCATCGCCCGCCCCGGTCGTGTCGACGACTTTCGTCTTCGGCGCCGGGAAATGCACCGGCCGCGATTCATCCGCGGCAAGCCAGGCGCCGGCAGCGCCGATCGTGACGATGGCGGCCCGCCCGGCGAGCCGGCGCAGGCCTCTAGCCAGCTCGGCCGGCCGGGCACGAGCCGGAAGACCGGTCAGGACGCGCGCTTCGATCTCGTTCGCGACGAGGATGTCGACCAGCCGCAGCAGGCTGGTCGGCAGCCGGCCCGAAACCGGTGCCGTGTTGAGCAGCGTCGTTGCACCGGCCCGGCGTGCAAGCGCAAAGGCCGCTTTCGTTGCCGCTATCGGTACCTCGAGCTGGCCGACGACGAGCCCCGCCGCCCGGATCGCCGGACCGGCGCGCCGGATATCGGCCGCGGCAAGGCCCGCGTTGGCGCCCGACGCGACGACGATGCGGTTCTCGCCGCCCGCCTCGACCAGGATCGCGGCCGAACCCGTCGCAATGCCGGCCTTGCGCACGACGGTGCGCGTGGAAATCCCCGCCTTGCGCCAGATTTCGAGCGCGTCGCGTCCGGCACCGTCCGCGCCGACGGCCGCGAGCATCGATATGTCGGCACCCGCTAGGGCCGCCTGTATTGCCTGGTTGCTGCCCTTCCCACCAGGCCCCTCGAGGAGGCTGGCGCCGATCACCGTCTCGCCGCCGGCCGGCATGCGCCGCAGCACGAAACTCAGATCGCGGTTGTAGCTTCCGACGACGACGATGCGCGGCATTGCTCCCGGACTCCCTTCCGCCCGACGTTACCCGCTTTTGCGGGCGCTGCAACAGCCGGTCGCTTGGCTTATAGTGGCAATCGAACCCGGACACGAGGACAGCACGATGCCGAACGACAGCGAACAGAAGCCGTGGCAGTGGAGCGAAGCGACGTGGCGCGGCATCGTCAACAAGGTGCGCGGCGGCAAGTCGCTGCTGCCCGCCAAATGGAAGGACGGGGCACGCTGTGCGGTCGCCCTGTCGTTCGATTCCGATCACGAGACGGGCGAGCTGCGCCACGGCGGCAAGTCGTTCGGCAAGCTCAGCCAGGGCGAATACGGTGCGCGTTCGGGCATCAAGCGCATCCTGAAGCTGCTCGACCGTTACGCCATGCCGGCAAGCTTCTTCCAGCCCGCCGTCTCGGCCCTGCTGCATCCCGAGGAGGTCCGCTCCGTCGTCGCCGCCGGGCACGAGCTTGCGATCCATAGCTGGATCCACGAATTCAACAGCACGCTGGGTTACGAGGCGGAACGCGATCTCAATTTCCGGGCGACGGACGTCCTCGAGAAGGTCTCCGGCAAGCGACCGGTCGGCATGCGCACGGCCTCGTGGGATTTCAGCCCGCACACGCTCGGCATCATCCGCGAGATGGGGCTGCTCTACGACTCCTCGCTGATGGCCGACGACGATCCCTACGAGCTGCTAGAAGACGGAAAGCCGACCGGCGTGGTCGAACTGCCGGTCGAGTGGATCCGCGACGACGCGGTCTATTTCAGCATGGACCGCATGGCGAGCCTGCGCCCGCACACCGGCCCCGAGGCGGTCTTCGACATATTCCGGCGCGAGTTGGAAGTGGCGCACGAGGAAGGCGGGCTCTATGTGCTGACGATGCATCCGCACGTGATCGGGCACCGCTCGCGCATCTGGATCCTCGAAGAAATCATGAAGATGGCCAAGGCGCTGCCGGGCACGTGGATCGCCACGCACGCCGACATCGCCGCCTATTGTGCGGCAGCCGGCGGCCTGAAGCGCTGAAGCCTATTTCCCGCCATCGACCGGCAGGACCTGCCCCGTGATCCACGCGGCGCGATCCGAGGCGAAGAACAACACGGCATCGGCGATGTCCTCCGGCCGGCCGAGGCGGCGCGTGGCGATCCGCTCGAGCAGCGCCGTCTGCCCGTCGGGGCCGTAGCTCTGCCATTGGCGTTCGCTCGCCGGGTTCGAGCGCACGAAGCCCGGTGCAACCGCGTTGACCGTGATGCCGAACTGCCCCAACTCATGGCCGAGTTGGCGCGTCAGCCCGACGAGCGCGTGCTTGGACGAGGCGTAGGCCTGGATGCCGGTGAGGCTCACGCCCAATCCGGCACCTGAGGCGATGCTGACGATCCGCCCCTTGCCCGCCGCCTTCATGTGCGGGACGCAGGCTTGCGCAAAGGCAAAAGCGCCGTCGACATTGACCTCGAACAGGGCGCGCCATTGGGCGAACGTCACATCCTCGACCGGCTGCTTCACCTGCCCGCGCACGCCGCCGGCATTGTTGACGAGGACGTCGATGCGGCCGGTCTTCGCGGCCGAAGCGACGAAGCCGGCGACGGCCGCACGGTCGGCGATGTCGAACGCCGCGACCTGCATCCGGCTGCCCGAGGTTTCGGCAAGCTCCGCCGCGTCGAGATCGCAGGCGAACACACTGGCGCCGAGGTCGGCGAACGCGCGCGCAATGGCCCGGCCGATCCCGTGGCCGGCCCCGGTCACCAGGACCGTCTGCCCGTCGAACGCGATCTTCATCGCGCGACCGATGCGGCAAGCGCATCGAGTGTGGCATCGTCGAGCGGACGGCGCCCGTCCTCAACGTCGTGGACGAAGCCGACGAGGGCGCGGATTGCCGGCGTGGCCACGCCGGCCTCCTTCCCCAGATCGGCGATGATGGCGATCTGGGCGTCGACCTCGGTCTTGCGCTTGCGCACGGCAAGATCCCGCCAGATACCGCTGTGCGTCTTCGCCGACTTGGCGTTGTGCGCGACCATCGCGTCGATCGATGCACGCAGTGCGGCATCGGTCGATCCCGGCGCAAAAGCGGCGATGTCGAACCCGTTGAAGCCCTCGGCACGCACGCCGCGCGCGCGCGCCGCCTGCATCGCCTCGGTGCCGATCTGCCGGTAGAGCGCATGCCAGCGTGGCTCGGCCAGCGCGTCGGCGATCGAACGGTTGGTCAGTGCTGTCGCGAAG
The DNA here is from genome assembly GCA_964416335.1 of uncultured Azospirillum sp. Classification (GTDB taxonomy): domain Bacteria; phylum Pseudomonadota; class Alphaproteobacteria; order CACIAM-22H2; family CACIAM-22H2; genus Tagaea. The sequence continues at coordinate 64,158 of CAYQDN010000008.1, forward strand.
AGCAGCGCGCCATAGCCAAGCTTGCCCCAGAGATAGCCCCAGATATTGTCGGTGGCGATCGCCTTGGGCTCGAACCGGCGGAACAGGGCCAGCGTATCGGTCAGGCGTGCAGTCAGACGGCCGTCGAGTTCGCCCAGCACCACGGCCCCGAAGCCGCCATAGGTGATGCGCCCCGGTGCCAGATAATCGGCTCCGAAATTGACGAAGCAGCCCATCGTCCGTGCCGAGCCGACCTGCTTTGCGATCGCGATTTCGTTGAGACCGTTCTGCGCCGACACGACATAGCCGTCGTCGGCAAGGTGCGGCGCGAGGGCCGCGACCGCACCTTCGGTGTGCTGGGCCTTGACCGCAAGGACGATCCGGCCGAACCGCCCGGGAAGATCGGCCGGCAAATACGCCTTCGCCGGCACCGTGAAATTGTCGATCGGCCCCTCGATCGTCAGACCGTTGCCGTTGATCGCATCGACATGCTCGGGAACATTGTCGACGAACAGGATGTCGGCGCCGGCGCGCACCAGATACGCGCCGATCGTGCCGCCGACGGCACCCGCCCCCCAGACGACGGTCGGGCCGCTCATTGCGGCCACGGACCGTCGAGGAGCGTGCGCGTCTCGGCGACGGCGACGTCCCACAGGGCGAGCATCTCGGCATCGTCGCGGATGTAGCGGCCGCCATAGTTGCCGTCACCGAGCATTTTCCGCGCTTCGGCAGGCCCCAGCATCTTCAACTTCTCGATATCGACCATCGGCTTCTGGACGTCCGGATAGGCGACGTTCGCCACGCGCGTCCAGGGGAAGTTCTCCATCCACGAGGCATGGCTGGCGACGGGGTCGATCTCCTTGACCTTCTTCCAGGTCTTCGGCGCGCACCACCAGTTGTGGAACTTGATCGACACGCCGGCATTCTCCGACATCCATTCGAGCGCGTAGGCGCCGACCGGATTGTTGCCGCCATGGCCGTTGACGATCATCACGCGCCGGAAGCCGCTGCGCTTGATCGAATCGAGGACGTCCTGCATGACCGCGATCGCTGTCGAGACGCGCAGCGTGACCGTGCCCGGGAACGCCTTGAAATAGGGCGTGATGCCGTAAGAGAGCACCGGGAAGACCGGCACGCCGGTCGGCTGGGCGGCATCGAGCGAAACCTTCTCGGCCAGAATCGCGTCGACGCCGAGGCTGAGCTGCGAATGTTGCTCGACGCTGCCGATGGGCAGGATGCAGCGGTCGTCGCCCTTGAGATGGGTTTCGAGCTGCATCCAGTTCATTTCCGTAAGACGCATGGGAGTCCGCCTGCGATGAAGAGGCCCGCGGACGGCACCGTCGCCGCCCGCGGGCCCGGTTGCGGAAGTTCAGCGCACCGGCCTGATGTTCATCGCCAGCGTGTCCTCGTCGACGCGCGCCTTGATCGTCACCTTGCCCTTCTGCATGGCCCAGGCGGATCCGACGGCGACGATCGGCAGGCGCTGGCGGTCGGCCAGGACCAGCGCGTTCGCCTGCTCGAGGAAGCCGCGACGCTTGGCGTCGTCGAGCTCGACGGCAGCATCCTGCAGCAGCTTGTCCATCGTCACGTTCTTGTAGCCGAGCACGTTGAACGCACCCATCTTGACGGCAGGATCGTTCGAGTGCGCGAGCGAGGAGAGCGTGTAGTGCGCCTCGCCCGTCAGCGTGCCCCAGCCCGACATCGACATCGAGAATTCCCCGCGCGAGCGCGCCGGGAAGAAGACCGCCGCCGGTGTGGCGACCGCCACCGCGTCGATCCCGATGCCGGCCAGCATCTGCGCGATCGACGTGCCGACCTGCGCGTCGCCGGGCAGGCGGTCGGACGTGAACGCGAAGCGGATGCGGAAGCCGTTGGGATAGCCCGCGTCGGCCAGCAGCTTCTTGGCGGCCGCGATATCGTACTTGCGGGCCGGCAGGCTCTTGTTGAAGCCGAAGATCGACGGCGTGACGAGCTGGTTGACCGGCTTGCCGAGGCCTTCCATCGAGATTTCAGCAAGCGTCTTTCGGTCGATCGCCATGTCGATCGCCTCGCGCACGCGAAGGTCGAGCAGCGGGTTGGTCTTCAGGGGCGATCCGTCCTTGGCCGTGATCTGGCCGGCGGGCGGCGTTTGGCGCATGTCGAGTTCGGCGTTGAACACGTAGACCGTGTCGATCGTCGAGACACTGAGCTTGGGATCGCGCTTCAGCGAGGCGACGTCGGTCGCGGGTACGCGCGTGATCAGGTCGAGCTGGCCCGCCTTGAGCTGTGCCACGCGTGCGGCATCGTTCGGGATCTCGCGACGGACATGGCGCGTCCACGGCTCCTTGGTGCCCCAGAACGCGTCGTTGCGGTCCATCACGAGATCGCCCTTGGGCGTCCACGAGACGAACTTGTACGGCCCCGTCCCGATCGCGGCCTTGCCCGAATTGAAGGCTTCGTTCGCCGTTTCCTTCGTCAACCCTGCGGCCGCCTTGTGCGAGACGATGAACAGGCGGATGAAATCGTTCGGCAGGATAGGTGCCGGGCCGTCGGTGATCACCTGGATCGTGTAGGGATCGACGATCTTCGTTTCCTTGACGCGACGGATATAGATCGTCGTCGGGTTCGGGCCGGAGACGACCGGGATGCGTTCGATCGAGAATTTCACGTCTTCGGCGGTGAAGTCCGAGCCGTCATGGAACTTGACGCCGCGGCGGAGCTTGAACTCCCACGTCGTGGGATTGACGACCTTCCAGCTTTCCGCCAGCCGCGGCTCGATCTCGAGCCCGTCGCCCGACCAGGTCAGCGTGTCGAAGATCTGCTTGAGCGATTCGGCATGGCTGCCGGTCGCCGTGAAATGCGGATCGATCGAGTCCGGTCCGCCGCGCACGCCGATGGTGAGGGTCTGCGCCGAAGCGCCCGATGCGAGTGCCAGAGCGAGTGCCCCGCCCGCCAGCGCTCCGCGCGCCCAGTTCGAGAAATGGTTCATGTCACGATCTCCCTTGGATCTGAGTTGGCCAGTTCGGTTTGTCGAGAATGATCTTTTCGAGAAGCGATTCCAGCGTCCGTCGTTCGGCGGCCGTCAGTGCACTTGCCATGCCGTCCTCGTGCCCCACGAAGGCCGGCACGGTCCTTGCGACGATCCGGCGCCCGCGTGCCGTCAGCGTCAGGATCAGGCGCCGCCGGTCGCGCGGGTCGGCGCGCCGTTCGATGAGCTTCTTGCGCAGCACGGCATTGACGCCGCGCGACAGGGTGTTCTTCGGGCGCGCGGTGGAAGCGGCGATGTCGTCCGCGGTAATGCCGTCCTTCAGCGCAAGCGCGTAGAGGACGATATGCTCGGGCATCGTCAGGCGGTATTCGCGCCAGATCCATTCGTAGAGCGGCTGGTTGAAGTGGTGGGCGATGAAGTTGACGCGGAACGACAGGCGGCAGGGATTGTTCCAGAGCTTCACGCCGATCATCGGGTGCGGGCCCGCGGGTGCCGCGTCGCGCCGGGCCGATACCTTTCCGAAGCTGCGCTTGCGCTTTTCTGCCACCACGCCCCCCGAAAGCCGGCGAAACCTTGACGCATGCGCGAAGGGCCTGTCAAGATGTCGGTTCTAGATGGAACCAATTCTCCGCAAGCGGCCGGACGCGCACCGGGCAACGGTCTAGTGGCGAAATGATAGGCTTTTTCTTCCAACGCCTCGGGCAGGCGCTGATCGTGATGCTCATCATTTCGGCACTCGTCTTCGCCGGCGTGTACGGCATCGGCAATCCGATCGACGTGCTCCTCTCCCCGGACGCCACGCAGGCGATCCGCGAGGCGACGATCCGGGCCTACGGGCTCGACCAACCGCTCTGGATCCAGTACCGCGACTTCCTGCTGCGGCTCGCCGCCGGCGATTTCGGCCGTTCCTTCGTCTTCAATCTGCCCGTGCTCGACCTGATCCTGTCGCGTCTGCCGGCCACGCTCGAACTCACGATCGTCGCCGTCGCCGGGGCTACGCTGGCCGGCGTCCCGCTCGGGATGTACGCCGGCTACCGCCCAGAAAGCATTGCCGCGCGCACGATCATGGGGCTGTCGGTGCTGGGCTTCTCCGTGCCGACCTTCTGGATCGGGCTGGTCCTGATCCTCACCTTCGCCGTCACGCTTGGCTGGCTGCCGGCCGGCGGGCGCGGCGATACCGAGACGCTGTTCGGCGTGCCGTGGAGCTTCCTGACGCTGGACGGCTGGACGTATCTCGCACTTCCCGCACTGAACCTGTCGCTGTTCAAGTTCGCGATGATGGTGCGCCTGGCGCGCGCGGGTACCCGCGAGGCGATGCTCGGCGACACGGTCAAGTTCGCCCGTGCCGCGGGCGAGAGCGAGACGACGATCCTGCGCCGCCACGTGCTGCGCCTGATCGCGATCCCGATCGTCACGGTGTTCGGCCTCGAATTCGGCTCCACGCTCGCCTTCGCCGTCGTCACCGAAACGATCTTCTCGTGGCCGGGCGTTGGCAAGCTCATCATCGACAGCATTTCCTCGCTCGACCGGCCGGTCATGGTCGCCTACCTGATGCTTGTCGCCTTCCTGTTCATCTTCATCAATTTCCTCGTCGACATCGCCTATGTCGCCCTCGACCCGCGGCTGCGCGCCGGGCGTGCGCCATGAAGGACACGAGCCCGCTCGCTCGCTTCTGGTCCGAGTTCCGCGCGAACCGCGTTGCACTCGTCTCGCTGTGCGTCGTCCTGGCGATCGTCGCGGTGGCAGTGCTCGCACCGTTCGTTGCACCGCAGGACCCCTACGACCTTGCCACGCTCGTCCTTGCCGACGCGCGCCGCCCGCCCGGCTACGAGGGCAGCGGCGGCTTCGTGCACTGGCTGGGAACGGACGCGCAGGGGCGCGATCTCCTGTCGGCCATCCTCTATGGCTTGCGCGTTTCGCTGCAGGTCGGGCTTGCCGCCGGATCGTTCGCGTTCGTCGTCGGTGCTTCGCTGGGTGCTGCCGCGGCCTTCGTCGGCGGGCGTGTCGAGACGCTGATCATGCGCTTCATCGACCTGCAGCTTTCGTTTCCGGCGATCCTGCTGGCCCTCGTGCTCGTCGCCGTCCTCGGCCCCGGCAAGTGGCAGCTGATCGCGGCCCTGGTGACCGCGCAGTACGCCTATTTCGCGCGCACCGCGCACGGTACGGCCGCGGCCGAACGGACAAAGGACTATGTCGTCGCCGCCCTCTCCACGCCGCTGTCGGCCCGACGGGTCATCTTCCGCCACATCCTGCCCAACTGCCTGCCGCCGCTGATCGTGGTGGCGACGGTGCAGGTGGCCAATTCGATTGCGCTCGAGGCCACGCTTTCGTTCCTCGGACTCGGTCTGCCGGTGACCGAACCGTCGCTGGGAATGCTTATCGCCAACGGCTTCCAGTACATGCTGTCGGGCCGCTACTGGATCTCGATCTATCCGGGCGTGGCGCTGATCGTGCTGATCGTCGCGATAAATCTGGTCGGCGACCAGATCCGTGACCAGCTCAATCCGAGGCTCCGCAGATGACGGCGCTGCTCGAAGTTCGCGATCTCGCCACGCATTTCGCCACGCGCGCGGGCCTGCTCAAGGCCGTGGACGGCGTCAGCTTCTCGATAGCACCCGGCGAGATCGTCGGGCTGGTTGGCGAATCCGGTTCGGGCAAGTCGGTCACCGGCTTCTCGATTCTCGGTCTCGTCGATCCGCCCGGCCGGATCGTCGGCGGGTCGGTCAAGCTCGACGGCAACGAGATCGTCGGCCTGCCGGCGGACGAGCTGCGCGCACTCCGCGGCCGGCGGATGGCGATGGTGTTCCAGGATCCGTCGACCACGCTCAATCCCGTCCTCACCATCGCCGTGCAGATGCGCCTCGCACTGGAAGCGCACGAGCGCGTCGGTGCGGCGGCCGCACGCGCCCGCGCGATCGAATTGCTGACGCGCGTCGGCATTCCCGATCCGGCGAATCGGCTCGATTCCTATCCGCACCAGCTCTCCGGCGGCATGCGCCAGCGCGTGGCGATCGCCATTGCCCTTCTCAACCGGCCGGCCCTGATCATCTGCGACGAGCCGACGACCGCACTCGACGTGTCGATCCAGGCGCAGATCCTGACCGAGATGAAGGCGCTGGCGGCCGATTCGGGCACGGCGCTCATCTGGATCAGCCACGATCTTGCGACCGTCTCGGTGCTGGCGAGCCGCATCCTCGTCATGTACGCCGGGCGTGTGGTCGAGGAAGGCCCGACGGCCGCCGTGCTGCGCAACCCGCGCCATCCCTATACCCGCGGCCTGCTCGACTCGCTGCCGTCGATCGCCGAACCGGGCGCCGAGCTGCGCCAGATCCCTGGCTCGATGCCCTCGCCCGTCGATCTCGCACCGGGCTGCGCGTTCGCCCCGCGCTGCGCATTCGCCGATGCCAGGTGCGCGATGATGCCCGACCTGCGGCGCGATGCCACGCGCGGCGTCCGCTGCCACAAGCCGCTGGGCGGTGCCGCATGAGCGCCCTCATCACGGTCGACAACGCCTCCAAGCGGTTCGCACAGGCGCCGACATTCGCCGAGCGTCTCGCGCGCCTTGCGGGCAAGGGGACGCCGCCGCGCGCCGTGCATGCGGTCGCTTCCGTGTCGCTCGAGATCCGCAAGGGCGAAGTTCTGGGCCTCGTCGGCGAGTCCGGCTGCGGAAAGTCGACGCTCGGCCGCATGATCGCCGGCATCCTGCAGCCCAGCAGCGGCAAGGCCCTGCTCGACGGCGTCCCGCTGCTTGCCGGAACCGGCCGTCCGGTCAAGACGACGACGCGCGTGCAGATGGTCTTCCAGGATCCCTTCGCCTCGCTCGACCCGCGCATGCGCATCGGCGACATCGTCGCGGAGGGGCCGGTAGCCAACGGCATCGTCGCGGCGTCGGACGTGCGGGCCGACGTGGCGCGCTGGCTGACGGTCGTCGGCCTCGATCCGGCCGTCGCCGAACGCTATCCCCACCAGTTCTCGGGCGGCCAGCGCCAGCGCATCGCGATCGCGCGCGCCCTTGCCATGCGGCCCGACGTTCTGGTCTGCGACGAACCGGTCGCCTCGCTCGACGTGTCGATCCAGGCGCAGATCATCAACCTGTTCCTCAAGCTGCGCCGCGAGCTCGGCCTGACGATGCTGTTCATCAGCCACGATCTCGGACTGGTGCGCCACGTCTCGGACAGCATCGCGATCATGTATCTGGGCCGCATCGTCGAGATGGGCGCCACGGGCAGCATCTTCGCGGCACCGCGCCACCCCTATACGCGCGCCCTGCTCGACAGCATGCCGAAGCTGCGGCTGGACGCGGATGCGGCCATCGCGTTCCGCCCGATCCAGGGCGAGCTTCCCTCCCCGCTCGACCCGCCGGCCGGCTGCCATTTCCACCTGCGCTGTCCGTACGCGCAGGACCGGTGCGGTGCCGAACGGCCGCAATTGCGGACCGTCAGCGACCGCAAGGTCGCCTGCCTGCGCGCCGAAGAGCTGAACCTCGCCACGGAGACGACCGCATGACCGACCCGGATTTCTCACTTGCCATCCATGGCGGCTGTGGCGTGCTGCCGCGCAGCACCATCACCGAGAAGTTCGCCGCAGACGTACGCGAAGCCCTGCACGCTTCGCTTGCCGCCGGGGCGGCGATCCTGCGCGACGGCGGATCGGCCCTCGACGCGGTCGAGGCGGCCGTCGTCGTCATGGAGGATTCCGCCTGCTTCAATGCCGGCCATGGTGCAGCCTTCACCGAAGCGGGCGGGCACGAACTCGACGCCGCGATCATGGACGGGCGCACGCTCGAAGCCGGCGGCGTGACGGGTGCGCGCGCCATGCGCAATCCGATCCGCGTGTCGCGCGGCGTGCTGCGCTCGGGCGATTTCATCCTTCTCCAGGGCGACGGTGCCGACGCGTTCGCGCGCGCGAACGGCTACGCGACGGTTTCGCAGAGCTATTTCGGCACCGACCAGCGCCGCCAGATGCTCGCCGAGATGAAGGCGCTCGTCGCGAAGGGGCAGGCCGAACGCGCCAACGAGGCGCAGAAGCACGGCACCGTCGGTGCGGTCGCGCGCGACCGGCACGGCAATCTCGCCGCCGCCACGTCGACCGGCGGCTACACGAACAAGCCGGTCGGCCGCGTCGGCGACACGCCCATCGTGGGCGCCGGCACCTATGCCAACAACGCGACTTGCGCCGTTTCGGGAACCGGCAAGGGCGAGTACTTCATGCGCAAGGTGCTGGCGCACGAGATTTCGGCGCGCATGGCCTATCTCGGCCACAGTCTCGAGAAGGCGACCGCCGACATGGTCGCCGAGCTGAAGGACTGGAAGTGCGGCGCGGGTCTCGTGGCCGTCGACCGGCACGGCAACGTCACGCTCCCCTACAACACCGAGGGCATGTATCGCGGCTCGATCACAGCCGACCAGGCGGCGAGCGTGGCGATTTACGAGTAGCGGCACCGGACTTGCAAATCCGGGCCTATACAAGGGGCGTCCGGCCCGCCTAACATCGCCCCAACCGGGCCGGATGGGCCCACCTGAAATGGCATGGAGGTCAAAATGAAGGCATTGATTGTCGGATTGTCGCTCGCGGCCATTACGGCCGTGTCGCCGGCTTCGGCGCAGACCAAGGTCGCGATCGGCTACAGCGGCTGGACGGGCTTCGCCCCGCTGACACTCGCCAAGGAAGCCGGCATCTTCAAGAAGCACGGGCTCGACGTCACGCTGACGAAGATCCCGCAGGCCAGCCGCCATTTGGCGATCCAGTCTGGCGACATCGCGTGCGCCGCGACGACGGTCGAGACGTGGGTCGTGTGGAACGCCGCGGGCGTGGCCACCAGGCAGATCTTCCAGCTCGACAAGAGCTACGGGGCCGACGGCATGGTCGTGCGCAGCACGATCGGCTCGATCAAGGATCTCAAGGGCAAGACAGTCGCGGCATCGGCACCGGGGACTGCGCCCTATTTCACGCTCGCCTGGTTCCTCAAGAAGAACGGGCTTTCGGTGAAGGACGTCACGGTCGTCAATCTCGAACCCGGCCCGGCGGCCCAGGTCTTCATTGCCGGCCAGAACGACGCGGCGATGACGTACGAGCCGTATCTTTCGTCCGTGCGCGCCGCCCCGCAGGCCGGCAAGATCATCGCCACGACGCTCGACTATCCGATGATCATGGACACGGTCGGCTGCACACCGAAATTCCTCGCCGAGAACGCGGGTGCCGCCAAGGCACTCGCCGACAGCTATTTCGAGACGCTGGAGATGATCGCCAAGGATCCGGCGAAGTCGAACGAGATCATGGGGGCCGACGTCAAGCAGACCGGCGCCCAGTTCGCGGATTCCTCGAAATACCTGCGCTGGCAGGACAAGGCGTCGAACAAGAAGTTCTTCGAGACCGAGTTCAAGACCTTCTCGAACGAGGCCGCCGACCTGCTGCTCGAGATCGGCATCATCAAGGCGAAGCCCGACATGGGTGCTTTGGCCGATACGCGCTTCATCCAGTGACCGGCCGGCGCCGGAAGCACGCAAGCTTCCGGCGCCCCGCCCTGCCATGAGGATATTCCGACCGCTCGAACCGGTGGGGCGCGCCGCGCGCACAGCACTCGGCATCGCGTTCTTCGTCGTCTTCTTCCTCGCCTGGGCGGCCGCTACGCTCAGCGGCTACGTACCGCCCATCTTCCTCGCCGATCCGATCACGATGGTGCAGGACGGCTGGCTGCTGCTCAGCAAATTCGGATTCACGCACGACATCGCCGTCACCGTCTGGCGCGTGGTCGGCGGCTTCGTGCTGGCGGCACTTATCGCGGTCCCGCTCGGCATCCTGATGGGGGCGTACAAGTCGGTCGAGGCGTTCCTCGAACCGTTCGTGTCGTTCGCGCGCTATCTGCCCGCCTCGGCCTTCGTGCCGCTGCTGATCCTGTGGGCGGGGATCGGCGAGACGCAGAAGCTGCTCGTCATCTTCATCGGCTCGGTCTTCCAGATCGTGCTGATGGTCGCGGTCGCCGTCGGCAACACGCGGCGCGACCTGGTCGAGGCCGCCTATACGCTGGGGGCCGGTTCGTCGAGCGTGGTCCGCCGCGTGCTGATCCCGGCCAACGCGCCGGAGATCGCCGAAATCCTGCGCCTCGTGCTCGGCTGGGCCTGGACCTACGTGATCGTGGCCGAGCTGATCGGCTCGTCGTCCGGCATCGGACACATGATCATCGAAAGCCAGGCGCTGATGGCCACCGGCCAGATCGTGTTCGGCATCATCATCATCGGGCTGATCGGGCTGGTCTCGGATTTCGCGTTCAAGATGGTGAACCGGATCTTCTTCGGCTGGCGGCTCGCATGATCGGCGGGGCCAAACTGCGCGTCGATGGCGTATCGCGGACCTTCCCCGGCGTGGCCGGCCGGCCGGCGCTGCGGGCATTGGAGCCCGCCGATCTTGCGATCGCCGAGAACGACTTCATCACCATCCTGGGGCCGTCGGGTTGCGGGAAATCGACCTTGCTGCGCATCGTCGCCGGGCTCGACCGGCCCAGCTCCGGCCGCGTGCTGCTCGACGGGCGCGCGATCGAAGGGCCCGGCCCCGACCGCGGCATGGTGTTCCAGTCCTATACGCTGTTCCCGTGGCTGACGGTGGCCGACAACGTGGCCTTCGGCCTGCGCGAGCGCGGCGTGGCCGAGCGCGAGATCGCCGAGACCGTGGCGGCCTATCTCGACAAGGTCGGGCTCAAGGGCTTCGAGAAGCACCTGCCCAAGCAGCTGTCGGGCGGCATGCAGCAGCGCACGGCGATCGCGCGCGCCCTTGCCAACGATCCGGAGATCCTGCTGCTCGACGAGCCGTTCGGGGCACTCGACAACCAGACGCGCGGCCTGATGCAGGAACTGCTGCTCGGCATCTGGGAGCGCGAGCGCAAGACCGTGATCTTCGTGACGCACGACATCGAGGAAGCGATCTTCATGGCCTCGCGCGTGCTGGTGATGACCGCGCGCCCCGGCCGGATCAAGGCCGACATCGCCGTCGACCTGCCGCATCCGCGCCACTACACGGTCAAGACGAGCCCGGAATTCTCCGCACTCAAGGCAAGACTCACCGAAGAGATCCGCGTCGAGGCGATGCGCGCCGCCGAAGCGAGCTGAACCCTTCCCCCCGAAAGGATCCGCCATGATGCTCGGCCTGTCGATTTCCGCCTTCACGACGCTGCACGTGCTGATCAGCCTCGTGGGCCTCGCTGCGGGGGTCGTCGTGCTAGCGGCGATGCTCGCCAACCGCCACGACGGGACCTGGACGGCGGTCTTCCTCGTCACGACGCTCGCCACCAGCGTGACCGGTTTCATGTTCCCGTTCGACCGGATCGGGCCTGCACATGTCGTCGGGCTGCTGTCGCTGGCGGTCCTTGCCGCGGCGATCTTCGCACTCCAGACGCGCCGGCTCACCGGCATCTGGCGGCAGGTCTATGTGGTCGCTTCGGTGATTGCGTTCTATCTCAACGCGTTTGTCGCGGTCGTGCAGGCCTTCCAGAAGATCGGGTTCCTGGCCGACCTCGCCCCCACCCAGTCCGAGCCGCCCTTCCAGATCGCGCAGCTTGCAGTACTGGCGGCATGCGCCGCGACGGGCTATCTCGCGGTCCGGCGGTTCCGCCCCGCGCTCTAGGCCGCTATTTCCCGGAACGGGCCGGCCAGTAGCGCCGGACGAGTTCGCGGACCGCGACGCGGCTCGCGTCGAGGACCGCCCGCGACGCGGCGAGTGCGCGCGCCACGCCGGGAACGGCGAGGACAGCACCATAGAGGCGGGCCCGCAGATCGAGGACCGCGTGATAGAGCCGCGCGTACCAGCCGATCGCCAGCAGCTTGGGCAGGGCGACATCGTGCAGGCGCACGATCACCGCCATGGCGAGCAGCTTGGCGGCGAAATGCAGCACGAAGCCGGCGACGAACGCCCCCGACGCCATCCAGTAGAGGCCGATCCACTGGAAGGGCTCGAGGACGATGACGGGTACGGCAAGGATCGCCAGCGCCCCGTAAGGCGGCATGCGGGCGATCAGCGCCTCGGTGCGGCGCCACAGGGCGAGGCGCTGGGCGAGGGCCAGGAACGGCGAGATCGCGAGGCGTGCGAGATCCTCGGACAGCAGGACGAGGAACACGAAGGCAAGGCCGAACGGGCGCAGGATCGCGAGCGCGATGCGCCGGAAGGCCGGTGGTTCCTGGTTGCCGTCGGGGCCGCGCGCGCTCGTCATCTGTCCTGACTGACGTGCAATTCCGGCTTTTTGGCGGTGATCGCCGCCGGACTGGCGGGAAGTGGTGGGCGCTGTAGGGCTCGAACCTACGACCCGCTGATTAAGAGTCAGCTGCTCTACCAACTGAGCTAAGCGCCCGCCGTTTTCGCGACGGACGCGCCATATAGCAAAGCGGTCCGGGCTTGTCGATAGCGATTCGATCCACAGGGAAAAGCCCTAGCCGGCAGGGCCTTGGGCGACCTTCGCGGGCCCCGGCGGGGCGTCCCTTTTCATCGCGGCGAGCAGCAGGTCGCGCACGATCGGGGCTGCCACGCCCGAGCCGCCGCCGCCGTGCTCGACGATGACGGCGCACGCATAGCGCGGCGCTTCGACCGGGCCGTAGCCGACGAACAGCGCATGGTCGCGCTCGCGCCACGGCACCTGCTCGGGCTTGCGCAGGCCCACGCGGCGCTCTTCCTCGGTGATGCGGCGGACCTGCGAGGTGCCGGACTTGCCGCCGTAGCTGTAGTTCGGGTCGAGGATGCGCGCGCGGAACGCGGTGCCGCGCGGATCGTTGATCACGCCGCGCATGCCGCGCAGCACCAATGCCAGATGCGGCTGCGGCACGCCGACGGAAGCGAAGACGTTGGCCGTGCGCTCGCCGATACGCCGGCCTTGCACGAAATCGCGCGTCAGGTGCGGGACGACGCCGAGCCCCCCGTTGACGATGCGCGCGGTCATCGTGGCGAGCTGCAGCGGCGTGGCCAGCACGTAGCCCTGCCCGATCGCCGCGACCAGCGAATCGCCCTGCGCCCAGCCCTTGCCGGTGCGCGCCATCTTCCAGGCGCGCGTGGGGATGAGGCCGCCGCGCTCGCCCGGCAGGTCGAGCGCCAGCGTCTGGCCGAGGCCCAGCCGGCGCGCCATGTCGGCGATCCGGTCGGGGCCGAGCCGCTTGCCCATCTCGTAGAAATAGACGTCGCAGGACTGCATCAGCCCGTCGACGAGATCCACGCCGCCGTGCCCGCCCTTCTTCCAGCAATGGAAGCGGTTGTCGCCGAGGTCCATGTGGCCCGGGCAGCCCACGCGCATCTCGGGTGCGATCCCCATCTCGAGGGCGGCGAGCGCCACGACCATCTTGTAGGTGGAGCCCGGCGCATACTGGCCGGCCACCGCCTTGTTGGTGAGCGGGGCGCGATGGTTGTTGATGAGGGCGCGCCACGAAGCGCCCGAAATGCCGCGCGCGAACTCGTGCGGGTCGTAGCTGGGGTGTGAGGCGAGAACGAGGACCTCGCCGTTCGTCACGTCCATCATGACGGCGGCCGCACTCTCTTCCTTCGCCAGACGCTCGGCGGCGGCATTCTGCAGGTTCGCGTCGATGGTGAGCGTCAGGTCCTGGCCCGGCTCGCCCTCGTTGCGCGAAAGCTCGCGGATCGGCCGGCCGAGCGCGTTGACCTCGATCTGCGTGTTGCCCGCCCGCCCGCGCATGGCGAGGTCGTAGACGCGTTCCACGCCGTTGCGCCCCACCCTGAAATCGGGAAGCTCGAGCAGCGGGTCGCCGGTGAGGTCGGATTCCGCCGGCGGGGCCACGTAGCCGATCGTGTGCGCCATCTTCTCGCCGAACGGATAGAGGCGCGTCGAGCCCACGTCGATCGTCACGCCCGGCAGGTCGGGCGCGTTGACCGCGATGCGGCTGACGTCGTCCCAGGAGAGGTTCTCCTTGACCGTCGTGGGCAGGAACTTGCGCTTGCGCGCCACCTCGCGCATGACGCGCCGGCGTTCGACGTCCGAGATCGGCACGATCTCGGAGAGCGCGTCGAGCGTGGCGGCGATCGAGCCGGTCTGCTCGGCGACGAGAACGACGCGGTAGTTGAGCTGGTTGTCGGCGAGCACGATGCCGCTGCGGTCTATGATGCGACCGCGCGGCGGGGCGAGCAGGCGCAGGTTGATGCGGTTGTCGTCGGCCATCGTGCGGTACTTGTCCGCCTCGACGACCTGCAGATAGTACATGCGCCCGGCGAGCACGCCGAGCAGCGCCATCTTGCCCGCGGCGAGAAGGACGAGGCGTCGGCTGAAGCTGCGCTGGCGGCCGGTGTCGCGGAGCTGCATGTCAGCCCCCCGCCAGGAAATGGCGCTGGACGCGGCCGAGCAGTGCGGTCGCCGCCGGATAGAGCGCGATCGTGAGGCCGAGCTGCGTGAGCGCCACCGGCAGGTCGGGCAACGCGCCCTTGAGCAGCAGCCCGATCGCCACGGTGAGGAGTTCCGCACCGAACGCGATGAAGGCGAAGGCCGACCAGACGAGCCAGAACGCCTTGCCGCGGAAGACCTTGTGCTGGGCCACGATCGTGAAGTGCGCCAGCAGCAGCACGAACGCGTTGAGGCCGAGCGGCGAACCCGACAGCACGTCGTCGAACAGGCCGACGGCGAAGGCCCCCCAGGCCGGGAACAGGTCGGGGCGGTGGACGGTCCAGTAATAGACCGCCATCAGCGCGAAGGACGGGGCCAGCACCGCGTATTCGGGCACGGGCAGCGGGACGACCGACAGCAGCACGATCAGGAAGGTGAGGCCGAGCGGCAGGCCGCGTTTGAGGGCGCGGTCGAGCTGGGCGAGGGCTGCGACCACCATTGCCGGCGGCCTAGCGGTAGCGCCGCGACTGCGGCGGTGGTGCGACGAGCGGCAAGGTACCGCCCGTGCCGTAATCGACGACGCGCAGATAGTCGAGCCGGTGGAAATCGACGAAGGGCTTCACGCGCACGCCCTGGTCGCCGTTCTGCACGACCACGCCCACCGGCAGGCCCGGTGGGAACACGCCGCCATGGCCCGATGTGACGATGCGGTCGCCGAGCTGCGGACGCGCACCCGAGGAAAGGAACACCAGCCGCGGCAGGTCGGTGTTGTCGCCGTCGAGGATCGCGCGGTCGCGCGTCCCCTCGATCATCACGGGTACGTGGCTGTTGAGGTCGGTCAGCAGCAGCACGCGCGCGGCGCGCTCGCCCACCTCGCCCACGCGGCCGGCAAGGCCGGCGGGCGACATCGCGGTGTGGCCCTTGGAGATCCCGTCGCGCCCGCCCGCCGCAATCAGCACCGAGCGCACGAACGAGCCGCCGGCGTCGGCCACCACGCGCGCGGTGACGTAGGTGAAGCTCGCCTCGGTGCTGGTGTGCGTCGTCTCGCGCAGCGAGCGGTTCTCGGCCTCGAGATTGCGGGCGACCTGCTGCCAGTGCAGCAGCATCGCGTTCTGGTCGCGCAGCCGCGCGTTCTCGGCGTTGACGTCGAGGAGGGCGCGGAAATTGTCGGCGATCTGGGCGGCCGTCTGCACGGGGCGCGCGATGCCGTCGAGCACGGGCACGACCGCGTCGGCCACCGCCATGCGCGCGCGCTCGATGAAGGGGGCTTCCGCCTTGCCGAGCACCATGAGGCCGACGGCACCGCCCAGCAGGCCCAGGAACGCCGCACGCTGGGCCAGCACCTTCATCGGTGCGGCAATCCTCAGCATGGGGCCCTGGCGTTTCATGGCGGTCCGGAAAGCCTCAGTACATCGTGATCAGGACGTTGCGCAGCGTCTTCATCTCTTCAAGGCAGCGCCCCGTCCCGAGCGCCACGCACGAGAGCGGATCGTCGGCCACCGACACCGGCAGGCCGGTCGCGTGGCGCAGCACGTAGTCGAGATTGCCCAGCAACGCGCCGCCGCCCGTCAGCACGATGCCCTTGTCGACGATGTCGGCGGCGAGTTCGGGGGCGGTGTGCTCAAGCGCCACCTTGACCGCTTCGATGATGGCGCTCACGGGTTCCGCGAGGCTCTCGGCGATCTGGCGTTCGGAAATGATCAGTTCCTTGGGCACGCCGTTCATCAGGTCGCGGCCCTTGATCTCCATCATGCGGCCTTCGCCCTCGTCGGGCGCGCAGGCCGAACCGATTTCCTTCTTGATGCGCTCGGACGAGGACTCGCCGACGAGAAGGTTATGGTTGCGGCGGATGTAGGCGATGATCGCCTCGTCCATCTTGTCGCCGCCCACGCGCACCGAACGCGAATAGACGATGCCGCCCAGCGAGAGCACGGCGACCTCGGTCGTGCCGCCGCCGATGTCGACGACCATCGAGCCCGTGGGCTCGGTGACGGGAAGGCCCGCACCGATCGCGGCGGCCATCGGCTCCTCGATCAGGAACACGCGGCGCGCACCCGCACTCTCGGCCGATTCCTGGATGGCGCGGCGTTCGACGGCGGTCGAACCCGACGGCACGCACACGATCACCTGGGGCGACGCGAACGAGCGGCGGTTGTGCACCTTGCGGATGAAGTGCTTGATCATCTCCTCGGCGACTTCGAAGTCGGCGATCACGCCGTCGCGCAGCGGGCGGATGGCGGTGATGTTGCCGGGCGTGCGGCCGAGCATCAGCTTGGCTTCGTCGCCCACGGCGAGGACCTGCTTCTTGCCCTTGATTTCCGCGATCGCGACGACCGACGGCTCGTTCAGCACGATGCCGCGCCCCTTCACGTAGACGAGCGTGTTGGCCGTGCCGAGATCGATCGCCATGTCGGCGGAGAGCATTCCGAGAAGACGTGAGAACATCGAACTATGCGTACCTTTCAGGGTGGCGGGCGCGAGCCCATCGAATGACCGATTCTTGCGGCGGAATTAAGCCCAATCCCTACGCCTTGTCGACACATCTGCGCAGCGAAGATTTCCACCTCGACGCAGATCGCTTCGGCATGCGCGCGCGACTCGGATGCGGCAGGCAGGACAAGCGACGACGATGCCGGATGGACATGCGCGGTTCCTTGCGGCCAGCCTGTGGATAACCGGTAACATCGGCGGACCGGACCATCACGTTACCAGAACCGCGGGAAAGCTGCACAGAGACACCGGAAAACCTTTCTTTGTCAGTTGTTTGAGCGAAAACCGCCGGCTCCGGAAAATAGGCGACCATATGTTACGGTAACCTATTTAAGTCCTTGATCTGGAAGGAATGTAACCGCAACACGCCTTTGATGTTACCGGCCGTCCTTTCCACATCAAGTTATTAGGATTATATAGCTGTTATAGGACAAAATCAAGTGCCCGATTCCTGGCTCTTTCCGTCGCGGCCGGCCCTGCGCCGGCGATCGGAATCCTCGACGCGCAACGAAGCGGCTCATCTGTCCGCACGTCGTCGCCCGAAGAAAGAACGTGCCGGTTTCCCCGCCCGCCGCTCAAAACCGTTGATCACGGCTTATGTTCCTGATACGTTCTTTACCTGTTTCGGTTGTGTGGAGAAGAACGATGCCCGGAATGGTTCATGTGAGCGGTTACCTGCAGCGCCGCAACGGCCAGATGGTTGACGTCGCGGATTATGATCGCGGCGCGCCGGCGGGTGGTGGCGTGAAGCCGTGGCACGGGAAGTCGAATCGGAAGTTTCGCGAAGAGATCGCCAAAGCCGAGCGAAGCTCCGACAAGCCACACGATGGCTACAGGGAGCACGCCCGAATTTCCAAAGCTCTTGGCCGATACCAGCTAACGCCGATCGCGCTCGCAGATATCGAATGGCGAAATCTCGACGGCACGTGGACGAAAGAAGCGCGCAAGCACGGCGTGCGTTCCGATCATGATTTCCTGTCGAAGCCGTCGGCACAGGAAGACGCATTTACGGCGTACATGCGCCGCAACGAAGAGCAGCTGCAAGCAAACGGCAGCAAGCACCATGTCGGGGAGAAGTATTGCGATCACGAAGGCAAGAGCGTCAAGGTGACCGAAGCAGGTCTCGCGGCGTCGGCGCACCGGGAGGGCGCGAGGGCGACGAAAGACGCACTCGACAAACTGAAGAGCAAAAGGGACGGGAACCCGAGAGAATTCACCGACGCCGAGAAAAGAGCCATCAAGCGGATGCGTGATTTTGCGGACGTTCCCTATGACATACCCTAGATGCGTCGGACTGTGGGTCGCCCTCCTTGCCTTCAGTCTCGGAACAAGCGTCATCGCACAAGCGACAGAACTTCCGGGCGAACGCGTGCAGTTCCGGAATCGGTTGACGGCCGCCGAGCGAAGCTTTCTGCGGACGACTCCCGGACTCAAATCAATGCGCCAGGAGCTGGACGAATCGCTGCGCAAACGCCGGGTCTATTGGGCCGAGATCGATCTCAATGCCGACCGCATGCCTGAACGCATCGTCATTGTCGAGCATCCGGCGACATGCGGGACATCGGGCTGCATGGCCAGCATATTCGCCTGGCGCGACGGCCATTGGAAGTTCGACTCCGGAATTTCCGGCGAACACAAAACCTTCTCGATCCTGCCCGAAACGGATCTCGGCTGGCGTCGGCTTCACAACGGAGACATTCCGTACTTCCGCCTACCTTGCGGCTACTTTTCGCAGGAGGTCATCGACGACGACGCCAGCGTGGGGAGCAATCCGTGCCGAAACGACTAGCCGCGATGCTGACCATCGGATGGAATGTGCATGAAGGGTCAGAAAAACCCCGCCGGTCGCCCGGCGGGGTTTCGCTTCAGCACGAGACCCCCGGAAAAATCCCGGGGGCAACCGCCCATCGGGCGGTCAGTTCTTCGCCTTGTCGACCAGCTTGTTCTTGGCGATCCACGGCATCATGGCGCGCAGCTTCTCGCCGACCTTCTCGATGTCGTGCGAGGCGTTGCGCCGGCGCATCGCCTTGAAGCTCGCCTGGCCGGCGGCGTTCTCGAGCACCCAGTCGCGCGCGAAGCGGCCGGACTGGATGTCGTCGAGGATCCGCTTCATCTCCTTCTTCGTCTCGTCGGTGATGATGCGGGGGCCGCGCGTATAGTCGCCGTACTCGGCCGTGTTCGAGATCGAGTAGCGCATGTTGGCCATGCCGCCCTCGTAGATGAGGTCGACGATCAGCTTCACCTCGTGCAGGCACTCGAAATACGCCATCTCGGGCGCGTAGCCGGCTTCGGTCAGCGTCTCGTAGCCCGCCACGATCAGCGCGCACAGGCCGCCGCACAGCACGGCCTGCTCGCCGAACAGGTCGGTCTCGCATTCTTCCTTGAACGTCGTCTCGATGACGCCCGCACGCCCGCCGCCGATGGCCGACGCGTACGAGAGCGCGATCTCGAGCGCGTTGCCCGAGGCGTTCTGGTGCACGGCCACGAGGCTCGGCACGCCGCCGCCCTTCTGGTACTCCGAACGCACCGTGTGGCCGGGGCCCTTGGGGGCGATCATGAACACGTCGAGGTCGGGGCGCGGCTCGATGAGGGCGAAGTGGACGTTGAGGCCGTGCGCGAAGGCGATGGCGGCCCCCTGCTTCATGTTGGCCTTGAGATCGTCGTTCCACAGCTTCGCCTGCAGCTCGTCGGGCGTGACGACCATCATCACGTCGGCCCACTTGGCGGCCTCGGCCGGCGTCATGACCTTGAAGTTCGCACCCTCGGCCTTCTTGATCGACGGCGAGCCGGGGCGAAGGGCGATGACGACGTCCTTGACGCCGCTGTCGCGCATGTTGAGCGCGTGGGCATGGCCCTGGCTGCCGTAGCCGACGACGGCCACCTTCTTGCCCTTGATCAGGTTCACGTCCGCGTCGCGGTCGTAGTAAACGCGCATCGGTCTTCTCCTCTGAATTCCCTAAAATCGGTCGGTTGCAGGCGTGGCCCGTCGGGCCGCGTTATCACATGCGCTGTTCGCCGCGCGCAATGGCGACGATGCCCGTGCGGCTCACTTCCGCGAGCCCCAGGGGCGTCATCAGGTTCACGAACGCGTCGATCTTCTCGCCCGAGCCCGTGATTTCGAAGACGAAGGAACCGATCGTGGAATCGATCGCCTTGGCGCGGAAGATGTCCGCGATGCGCAAGGCCTCGACCCGGTCGTTGCCCTTCGAGATGACCTTGACCAGCGCCAGTTCGCGCGCGACGTGCGGGCCTTCCTGCGTGAGATCGGAGACGCGGTGGACCGGGACGAGCCGGTCGAGCTGCGCCTTGATCTGCTCGATCACCATGGCGGTCCCCGACGTGACGACGGTGATGCGCGACAGGTGGGCCGTGGCATCCGTCTCGGCGACGGTCAGGCTCTCGATGTTGTAGCCGCGGCCGGAGAACAGGCCGACGACGCGGGCAAGGATGCCCGGTTCGTTGTCGACGAGGACGGCGATGGTGTGGCGCTGGGTCGGTGCGGGGGTGGGTGCGGGTGCAGCAGGTGTGTTGGTCACGGGGATTTCCGTTCCTGGAAAAGGTTGGCGGGTCGTCGTCGGCCGGCGGGCGAATTCCCGCCTAGACGAGGACCATCCCCTCTTCCGAGATCGGGCCGCTCTTGCCGCCGCTCGTCCCCGCCGACTTGTCGGTCGGCCCCAGGATCATCTCGTTGTGCGCCGCCCCCGACGGGATCATCGGGAAGCAGTTCTCCTTCTGGTCGACGCACATGTCGACCACGACGGGGCGCTTCACCTTGATCATCTCGTTGATCACGTCGTCGACTTCCGAAAGCTTCGAGGCGCGCAGGCCCACGCAGCCGAACGCCTCGGCGAGCTTCACGAAATCGGGCAGCGAGTCCATGTAGCTTTCCGAATAGCGCGAGCCGTGCAGCAGCTCCTGCCACTGGCGGACCATGCCCATGTACTGGTTGTTGAGGATGAAGGTCTTCACCGGCAGCCGGTACTGCACGATGGTGCTCAGCTCCTGGATGTTCATCAGGATCGAGGCTTCGCCCGCCACGTCGATGACCAGCGATTCCGGGTGCGCGATCTGCACGCCCATCGCCGCCGGCAGGCCGTAGCCCATGGTGCCGAGCCCGCCCGACGTCATCCAGCGGTTGGGCTTCTGGAACTTCATGAACTGGGCGGCCCACATCTGGTGCTGGCCGACCTCGGTCGTGATGAACACGTCGTCGCGGCCCGAGGTGATGGCCTGCAGGCGCTCGAGTGCATACTGCGGCTTGATGTTGTCGGCCGTCGACTTGCGGTAGGCAAGGCAGTCGCGCTTGCGCCATTCGGCGATCTGGGTCCACCAGTCGGCCAGCGCCTTCTTCTGCGGGGCGGCACCGGCGGCCACGCGCTTCTTCCACTCGGCGATCATCGCGCGGATGATGTTGCCGGCATCGCCCACGACCGGCACGTCGACGCGCACGTTCTTGTTGATCGACGAGGGGTCGATGTCGGCGTGGATCTTCTTCGAGCCCGGCGAGAACGCGTTGAGGCGCCCGGTCACGCGGTCGTCGAAGCGGGCCCCCAGATTCACCATCACGTCGCAGCCATGCATCGTGAGGTTCGCTTCATACGTCCCGTGCATGCCGAGCATGCCCAGGAACAAGGGATCGGCCGCGGGCATCGCACCCAGCCCCATCAGCGTGCTGGTCACCGGAAAGCCGGTGAGGTGTGCCAGCTCGACCAGCGCCTTCGCGGCTGCGGGCCCCGAATTGATGATGCCGCCGCCGGTATAGAGGATCGGCTTCCGGGCGTTGATCATCAGGTCGACGGCCTGCGCGATCGCGCGCGCGTCGGGCTCGGTCTTCGGCTTGTAGCTCGGGTGGGCGACTTCCGGGGCCGGCGAATATGTCCCCTTGCCCATCAGGATGTCCTTGGGCAGGTCGATCACCACCGGGCCCGGGCGGCCGCTGCGCGCGACGTGGAAGGCCTCGTGCATGACCTTCGCGAGGTTGCGGATGTCCTTCACGAGATAGTTGTGCTTCGTCGCCGGGCGCGTGATGCCGGTCGTGTCGGCCTCCTGGAAGGCATCGTTGCCGATCAGGTGCGTGGGCACCTGCCCCGTCAGGCAGACGATCGGGATCGAATCCATGAGTGCGTCGACGAGGCCCGTCACGGCGTTCGTCGCACCGGGGCCCGACGTCACGAGCACCACGCCCACCTTGCCGGTCGAGCGCGCATAGCCTTCGGCCGCGTGCACGGCACCGGCTTCGGCGCGCACGAGGATGTGGCGCAGCGCGTTCTGCTGGAAGAGCGCGTCGTAGATCGGAAGGACCGCACCGCCGGGATAGCCGAACAGGACCTCGACGCCCTGGTCGACCAGCGCCTTGAGGACGATCTCCGAACCCGTCATCTGGGTCGTGTCCTGCTGGGTCTGGGTCGGGGCGGGCGCGGTCGACATTGTCCTGTCCTTTCGGGAAGGGATTACGTTGGGGCGCGGAACATAAAAGCGGTGCCGCAGTGCGTCAACGGATTTCTTTAATAAACGTGCGAATCTCTGGCATCAGACTTTCCGAATATTGCGCACAAACAATCTTTCCGTTCCGAACCTGTCCTTTGAACCAGGTCGTCTGGCGCTTGGCGAATTTCCGGGTGGCCGCCTGCAATTCCTTGATCGCACTGGGCAAATCGTACGCCCCGCGCAGGAATCCGGCAAGTTCGCGCACGCCGAGCGCCCGCATGGCCGGCAATTCGTCCGAAAGCCCCTGCGCCAGCAGGTCGCGCACCTCGTCGAGCGCCCCCGCCTCCACCATGCGCGCCGCACGCGCGTCGATCGCGGCGACCTGCACGGCGCGCGGCGGCAGGAAGACCAGCGTGGGCCATTGGGCATTGCGCGGCGGATCGGCGGCCTGGTGCGCCGACAGCGCAACGCCCGTCGCGACGACGACCTCCCACGCGCGCAACACGCGCTGCGTGTCGGCCACGCGCAGCTTCGCCCCGGCCGCGGCATCGCGCCGCTTCAGGTCCTCGAAGAATTCCGCGGGGCCGAGCTTGGCGAGCAAGGCGCGCGAGGCTTCGCGCACGTCGGCCGGAATGGGCGGAACCGCCGACAGCCCCTCGACCAGCAGCTTCAGATACATGCCCGTCCCGCCGCAGATCACGGCGAGCCGGCCGCCTGCGTTCGCGGCCGCGATCTCGGCCAACGCGGCTTCGCGCCAGCGCCCCACCGTGCCGTGCTCGGCCGCCTTCCAGATGCCGTAGAGACGGTGCGGGACGGCGGCCTCGTCTTCGCGCGATGGGCGTGCTGTCAGCACGCGCAGCTCCGCGTAGACCTGCATGGAATCGGCGTTGATGACCACGCCGTCGAATTCGCGCGCGATCGCCAGTGCGGCCGCCGACTTGCCCGACGCCGTCGGGCCGCCGACGATGACCGTGTGCTGCTTGCCTTCCTTGCGGGCGGTCACCATATTCGCCGTCCCATGACCCAGATCCTCGTGCTGACGGCGGACCCGGCCGCCGCGATCCTCGACGATAGCAAGCTCGCCGCGTTGCGCGCGAGCCTTGTCCCCGAATTCGGCGAGACGAAGGCGCCTGCGTGGCTCGCCCCCGGCATCGCCGCCGAGCTTTTCCCGAAGGGCGGCGAGGCCGCGCGCATCGCCGAATTCGCGCGCGCATCGCTGGGCGCGCTGCCGGTCGACATCAATCTCGTCCCCGTCGAGGGCCGCGCCAAACGCCTGCTCGTCGCCGACATGGAATCCACGCTGATCGAGAACGAGATGCTCGACGACATCGCGCATCTGATGGGGATCGGCGAACGCGTGGCGGCGATCACGCGGCGCGCGATGAACGGCGAGCTCGATTTCCGCGCGGCCCTGGCCGAGCGCGTGGGCCTGCTGAAGGGCCAGCACGTCTCGATCCTCGAGCGCGCGGCGGCCGGCATCCGGATGATCCCCGGCGGTGCGACGCTTGCCGCGACGATGCAGGCGAACGGGGCGCTTGCGGCCATCGTCTCGGGCGGCTTCACGTTCTTCACGGCCCGCGTGCGCGCGGCCCTCGGCTTCGACCGCGACTATTCGAACCTGCTGGAGATCGCGGGCGAGCATCTGGCGGGTACGGTCGCCGAGCCCGTGCTGGGCCGCGAGGCGAAGCTTGCCACGCTGGAGAAGCTCGCCGCCGAACGCGACTTGGCCCTCGAGGCCACGCTTGCCGTCGGCGACGGGGCCAACGACCTCGCGATGCTCGGGCGTGCGGGCTTCGGCGTGGCGTTCCGCGCCAAGCCCGCAGTCGCGGCGCAGGCCACCTTGCGCATCGACCATTGCGATCTCACGGGCCTGCTCTACCTGCAGGGCTATTCGCGCGACCGGTTCGTGGGCTAGGCTCCGGTCATGGCCGCAACCCAACGCCTCATCGTCGGGATTTCGGGTGCCTCGGGCGCCATCTTCGGCGTGCGCACGTTGCAGGCCGCGAAGAAGGCGGGCATCGAGACGCATCTGGTGCTGACCAAGACCGCCGCGATGACGCTTGCCTACGAGACCGACTGGACGGTCAAGAAGGTGCAGGCCCTCGCCGGCGTGGTGCATTCGCCCGACGATCTCGGGGCCGCGATCTCGTCGGGTTCGTTCCGCACGCTGGGCATGATCGTCGCCCCGTGCTCGATGCGCTCGGTTTCCGAGATCGCCTACGGCAACACGACGGGCCTGCTCACGCGGGCGGCCGACGTCCAGCTGAAGGAAAAGCGCCGCGTCGTGCTTCTGGCGCGCGAGGCCCCGCTGCATGTGGGCCATCTGCGGGCACTGACGCAGGCGGCCGAGATCGGGGCCGTGATCCTGCCGCCCGTCCCTGCGTTCTACGCGCGTCCCACCACGATCGACGAACTGGTCGGCCACACGGTGGGCCGGGCACTGGATCTCTTCGGGATCGAAACGGATCTCGTCCGGCGCTGGGGCGAGAGCCAGCACCGGACGAAGAAGAGCCGCAAACCCTAATCAGCCCGGCGGGGCGACCGGCAGGCCGACGAAGCGCTGTTCGCCCGCACGCTCGACCATGATCAGCACGGACTTGCGCCCGGCGGTGCGCTGTTCCTTGACCTTGTCCTGGACCTGCGCGGGTTGGGCGATCTCGGTCTGCGCCACCTCGACGATCACGTCGCCGGGACGGATGCCGCGCTCCTGCGCGACCGACCCGTCGACCACGTCGGTCACGACCACGCCCTTCTGCTTTTCGGGCAGCTGGAAGCGCTGGCGCAGTTCAGGCGTGATCGGGGCAAGCGTCATGCCGAGCACTTCGGCCTGGCCCTGCGGGGCGGCGGCCTGGCCGGGCGCCTTGGGTGTCGCACCCGGGGCGCTCGCCTGCTGCTCGTCTTCCAGTTCGCCGAGCTTCACGTCGAGCGTGACGGTCCCGCGGTTGCGCCACACCTCGATCTTGACGGCCTTGTCGACCGGTGTTTCGGCGACGAGACGCGGCAGGCGGCGCATGTCGGTCACGTCCTTGCCGTCGAACTTGACGATGACGTCGCCCGACTTGATCTGCGCCTTGGCGGCCGGGCCGTTGTCCGGCACGCGCGCGACGAGGGCACCGCGCGGCTTGTCGAGGCCGACACCCTCGGCGATCTCGTCGGTCACCGACTGGATGTTGACGCCGAGCCAGCCGCGGCGCACGCGGCCGTCCTTGCGCAGTTGTTCGACCACGTGGCGCACGATCGCCGACGGGATCGAGAAGCCGATGCCGACCGAGCCGCCGGTGGGCGAATAGATCGCCGTGTTGACGCCGATCACGTCGCCCGAAAGGTTGAACAGCGGACCGCCCGAGTTGCCGCGGTTGATCGACGCGTCGGTCTGGATGAAGTCGTCGTAGGGACCGGCGTTGATGTCGCGCTGGCGGGCCGAGATGATGCCTTGCGTGACCGAGCCGCCGAGGCCGAACGGATTGCCGATCGCCACGACCCAGTCGCCCACGCGCGCCTTGTCGCTGTCGCCGAACTTGACGGCGGCCAGCGGCGCCTTGCTCTCGACCTTCAGCAGGGCGAGGTCGGTGCGCTGGTCCTTGCCGATCAGCTTGGCGACGAGGTTCTGGCCGTCATGGAAGATGACGCGGATTTCCTCCGCCCCTTCGATGACGTGGTTGTTGGTCACGACGAAGCCCGAACCGTCGACGACGAAGCCCGAGCCCAGCGACTGGCCGCGGCGCTGCTGGGGCTGGTCGGGGCTGCGGCCCTGGCGGTCGAAGAAGTCCTTGAAGAATTCCTCGAACGGCGAACCCGGCGGGAACTGCGGCACGTCGGGGCGGCGCTGCTGGGGCTGCTGGCCCTGCGGGGCGCGCTGGCCGGGTGCAGCCGGTGCGGCGGCCGTCTGGGTGGTGACGACCTGGATGTTCACGACCGCCGGCAGCAGGCGCTCGGCGAGATCGGCGAAGGTGCTGGGGGCAAGCGTCGTCGCGGCCGGGCGCGGCGGATTGGCCGCAAGCGGCGTCTGGCCCCAGGCGGGGGCGAACACCGGAACCACGAGAAGCGTCGACAGGGCGACGGTTGCGTATGCACGGGCGATCACGGGATTTGCTCCTTGTACCGTTGGATCCGGCAGGGTCGGGGTGCAGGGGGGTGCCGCTTGCCGGTCCCCCAGTATGCGCCCGCCCGGACGGATCGGGACAGGCCTACATATAGGTTCGATTGCGGCGAAATGGCGACCGTCGGAACCGAAAACGGCGCAAAAACCCGGCCCGGCGGGTAACGACGTGTGACACGCCATTCCCGTCCGGGCCGGCATCTTCGTCAGCGGGCCGGCGGGCGTGCGGCCGGGCGCATCTCGCGGAAGTAGCGGAAGAACTCGGTATCGGGCGACAGCACGATGGTCGAGTTCGAGTCCGCGAACGACTTCCGGTAGGCCTCGAGCGAACGCCAGAAGGCGTAGAACTCGGGGTTGGCGCCGTAGGCGTTGGCCGCGATCTGGGCGGCCTCGTTGTCGCCCTGGGCGCGCAGCTCGGCCCCGCGCCGGTTGGCGTCGGCGAGCAGTACCGTGCGCTCGCGGTCGGCCTCGCCGCGGATGCGCTGGGCGGCTTCGGCACCCTCGGCACGCAGCTGGGTCGCCTCGCGCACGCGCTCGGTCTGCATGCGCGCGAAGATCGCCGGGGCGTTGTCGGGGTGCAGGTCGGCGCGCATGATCCGCACATCGACCACGTCGATGCCGAAATTGCGGCCCGACGCGGTCACGCGGCTGGTGACGTCGCGCATCAGCTCGCCGCGCTTGGGCGAGAGCACCTGCTCGAAGGTGACCTGCCCGAACGCGTCGCGCGTGGCCGACTGCACGATCGACGACAGGCGCTGGCGCATGCCGGTCTCGGTGCGCACCGACTGGAAGAACAGCAGCGGATCGACGATGCGGTAGCGCGCGAAGCTGTCCATGACGATGCGCGTGCGGTCGCCCAGCACGACTTCGGTCGGCTCGGCGTCGAAGTCGAGCAGGCGCTTGTCGAAGCGCAGCACGTCCTGCACGAACGGCACCTTCATCTTCAGGCCCGGCTCCTGCACGACGCGCACGGGTGCGCCGAACTGCAGGACCATCGCCTGCTGGGCCTGGCCGACGGTGAAGAACATCGAGCTGCTGAGGAGGGCGAGAACCACGAGGACCGCGCCCAGGATGTAGAGGATGCGGGTCATCGCACGGCTCCCTGCGCCGGAGCGCCCGGTATGGGTGCCGGTGCCGGACGCCGGATCAGGTCGTTGAGCGGCAGCAGCGGGACGACGCCCTGCTGGCCGGTACCCGGCGCCTGGTCGATGAGCACCTTCTGGTTCCCGCGCAGCATGGCTTCCATCGTCTCGAGATAGAGACGCTGGCGCGTGACTTCGGGGGCGATCCGGTAGGCTTCGAGCAACGCGAGATAGCCGGCGACGTCGCCCTGCGCGCGGGCGACGACCTGCTGGCGGTAGCCTTCGGCTTCCTGCAGCAGGCGCTGCTGCTCGCCGCGCGCACGCGGCACGATGTCGTTGCGGTAGGATTCCGCCTCGTTCTGCGTGCGCTCGCGGTCGGCGCGGGCGCGCTGCACGTCGCGGAACGCGTCGACGACCTGCGAGGGCGGATCGACGGCACGCAGCTCGATGCGGCTGATCTGCACGCCCGACTGGTAGCTGTCGAGCATCGTCTGCATGATCTGGCTGCCGCGCTCCTCGAGCTTGGCGCGGCCTTCGGTGAGCATGTCCTGCGCGGTCATCTGGCTGGCGGCCTCGCGCATGGCGCTTTCGGCCACGGCCTTCACGGTCGCCTCCTGCGAGGCGATGTTGAAGAGGAAGAGGCCTGCATCGCGGATGCGCCAGAAGACGGTGTAGCGCACGTCGATGATGTTGGCGTCGCCCGTCAGCAGCAACGCTTCCTCGGGGACCGGCCGTTCGCGGCCGCGCCCGTCGGGCGCGTCGCGGAAGCCGACATTGAGCGTGTTCACGGCCGTGACCGAAGGGGTCATCACCGTCTCGACGGGCCAGGGGACGTGATAGTTGAGGCCGGGCTGCGCCGAGCGCACCCATTCGCCGAAGCGCAGGATCACGCCCTGCTGGTCGGGGCGAACGGTGTAGAAGCCGGTCGCCAGCCACAACGCGACGAGTGCGATGAGGCCGAGCAGCACGCCGCGGCCGGCGCCCACGCCGCCGGGCAGGATCTGGCGCAGCCGCTCCTGGCCCTGCCGGATGATGTCCTCGAAATCCGGGCCCTTGCCGCCGAACGGTCCACCGCCGCCGGGCCGGCCGCCCCACGGATTGGGCTTCTGGCCACCGCCACCGCCCCAGGGACCGCCACCGCCACCTTGATTCCACGGCATCGCTTTTCCGTTCCTCTCGTCAACACCGACGCTTACGACCTTGTTGGCCAACCCGAGCCGGCACGCCTATATAAGCGGCGTCCCCGACCGGGCCAAGCCTGCAACCTTCCAGACACCCCAGATTTGGGCTCTAATTACCCCAAATCAAGACAGGAAATCTCGTGAACGCCCCCAACCTGCCGACCCAAGCCCAGATTCTCGATGCCCTGAAGGCAATTCCCGATCCCGACCGCAAGCAGGACATCGTCTCGCTCGGCATGATCCAGGGGCTTGTCATCAAGGACGGCCATGTCGGCTTCTCGCTCGAAGTCGACGCCAAGCGCGGCCCCCACATGGAGCCGCTGCGCAAGGCCGCGGAGAAGGCGGTCGAGGCACTGCCCGGCGTCCTGAGCGTCACCGCGGTGCTGACCGCACAGAAGGCCGATCCGAAAGCCGCCCCCGCACGCCAGCCGGGCACCGGTCCCGCCGGCGGGCCCAACGCGCCGGGCGGCAAGATGCTCGTCCCGGGCGTCAAGTCGATCGTCGCGGTCGCCTCGGGCAAGGGTGGTGTGGGCAAGTCGACGACGGCGACGAACCTTGCCCTTGCCTTCGCGCGCCAGGGCCTGAAGGTCGGCATGATGGATGCCGACATCTACGGCCCCTCGCAGCCGCGCATGATGGGCATTTCCGGCCGGCCGAACTCGCCCGACGGCAAGACGCTCACGCCGATGTCGAACTACGGCGTGAAGTGCATGTCGATGGGGTTCCTCGTGCCCGAGGACACGCCGATGATCTGGCGCGGGCCGATGGTGATGGGGGCACTCGAACAGATGCTGCGCGACGTGGCGTGGGGCGAGCTCGACATCCTCGTCGTCGACATGCCGCCGGGCACCGGCGATGCACAGCTGACGATGTCGCAGCGCGTCCCGCTTGCGGGTGCCGTCATCGTGTCCACGCCGCAGGACATCGCGTTGCTCGACGCGCGCAAGGGCCTCAACATGTTCCGCAAGGTGGACGTGCCCGTGCTCGGCATCGTCGAGAACATGAGCTACCACATCTGCTCGAACTGCGGTCACCGCGAGGAAATCTTCGGCCACGGCGGTGCGCGGCGCGAGGCCGAGAAGCTCGGCGTCGAGTTCCTGGGCGAAGTGCCGCTGCACATCGCCATCCGCGAGACGTCGGATTCCGGCACGCCGATCGTCATGAGCCAGCCCGACGGCGAGCACGCGAAGGCCTATCTCGCCATCGCCGCAAAGATTTGGGCGAAGGTCGAAAAGGGTCTGGGGGCCACGACCGGCCCCCGAATCCTCATCCAGTAGTTCGACGAACGGGCCCGGCTTGGGTAGACTCCTCGCTATCGAGTCGAGTCGGGGTCCCCTTGCCAATGGTGCTGCGCCGGTCCTTCAGGTTCGCCTTTGCCGCCGTCGGCCTTTTCGCCGTGGCCGCCTGCGAAGACACGACCTACTCGCGTCAGGCGATCACCGTCCTGCCGCCGCCCCCGCCGCCGCCCAACCTCTCCCAGCCCCAGCAGCAGATGGCGCCCCAGCAGGCGGCACCGCAGCCGCAGATGGCGCCCATGCAGGCGGCCCCCCCGATGCAGGCGGCACCGGCCCCGCGCATGGCGGGCGGCGCGCTCGCCGGGCACCTTGCCTCCTATCACACGGTCGAAGCCGCACAGGCCGGCTGGCAGCAGCTCGTGCGCCAGCAGCCGGCCTTGCAGACGCTCAAGCCCTATTTCGTGCCGGCCACGATCAACGGCCAGCCCTGGGTGCGCATCCTCGCGGGCGACTTCCCGAATGCCGAGGAAGTGAACCGCTTCTGCAACTGGGCAAAGGCGCAGCGTCTCTATTGCGCGCCGATGACCGTCGCCGGCGGCCAGGCGATGCCGGCCGCGACCGCCGCCCCGCGCACGTCGCGCCAGCCGCGCGCCACGCCGCAGCCGGCGGCACCCGGCGGCCAGTCGATGATGGTGCCAGCCCAGCCGGAAGCCGCCCCCGTCGCGGCGGCACCCGCGGCCGTCGCCCCGCCGCCCGCCGCACCGCCGCAGCAGGTGGCCAATCCGGCCAGCCAGCCGCCGCAGCCGCTCGCCCCGCCGCTGCCGCCCAAGCGCCAGGCCAGCCAGCCGAGCGTGCCGCAGTAATCAGCGCCCCAGCGTTTCCATCAGCTCGGACCATTCGCGCTTCGACAGGCCCGATTTTTCCTGGGTGACGTTCTCGCCGGCGAGCAGGCGCTTGATCACGGCCATGCCCGGGCCCGACACGGCCACCCCCGACATCCGGTAATCCTCGAACGCCTCGCAGGCGATCGGGCACCAGCGCTTCACCACGTCGCGGATCGCGTCGGCATAGACGCGGATCTCGTACTGCGCGTGGCCGTCGGCGCGCAGGCTGAGGAAGTGGAAGAGATTGTTGAGGTCGATCTTCCAGTACCACTGCGTGTACCAGTTGGTCGGCAGCACCATGCGCGCAAGCTCGCGCGCGAGGCCGGGGCGCGAGGGATCGGCGCCCTCGCCCTCGTTGAGGAGGTCGACGTAGGTCGCATAGGCGTCGGACGACAGCTTTTCGATGGCATCGAGCGTGCGCTCGGCGGCCGCCCCTTCGAGCAGGTCGCCGCGGCCCTGCCGGTTGGTCGTCGACTGGGCGGCGAGTTGGCCGGGGGCGGGCACGTAGAACTCGCGGTCGAGGATCGAATAGCGCGCCGAATATTCGTTCACGTTCGCCGTGCGGTGGCGGATCCACTGGCGGGCCACGAAGATCGGCAGCTTCACGTGCAGCTTGATCTCGCACATCTCGAACGGGGTCGAGTGGCGGTGGCGCATCAGGTAGCGCACGAGATTGCGGTCGTCAGAGACCTTTTTCGTGCCCTTGCCGTACGAGACGCGCGCGGCCTGCACGATCGCGGTATCGTCGCCGAAATAGTCGACCACGCGCACGAAGCCGTGGTCGAGCACGGGGATCGCCGAATAGAGGATCTCTTCGAGTGCGGGCACCGTCGGACGGCGCGTGGCGGCCTGCTGGGCGCGGGCGGCTTCGATCTCGGCGTGTTGTTCGGCGGACAGGGAGGACGGCATGATGGCGACTTTCGGGCACGAATCGAAGGGGATGGCGAGTTTACCGCCGGGCAGCCCTGCTCCCAAGGCCCCTTCCCCCGACACCCGATAAATCCTATATTTGCAGGGTCGGGCAACCGACTATGGCGATAAACGGCTTGCGTAATAGCCGATGCGGACCCGGGGGCAGTGCCCGGCGCCTCCACCATCCTTCCCGATGGGGGCGAACCAGGATCGACGCGCGGGTAAAGGCATGACTTTCGCTCGGCATGGTACCGCCGTTATCGGGCCAATCTAGAGATGCCAATGACAACGTGGCTCTCGCTTCGGAAGCCCGTCTCGCGGCCTAACGGCCACTTGACAGGTAACCTGTAGCGCGGTCCGGGGGGCACCGGGCAACAGAAGCCCCCCACTTTTTGGCGGCGAGCGGACCCGGAACGGGCGTAAGCTTGCCGCAACGACGAGGAGTTCCGTGGCCGATACGCCGACCGACAAGCTGCACTACGAACGGATGATGGAAAACGCGCTGCGCGGCGTGATCCGCGAAGCGCTGTCGATCGCGGCCACCACCGGCCTGCCCGGCGAGCATCATTTCTATCTGACCTTCCGCACCGAGGATCCCGGCGTCGAGATCCCGCCGCGCCTGCACCAGCGCCACCCCGAGGAGATGACGATCGTCCTCCAGCACCAGTTCTGGGGGCTCGAGGTGGGCGAGGACAAGTTCTCGGTGACGCTGTCGTTCGACCGCGTGCACGAGCGGCTGACCGTCCCCTACGCCGCGATCACGGCGTTCGTCGATCCGTCGGTGCAGTTCGGGCTCCAGTTCCCCGGCACTGCGGGCGGCGACGCCGTCCGGACCGCCGACAGGAAGGAACCGGTCCCCGCCGCCGCCGAAGCACCGGCCGGCGAAGCGCCGGCCGAGCCCGCCGACACGACGGGCCGCGTCGTGGCGCTCGACGCGTTCCGCAAGAAATAGAAACCCCTTCCCCGCCTCCCGACGAGAGACCGACATGGCCGAGTTCGCCTACCGCGAGATGATCGACGTTGCCCACGACGACGTGCCGTTCAAGAAGCTGACCGGCGACCATGTCTCGGTCACGAAGTTCGAGGGCAAGGAGATCCTGAAGGTGGGGGCCGAAGCACTCACCACGCTCACGCGCCAGGCCTTCGTCGACATCGCGCACCTGCTGCGCCCGGCACACCTCGCCCAGATGCGCGCGATCATCGACGATCCGGAATCCTCGCCCAACGACAAGTTCGTCGTCTACGACCTGCTCAAGAACGCGTGCGTGTCGGCCGGCGGCGTGCTGCCGATGTGCCAGGACACCGGCAACGCCATCGTCATGGGCAAGAAGGGCCAGCAGGTGTGGACCGGCTACGACGACGGCGAGGCGATCGCGCGCGGCGTGTGGCGCAGCTACGGCGAGACCAACCTGCGCTATTCGATGGTCGCCCCGCTCGAGACCTTCAAGGAAGCCAACACCGGCGACAACCTGCCCGCCCAGATCGACCTCTACACGACCGACGGCGACGAATACGAGTTCCTGTTCGTCGCCAAGGGCGGCGGCTCGGCCAACAAGCAGTTCCTGTTCCAGGACACGCCCTCGCGCCTGACCGAGGCGGGGATGCTCAAATTCCTCGACGAGAAGATCAAGACGCTGGGCACGGCCGCGTGCCCGCCCTACCACCTCGCGGTCGTCATCGGCGGCACGTCGGCCGAGATGACGATGAAGACGCTGAAGCTCGCCACCACCAAGTATCTCGACGGGCTGCCCACGCAGGGCAACAAGTTCGGCCAGGCGTTCCGCGACCGCGACCTCGAAGCCAAGATCCACAAGCTCACGCAGGCCAACGGCATCGGCGCGCAGTTCGGCGGCAAGTACTTCTGCCACGACGTGCGCGTCGTGCGCCTGCCGCGCCACGGGGCGAGCCTGCCCATCGCGATCGGCGTGTCGTGCTCGGCCGACCGCCAGGCGCTCGGCAAGATCACGCGCGAGGGCGTTTTCCTCGAACAGCTCGAGACCGATCCCGCGAAGTACCTGCCGGAGATCGACGTCT
Organism: uncultured Azospirillum sp.; assembly: GCA_964416335.1. Lineage (GTDB taxonomy): Bacteria > Pseudomonadota > Alphaproteobacteria > CACIAM-22H2 > CACIAM-22H2 > Tagaea. The sequence goes on from CAYQDN010000008.1 coordinate 97,751, forward strand.
CCAAGCTTGCCGGCACGCCGGTCAAGATCGACCTCAACCGGCCGATGTCGGAGATCCGCGCCACGCTGTCGCGCCATCCGGTGACGACGCGCGTCATGCTGACCGGCACGCTGATCGTCGCGCGCGACCTCGCCCACGCCAAGCTGCGCGCCGAGCTCGAGGCCGGCACGCCGCTGCCCGAATACTTCAAGAACCACCCGATCTACTATGCCGGCCCCGCCAAGACGCCCAAGGGCTACGCCTCGGGCGCCTTCGGGCCGACGACGGCGGGCCGCATGGACAGCTTCGTCGAGCAGTTCCAGGCGGCCGGCGGCAGCATGGTGATGCTCGCCAAGGGCAATCGCAGCCGCGTGGTCACCGACGCGTGCAAGAAGCACGGCGGCTTCTATCTGTGCTCGATCGGCGGCGAGGGCGCCCTGCTGGCCGAGAACTGCATCAAGAAGGTCGAGTGCATCGCCTATCCCGAGCTGGGCATGGAAGCGATCTGGCGCATCGAGGTCGTCGACTTCCCGTCCTTCATCGTCGTCGACGACAAGGGCAACGACTTCTTCGCCAAATGGATGGGGTGAAGGCGCCCGACGCCCCGACGGACGACTGGGTCGCCGAGCCCGACGGCGCGCCCTTCGACACGTCCGCGTGGAACGAGCGGTCGGCCGCCCTCTACGCGCACTGGCGCAAGATCCGGCCCATGCCCGCCCTGCTGCCCGGCCGCCGGCATTTCGATCCGGTGACGCTGCCCAGGCTGCTCGGCTCGATCTGGCTGCTCGACGTGTTCCACAAACCGTTCCGCATGAAATACCGGCTGATGGGCACGAACGTCGCGGCCACGATCGGCGCCGATTTCACCGGGCGCTGGTTCGACGAGGCGCGCCCGACCATCCTGACGGTCGCACCCGCCTACCGGCGCTTCAGCTACATGGCCAAGACCGGCCGCGCGACGTGGCGCCGCGGCAGGCCGCTGCTGACCGTCGATCCCTACTGGCACACGACCGAGACCGCGATGCTGCCGATGGCCGACGACGGTGCGCGCGTCGACATGCTGCTGTGCATCTCGATCTACTACGGCCACGACGGGCGCGTGCGCTGATGGAAGGCACGAAGATACCGCCGGCATCGGACGGCTGGCTTGCCGAGCCGGCGGACGCATCCTTCGGCGCGGGCGACTGGCACGAGCGGCTGGCCGCGCTCTACGCGCACTGGCGCAAGATCCGGCCCGCGGCCGGCGGCCTGCCGGGCCGCCGGCATTTCGACCCCGTCGACGTGCCCAAGGCGCTCGCCTCGATCTGGCTGCTCGACATCCAGCGCGAACCCTTCCGGCTCCGGTACCGCCTCGTCGGCACGAACATCGTGCGCACGCTCGGCGAGGACCTGACCGGACGCTGGCTCGAAGAGGCGCGCCCGAACGTGCTGAAGGATCCCCACTATTTCGACCGCTACCGCTTCATGGTCGACACCGGCCGCGCGACGTGGCGCCGCGGCCCGGCCAAGATGGTCGCCGATCCGCACTGGCATGTGCTGGAGAACGCGATGATGCCGCTGGCCGCGGACGGCAAGACCGTCGACATGCTGCTGTGCGGCTCGATCTTCTACGGCCACGACGGCCGCGTGCTCTAGTTGAGCCGTCGCGCCGCGACCGCTTCGCCGACGGCCACCGCCGCCGTGCCGCCCCGGCCCCATTCCATCGGCAGGTCCCATTCGGCCTTCTGGGCGGCGTCGCGCAGGATCTTCAGCAGGCCGAACACGCCCTCGTCGACGAGGCCGAGCTCGACGCGCGTGTTGTCGGTGGCGATCAGCACGATCGTGTTCATGCCCTCGGCGTTGCGCGACACGTTGAAGCCGAACAGCAGGCGTCCTTGCGCCGCCACCTCGGGCTTCGCGGCCCCGCCGGGAACGGCAGCCGCCCCCGGCTCGCGGAACGGCGTCTTGAAATCGGCCTTGGCCGTGGCGCGCGTCTCGGCCATGTCGAGCAGGAATTCGCGCGCCAGCGGGTTCTTGGTGTCGGCCATCGCCTTGCGCAGTTCGCCCGTCAGGGCGGCCCAGAACATGCGCAGGAAACGGCGCGTGATGAAGAGCCGCACGCTCGCCGGCTGGCTGGCCGCGTTGAGGCGCAGCAGCAGGCGGTCCTCGGCGGCGACGTGGTCGATGGCGAATTGCTGGATCGCGTTGGCGGTCATGTCGGGCTAGTTTGGGCCTGTTGCCGAAGATTGCAAGGATGCCGCCGGACGCCGATGGACGACGCCGATCTCGACCTGATGTTCCTAGCACCGCTGCCGGCGGGCCGGCTGCTGTTTTTGAACGCGGCCCCGCACGCGTCCCTCGGCCCCGCGAAGGACCGGCTCACCTGCGTGCAGCGCTGGAAACCCGCTTCCGACGCGCTGGCGCGCGCCGGCTTGGCGACCGGCCCGGTTTCCGGGCGCTATGACGCCGCCTTCGTGCGCCTGGGGCGCCAGCGCGAGGTGAATCGTGCCGCGATGGCCGCGGCCCTGGATGGACTCGGGCCCGACGGCCTGCTCACCGTCGCAGGCCCCAACGCGCTGGGTGCTGCGAACTACGGGAAGGACCTGCGCTCGCTCGGGCTTGCCCCGGCCGCGCGCAGCAAGGCCAAGGCGCGCGTCTTTTCCGCAACGCGCGGGACGGCCGATCCGGCGGCGTGGCGGAACCTTGCCGCCCCGCGCCCGATCGCCGGCACGCCGTTCGTCTCGGCCCCCGGCATCTTCGCGTGGGACCGGATCGACGCCGGGTCGGAACGCCTGGTGCGCCACCTGCCCGCCGGTCTTTCCGGTGCCGTCGCGGATCTGGGGGCGGGCTGGGGCTATCTCGCGCACGCGGCCCTCTCCGCCAATCCCGGCATCGCCCGGCTCGACGCGTTCGAGGCCGACGCGGTCGCCGTCGACTGCTCGAAGGCGAACCTTGCGGCCTTCGGCGTCCGCGCAAGCTGCCGCTGGCACGACGTGGCAGCCGGCATCGGCAAGGCGGCCTACGACGCGATCCTCGTCAACCCGCCCTTCCACGATTCGCGCGGCGAGGACCGGGCACTGGGCCTGCGGTTCGTGGCGGTCGCGGCGGAAGCGCTGAAGCCGGGCGGCCGGCTGCTGCTGGTCGCCAACCGGCACCTCGCCTACGAGGCGGAGCTCAAGGCGCGGTTCGCCGACGCGGCACGCCTCGACGAGGACGCGGCATTCAAGGTCTATTCGGCGCGGAAATGACCCGTCAGATGCAGTAGCACTTCAGCGGTTCGAGACCGTTGAAGGCGACGGCCGAGTAGGTCGTCGTGTAGGCACCCGTGGCGCGGATCTCCAGCCGGTCGCCCGGCTCGAGATCGACCGGAAGGCGGTAGTCGGCCTTCTCGTACATCACGTCGGCCGAATCGCAGGTCGGCCCGGCGAGCACGACGCGCTCGACCTTGGCACCCTTCTTCGAGGACACGATCGGGTACTGGATCGCCTCGTCCATCGTCTCGGCGAGACCGCCGAACTTGCCGATGTCGAGATAGACCCAGCGGCGCGAGTCGCGCTTGGACTTGCGCGAGACGAGCACCACTTCGGTGTCGATCAGGCCGGCATTGCCGACCATCTGGCGGCCCGGCTCGACGATGATCTCGGGCACGCGGTTGCCGAAATGCTTGGCCAACGCGGCATGGATCGCCTCGCCGTAGGTCCCCATCGACGGGATGTCCTTGCGGTACTTGGCCGGGAAGCCGCCGCCCATGTTGAGCATGTTGAGCTGCACGCCGGCGTCCTCGCACTCGCGGAACAGCCAGGCCGCCTGCTCGACGGCCGAATCCCATGCGTTGGGATCCTTCATCTGCGAACCGACATGGAACGACACGCCGTGCGGCACCACGCCCTTGCCGGCGGCCGCGATCAGCAGCTCGCGCGCCATCTCGATGTCGCAGCCGAACTTGCGCGACAGCGGCCAGTCGGCGCCGGCACCCGAGGTGAGGATGCGGCAGAACACCTTGGCGCCCGGGGCGGCAACCGAGAGCTTCGCAAGCTCGGCTTCCGAATCGAACGCGAAGAGGCGCACGCCGCGCGCGTAGGCGGCGGCGATGTCGTCCTTCTTCTTGATGGTGTTGCCGTAGGAGATCTTGTCGGCACCCACGCCGGCGCGCAGCGCCATGTCGACCTCGTTGACCGAGGCGGTGTCGAACGACGAGCCCATCTTGGCGAGCGTGTCGAGGATCTCCGGCGACGGGTTGGCCTTGATGGCGTAGTAGATGCCGGCCTGCGGCACGGCTTCCTTGAGCTTGCGGTAGTTGTCGGCGACGACGTCGAGATCGACGACCAGGTAGGGGGTCGGTCGTCGCTCGGCGAGGAAGTCGCGGATCTTCTTGGTGGTCATCCCGAAGTACTCCAGTTCTCCAGAGGTAGCGTCAGGCGACGCGGAAGTTGTCGAATTGCCAAGGGTCGTCCCGCACGAGTCGCTCGGGAAAGAGTCTCTCGCGATCTTTCAGCGGATTCCAGTCCGAATACACGCCCGCGACGGTGCCGAGATAGGGACGGCAGACTTCCATGCAGCGCGCGTGATCCATCTCGTCGGCCTCGACCGGTCCGGCCTTCGGGTTCTCGATCGCCCAGACGAGGCCGGCGAGAACCGCGACGGTGACCTGCAGCGAGGTCGCGTTGTTGTGGGGGCAGAGCTTGCGCGACTCTTCGATCGTCAGGCGCGAGCCGTACCAGTACGCACCTTTTTTGTGTCCCATGAGCAGCACGCCCAGCTCGTCCATGCCGGTCGTGATCTCGTCCATCATCAGGCGCTTGGCCGGCTGGATCTGCCAGTTCTTGCCGGCCAGCTCGTGCAGCGACAGCACGGCGTCGTCGCACGGGTGGTAGGCGTAGTGGACCGTCGGGCGGTAGGCGACCTTGCCGTCGTTGGCGACCGTGTAGTAGTCCGCGATCGAGATCGACTCGTTGTGGGTCACGAGGAAGCCGTGATACGGCCCCTCGAGCGGCGTCCAGGAACGCACGCGCGTGCCGGCACCCGGGCGCATCAGGTAGATGGCCGCGTCGCAGCCGAAATCGTGGCGCTTGCCGTCGGCCGGGAAGGCCTTCTCGTGGCTGCCCCAGCCCAGTTCGGCGGGCTGCGAGCCTTCGCCCACGAAGCCGTCGATCGACCAGGTGTTGACGAACTCGCCGACCTTCTTGGGGTACTTGGCGACCTGCGTGTCGCGCTCGGCGATATGGATGACCTTGATGCCGAGGTCGCGGGCAAGCCCGGCCCAGCCGGCGCGATCCGTCGGCACAGCTGCCTTGTGGCCGGTGTCCGTGGCGACGTCGAGCAGCGCTTCCTTGACCAGGTGCGAGACGAGGCCCGGATTGGCGCCGTGCGTCAGCACCGCCGTCGGCCCGCCGGCGAACCTGCCGCGCAGGGCGCGCGCGGATTCGCGCAGCGCGTAGTTCGACCGCTGGGAAGGCGTGAGCGAGGGATCGGTGTAGCCGCCGGGCCAGGGCTCGATGCAGGTGTCGAGATAGAAGGCGCCCTTTTCGTTGGCGAGTTCGATCAGCGCCACCGACGAGACGTCGACGGACAGGTTGAGCAGGAAATCCCCGGCCGACAGGCGCTTGTCGAGTTCCGCGCGGTAGTTCGCGCGCGTCAGCGCCAGCTCGACGAATTCGATGCCGTATTCGGCCGCGACTTCGCGCCCGCGCGGCTCGGCCGTCACGATCGAGATCCGGGATGCCGGCATGTCGATGTGGCGCATGATGAGCGGCAGCACGCCCTGGCCGATCGAGCCGAAGCCCACGATCACCAGTCGCCCCGAATAGGCCACATGCTTCTTGTCGTACAAACTCACGTAGCTGAACTCCCGAAACCCACGCCTAATGGTGTTCGACCACCTTTTCGGCGTAGCCAAACCGGTTTGAGCGGGGCCCGATCCTTGGGCCAGCACGTCACAAAACCGGATGAACGAACTGTGCGGAGCTGAGACGAACCGCAACGATCGACTGCTAGCGGGCGCCGGACGGTCCGAAGACCGGTTGAGCGTGCCCGATCGCCGACGGTGCCATAAAGCGGGGCACCGTCAGGCGGCGGTCATCCTTGCATCGTCGGAAGGCGCAAAGCCCCGAACTCGGCCGCAACCATGTCCACATCCCTCGAGGAACACCGGCCCACTGGCGACCGGTTCGTACCGAAAAGGACGCGTCTACGTCGTTGCTTGACCTCGAGCGCTTGGTGGTCGAGAGGCGTGAGTGCTCTTCGCGAGCTCTCCGCCCTACCTCTTAGCGCTTGCCTCGTGGGCCTGGGGCACGTGCGATTGGCGTCTTAAGCGCTAAATATCATAATTGTCCCCACGCGCAAGAGTAAATCACGCGCGAGCTTGCATGACTCGTCAACGCCGACCCGCGCTGACGTCATGGCGGAGTTTCATCTGAACTTGGTCGACGCAGCGCGCAGCGCCTTCAGCAACTCGGCTTCGATGCGCCCGCCGAGACCCGTGATGCGCTGGGCGAGCACGACATAGAGCGCGTCGATGTGGTGTCCGACGATCACGGTGTTCCAGGCGTTGGGCTCCTGGATCTGCGTGGCGTAATCGTGCAGCGACTTGGCGATCTGCGTCAGCAGCGGGAACTTGAACGTGCCGCCGAGCCCCTTGATCTCGATCGCGTCGGCGACGATCCGGTCGATCAGCGACATCGGCGGGGCATCGCCGTCGTCGAAGGCCGCCATTTCCTCGCGCAACGCCTTCAACTTCTCGCCGATCTGGCGCGTGAACTGGTCGGACGATTTCTCGACGACCATCTGGAGCTTCTGGGTTTCCTGGGGCGACAGGATGACGCCGAAGCCCGTCTTGAAATTGACCGCCCGCTTGCGCAGATCGCTCGGCGGCTGGATGATCTGGACCTTACCCTTGCTGGCCACTCTGGCGTTCTCCCCGGATGACTTTCGTCCAGCTTATGACTTCGGCGCGTTCGGATCGACGCCCCGGCGCTCGGGCCCGTTGAAGGGCGTCTGCTTGCGCCGGCGCTCCGGCCCGAAATAGCCGGGTGCGTTCACGTAGGACCGCGGGTAGGCGATCACCGCCGACAGACGCTTGTAGAGCGAATCGACCGTATAGGGCTTGGCGACGAACTCGTTGGCGCCATGGTCGCGCGCCTCGACGACGAACGGCTCTTCCGAGCGCGCGGTCAGCACGATGATGGGGAGCAGGCGATCGCGCGAACTCGGGTCGTTGCGGATGAAATCCACGAGTTCGATGCCGTTCTTGGGCGCGATCTCGCGCTCGGTGATCAGGATGTCGATATTGCCTTCCTTGAGCACGTCCATCGCCTTGTCGTAGTCCGTCACGCGACGCACGAACGTCGCACCCAGCATCGACAGGATGTCGTTGAGCATCTGGAGGGCAAGCGGGTTCGGATCGACGATCAGGAACCGGATCTTGCTGAAGTCGATCTTTTCCGCCATTTCGCCTTGGCACCATATTGACTGCGTGAGTGGACTAATAAGCAGTCCGGCAGCGCGTGACAAGATACGCGTGACTATTGAATATTTTGCCACAGCGGTGCCTAATTCCGCAGGGGCTCGGGGATTTCACATCGGTTTAGGGGGTAAAACTCCCTCCGGACTTTAGAATGTGTGGACCCGATCGCAGACAGGGAACGAATGGGCGAGCGCGCGTCCACACGAATTGAGCGCGACAGTTTCGGGCCCATCGAGGTGCCCGCCGACCGCTATTGGGGCGCCCAGACCCAGCGCAGCATCGAACTCTTCCGGATCGGCGACGAACGTATGCCCGAGCCGCTGGTGCGCGCCTTCGGCGTCCAGAAGAAGGCCGCCGCACTCGCGAACATGGCGCTGGGCGAACTCGACGCGAAACTCGGCGCCACCGTCGTGCGGGCTTGCGACGAGGTGGTTTCGGGCAAGCTTTCCGGCCACTTCCCGCTGCTGGTCTGGCAGACGGGCTCCGGCACCCAGACCAACATGAACGCCAACGAGGTCATCGCCAACCGGGCGAACGAGCTGCTCGGCGAGGCGCTGGGCACGCGCAAGCCCGTCCACCCGAACGACCACGTCAACCGCGGCCAGTCGTCGAACGACAGTTTCCCGACTGCGATGCATATTGCGACGGTCGCCGAGCTGCACGACACGCTGCTGCCCGGCCTCGTGCGCCTGCACGAAGTGCTGCAGGCCAAGTCGACCGAGTTCGCCGGCGTGATCAAGCTCGGCCGGACCCACCTGCAGGATGCGGTCCCCATGACCTTGGGCCAGGAGATCGGCGCCTGGGCCCGCCAGGTCGAGCTGGGGATCGCCCGGGTCGAGCAGATCCTGCCCCGGCTCTACCGCGTGGCGCAGGGGGCGACGGCGGTGGGGACCGGCCTCAACGCGCACAGGGGCTTCGCCGCCAAGTTCGCCCAGGAGCTGGCGCGCCTCACCAACCTCCCCTTCATGCCGGCCGAGGACAAGTTCGAGGCGATCGCGGCGCACGACGCGCTGGTCGAATGCTCGGGCGTGCTCTGCACGCTGGCCACGTCCCTCAACAAGATCGCCAACGACGTCCGCCTGCTCGCCTCGGGTCCGCGCGCGGGCATCGGCGAGATCACGATCCCGGAGAACGAGCCGGGTTCCTCGATCATGCCGGGCAAGACGAATCCGACCCAGTCCGAGGCGCTCACGATGGTCTGCGCCCAGGTCTTCGGCAACCATACGACCATCACGTTCGCCGGCGCTTCCGGCCATCTCCAGCTCAACGTCTTCAAGCCCGTCATCGTCTACAACCTCCTGCAGTCGATCCGGCTGCTGGGGGATGCGGCGACGAGTTTTGCGGACAACTGCGCGAGCGGCATCGCCCCCCATGCCGCTCAGATCGATCGCAATCTCGAGCGATCGCTGATGCTCGTGACGGCGCTCAACCCCCACGTGGGGTACGACGTCGCCGCGCGCATCGCAAAACACGCCCACGCGCACGACACCACGCTGAAGCAGGCGGCGATCGACCTCGGGCTCGTGTCCGCGGCCGACTTCGACCGCTGGGTTCGGCCGATCGAAATGCTGGGTCCACGCGAAGCACGCCATTAACACCGGGGGGAAGTCATGACAGGATCGATTCGCAAGCGTTCGGTAGTCATTGCCGGCCATCGCACGAGCATTTCGCTGGAGCCCGAATTCTGGACCGCCCTGAAGGACATCGCGCGCAAGCGCAACGCGTCGATCAACGACCTCGTGACCGAGATCGACAAGATGCGCGCGGCCAAGGACGAATCCGGCAACCTGTCGAGCGCGCTGCGCGTCTATGTGCTGCAGGCGCTGACCGGGACCGCACCGGCCGCACCGGCGGCGGGCCCGAAGCCGGTTTGAGACGGCGTTTCGCGGTCGTCGGGCTGCTGCTGGCGATGCTGGGGGCGTCGCCAGCCGCGGCCTTCGACCGCGACGAGGAATTCGAGCGCGGCGTGGCCGCCTTCCGCGCGGAAGACTATGACGCGGCATGGTTCCGCTTCTGGGGACTCGCCCGCGCGGGCGACCCGGAATCGCAGTTCAATCTCGGCCAGCTCTACCGTCTCGGGCGCGGCATCCAGCGCGACATGGTCCAGGCGCGCCGCTGGTACGAGCGCGCGGCCGAGCGCGGCTACGGCCCGGCCCAGTACCAGCTCGGCGTCCTGTGGGAACGCGGCGACGGCGTGCCGGTCGATCCGGTCGAGGCGCGCGCCTGGTACATGCGGGCCGAAGCTCAAGGCATCGAACCGGCGCGCACCGCCCTCGAACGGCTCGACGTGCTGTCTTCGGGAACCGGCCGGCCGCTGGCCGAGCCGCTCAGCGCCGCACAGCCGGCGCGCGCGGCGACCCGCCCGAACCCGCCGGCTGCTCCGCCCCGCGCGCCGGCCCCGCCGAAAGAGTGACCTTCGCCCGGTCGGGGGGCCCCGCCATCGCGATGCGCGGCACGAGCTGCGCGCCGTTCGCGGCGAGGGCCGCGGCAATATCCAGCGTCCAGTTCGCCAGATCGACCGACCCCGAAATCTCGATCGCACCGCCCGACGCGGTCAGGCGCGTGTCGGCGCTGGACGCGCGGCCGCGCTCGATCCGCCAGGTGCCCGACGCGGCGGCAAAGGGGCTGCGCCCGCCGCGCGCGAAGCGCCGGCCGAGTTCGACGAGATCGGGCCCGCGCGCCGCGGCGGCATAGGCGAACAGCCCGGCAAGATCGAGCCCGTCGAGCGTGCCGCCGGGCGACTCCAGCCGCAGCGTGCCGGCAAGCCCGACCATCAGCGCGCTCGCGCTGCCGCCCGACGCCGCAAGGCGGCCGTCGAGCGTCACCGGCCCGCGCAAGGTCGGCGGGGCGCCGGCCATCCCCAGCACCTGCGCCCATTCGGCGTGGGCCAGTTCGAATTTCAGGTCGAACCGAGGGGCTTGCGCGTCGATCCGGCCGGACGCGCTCAGCGCCCCGCCGAGCAGGCTGCCGGACAGTTCCGACAGATCGAGGCCGGCCGAGTCGTACAAAGCGGCGATCCGCGCATCGCCAAGCGCCAGATCGCCGAGGACGAGTTCGCGGGCCGCCAGCCGCAGGTCGAGCGGCATCGCCCCGGCAAGATCGAGGCGGATGGGGACGCGCGACCAGCCGCCGGGGCCCGGAGCGGGCGGTGCGGCGGCAGCCGCGGCGCGCGCGGTCTGGCTGCGCGTCAGCAGCGGCCCGCGCACCGCCGGCGCCGCCAGCGGCCTGCCGAAGAAGGGATCGAGCACGAGCCGCCCGCCCGCCAGCGACAGCGCAAGGCGCCCGCCCTGCCAGACGCCCTCGCCCGTGGCACTCTGGCCGGCGAGCGACAGCTCGAGGGGCGCGATGCGCAAGCCCGGGGCGCCGGCATCGACCGCGACCGGGCCGCGCAGCGACAGCGCGCCCAGATGCCGGTCGACCGGTGCGCCGAGGGCGGCAAGGAAGCGGCGGGCGTCGGGTGCCTGCAGGTCGAGCATGCCGGCGCGGATGCGCAAGCTGGCCTCGGCAAGCGAGCGGATCGCCAGTTCGTCGACGACGATGCGGCCGGCCTCGCGCGCGGCGACGAGGATCACGCCCAGCGCTTCGCCCTGCGCCCAGCCGAGGCGGCCGATGCGCAAGCGCAGATCGACATCCCCGGCCGCGTCGCCAAGCCGGCGCACGGCAAGGGCGGCGAGCGGCGCAAGGCCGATCTCGTCGATGCGCGCGTCGATCGACATGCGCTGTGCCTCGCGGCGCAGCGAGCCTGTCGCCGCGAAATCCGGTGCGCGGAGATCGAACTTCGCGACGTCGAACACGTCGCCGCCGGCGCGGAACTCGGCGCGCAGGATGCCGCCGTCGGGTTGTGCGAGCACGAGCACGCCCTCGAAGGCGCCTTCGGCGAGGAGGGCGCGGCCGGAAAGCTCGAGGCCCGGACCCTTGGCCTCGACTTCCAGCGCCGTCCGGTCGGCCGAATAGCTCGCCTGCCCGTTGGCGACGTTTGCGTCCCAGCCGATCTCGAGACCGGCGAAGCCGCCGGCCCCAGGTCGTCCGGCAAGATGCAGGTCACGACCGGCGAATTTCGCGTCGATCCGCAGCCTTCCGTCGCCGGGATCGAGCCGGGCCGAAACGCCGTCGGCGTCGAACCGGATGGCACCGTCGCGCATCGCGAAGCTGCCGGCGCGCCCGAGGAAGTTCGCCCGCGCGTCAAGTGCATTGCCGACAAGGACGACGTCCTCCAGCCGGCCGAGCCCGGTAATGTCCAGGGCCGGGATTTCCAGACGCAGCGGCAGCGCCCAGGCATAGCGGGCGGTTCCGGCCGGCCGCGCGGACAGCCCGGTGCGCGCCGACACCTCCCGCGCCAGCGAAAGGGCGGCCGATCCGGCGTCCGGACGCAGCAGGACGCCCCCCACGACCAGCGTCAGGATCAGCCCGGCCGCCGCTATTTTCCGGAATTTGGGTGGCATAATTCGATCCTTGCCGCATTCCGGCATCTGGCGCCAGCCGGGGTCGCTCCCTATTTAAGGGAACTCCGGGTCGAAATCGTGACCTTGCACCCCCCGAAAGGCCCCCCCCCGCCGATGTTCGCCGAAATCCTCGCCTCCGTCACGACCGATGCCCTCGTGGCGCTGGGCACCGTGATCATGATCGACCTCGTGCTGGCCGGGGACAATGCCGTCGTGATCGGCATGGCGGCCGCGGGGCTGCCCACCGAACAGCGTGGCCGCGTGCTGCTGATCGGCATCGTCGCGGCCACGCTGCTGCGCATCGCGTTCGCGGCCGTGACCACCCAGCTTCTCGCGATCGTCGGCCTGCTGTTCGCCGGCGGCGTGCTGCTGCTCTGGGTGTCGTGGAAGCTGTGGCGCGAAATCCGCGCGCAGGGACGCCACGCGGCGGCGGAAGGCGAGAAAGTCCTCGAAGGCCAGGAACCCGCCGGCACGCCGCGCAAGACGCTGCGCCAGGCGATCATCCAGATCATCGTGGCCGACGTCTCGATGTCGCTCGACAACGTGCTCGCCGTCGCCGGCGCCTCGCGCGACCATCCCTACGTGCTCGTCATCGGCCTTGCCGTGTCGGTCGTGCTGATGGGGGCCGCCGCCGCGCTCATCGCGCGCGCCCTGCAGAAGCATCGCTGGATCGCCTATGTCGGTCTGATCCTGATCCTCTACGTGGCGGTCAAGATGATGTGGGACGGCGGCCACGAGATCGGCCAGGCCGTCGCCGTGGCGATGGCCTGAATCGGGCCGCAGGATACCGCTGGACATTCCGGGTCCTGCGGCTAACCTCCCACAAACCCGGGGAAACCGAGTGGAAGCCGAAAACATCCTTCTGGGGTTCAGCGTGGCGCAGTGGGCCATGCTCGGGACCGTCATCATGGTCAATTTCGTGCTGTCGGGCGACAACGCGATCGTCGTCGGCATGGCGGCCGCGGGGCTGCCCAAGGCGCAGCGCCAGCGCGCGCTGTGGTTCGGCATCGTCGCGGCAACCGTGCTGCGCGTCGCCTTCGCGTTGCTGGCCACGCAGCTTCTCCAGATCGTCGGCCTGCTGCTCGCCGGCGGCCTGCTGCTGCTGTGGGTGTCGTGGAAGCTGTGGCGCGAGATCTCGCCCGCCGGCGACGCGATCGAGGCCGAGGGCGAGGCCCTGCTCGAAGGAAAGGTCGTCGAGCATGCCGGCCCGCAGAAGACCTTCGGGGAAGCCATCTGGCAGATCCTCGTCGCCGACGTGTCGATGTCGCTCGACAACGTCCTTGCGGTCGCCGGCGCCGCGCGCAGCGATCCGCTGATCCTCGGGATCGGGCTCGTCGTCTCGGTCCTGCTGATGGGTATTGCCGCCGCCGCAATCGCCAAGCTGATCGAGCGCCATCGCTGGATCGCCTATGTGGGCCTGGTGCTGATCCTCTACATCTCGCTCAAGATGATCTGGGACGGCGGGCACGAGGTTATCGCCACCGCCGGCGCGACGGGCTAGCCGCCGGAAGCGCTGTACATCAGCCGCGGCAGCCATATGACGACGCTCGGAAACAGGATGCAGATACTGAGGCCGATGGCCTGCAAGCAAATGAACGGCACGGCCGAGCGAAACACCATTGCCATCGTGATCTGCGGCGGCGCGACGCTCTTGAGGTAGAAAAGAGAATATCCGAACGGCGGACTTAGAAACGCCATCTGCATATTCACGATGAAGAGAACGCCATACCAGAGCGGCGCATCCGCCTTTGACACGCCCGCCAGACCCAGCAGTCCGTCGAACGGAAGGCTCTTGATGATCGGCAGGAAAATCGGAACCGTCAGGAGAAGAATTCCGACCCAGTCGAGGAACATGCCGAGGATGAACAGGATGACCTGCATCAACGCCAGAATGCCGTAGGCCGGCAATCCGGTCGAAAGAATCGATTGCGTGACGAATGTCTGGCCGCCCTTCAAGATGAAGAAGCCGACGAACATCGTCGCACCGAAGAATATCCACATCACCATCGCGGTCGCCTTCAGCGTTGCAAGGCAGGCGTCCTGCAGCGACTCCCAGGTGAGCTGGCGATAGAGCCCCGAGACGACCAGCGCGCCGAAGGTGCCGATGCCGGCCGCCTCGACCGGCGTGGCCACCCCGAAGAAAATCACGCCGAGCACGACCGCAATCAGCACGACCGGCGCACTCAGTCCCTTGAGCAGGCGCAGCTTCTCGGCCAGCGAGATGCGTTCCTCGGGCGGCAATGCCGGGCCCATGGCCGGGTTCGCGTAGCTGCGGATCGTGACGTAGACGACGTAGAGGCCCGACAGGATCAAACCCGGAAATATCGAACCGATCAGCAGCTCGCCCAACGACTGCTGCGCGACGACCGCATACACGATCGCCATCACCGACGGCGGGATGAGAATGCCGAGCGTACCGCCGGCCAGAATCGAACCCATCGCAAGATAAGGATCGTAATTGCGCTTCAGCATCGCCGGCAGCGCGATCATGCCCATCGTCACCTCGGTGGCACCGACGACACCGACCATCGCCGCAAGTACCGTGCAGACCACGATCGTCGCCGAGGCGAGACCGCCCTTCAACCCCCCGAGGCTCTTGTAGACTGCGTCGAACAGCTCCTCGATGATGCCGGCCTTTTCAAGGACCGCCGCCATGAAAATGAACAACGGGACGGCCGACAGCTGATAGTCGGTCATGAATGGGAACAGGCGGCCTGGCATCATGTTCAGCATCGCCGCATCGCCGAAGACGAAAAGGAACACGCATGCGATGCCGCCGGTGACGAAGGCCATCGGCAAACCGGCCATGAGGACAACGGCAAGAGAGCCGAACAGCAGGACCGTCAGCCACTCGATGCTGATTTCAAGACCCATGCTTCAGTACTTTCCAGCGAGAATTCTGATGTCGCGCAGCAGATGCGCGACGCCTTGCGCGAGGAGCAGCGCAGCACCTATCGGCATCGTCAGCTTGATCGGCCAGTATTGGACGCCCCACTCGGAGAACGAAACCTCTCCGATCGCGGTGGCCTGCCAAGCGTAGGTGAACCCGGTCCACAGCAGCGTGCCGACGAAAACGAAGAAAAAGAACGACGTCAGCACGTCGGCCAGCGCTTTGCCGCGTCGCGAGAACTTCGTGTAGAACACGTCGACTCGAACATGTGAGTCGGAGCGCAGCGCGAAGGCGCCGCACAACAGGTATTGCATTCCGTACATCAGGAACATGCTCTCGTGGACCCAGTTGGTCGGCGAGTTGAACATGAACCGGACGACGACCTCGTAGTAGTAGACAAATATCGAAAGCAGCGTCCAATACGAGACGAAGCGGCCAATCCAGTCGATCACGGTCTCGAGCGCACGCTGTGGTGCCGACGCCAGCGCGGCTGCAGCTGATACGCCCGCCGCATCCGGTGGAAGCTCGACGGGCTTGAACCGATGCGCCGGGTCCAGCAACTCAAGTTCGCGCGAACGGCGGGTGAGCCCCGGCAGCAGGAATGCATCGACAGCCAGCAGGATTGCGATCGCGGCGCCGAACGCGCCGCCGACCCGGTTCCAGTAGACTTGGTCGGACAGCGCCTTCTCGGTGCCTTCGTGCGCCTGCGCGAGCGCAACTTCGGCCTTCTTCAGGCGATCGGCCGCATTCGCCACATTGCGCAGCTGGTCGTCGCGCGCGCCGCGCAGTTCGAAATTCGCGGTCCGCTCGACCTGGCGCATTGCCGAAATCGTCTCGCGCGTCTGCTTGACCTCGCCGTTCGCAAACACGATGGCGCAGAACAGCGGAATGAACGCGAATCCCCATCGGCTGCGAAGGTAGAACCGATGAATTCCGAGAAACCCTGCCGTCAGCCAGAACACATAGGCGACCGAGAGAGCGACGCCCGCCTTGTTGCCGGACCCAGCCACGGCGGCCCTTTCCCGGCTGACCGCGAACATCGCCAACAGCGGGAACCCGCCGAGAAGCAGCCAGTACATCCAGAGCGGCAGAACGAAGTCGATATTCGGCATGTGAAAGCCAAAGCCTGTCGCGAACGTGGGGCGGAATAGTACGATCGCGCCGGAGCGGCGAGCAGGATCCGCTCCGGCGCGACTGCCGTTACAGATCGAGCTTGAGGCCGCTGTACATTTCCGGAGTCACGTAGCCGAACGTCGGCGATTCCATGACGTCGAGCTGGGCCTTAAAGATGCGCGCCGCATCCTTGTCCTTGTTCGCCCACTTGAACCAGATCGGCACCGCCACCTTCTGGAACTTCGGCAGGTCTTCCGCCGGCAGGCGGTTGATCTGGATGCCGGCCTTTTCGAACTTGCCCCAGGCAGCCATGTCCGCCGCCTGAATCGCTGCGTGATGGACGTTCGAATAAACCTGCACCTCTTCGTCGACGAAACGCTGCATTTTCGGCGACAGCTTGTTCCAGACGTTCATGTTGACGACGAGATCCATGAGGTCAACCGGCTGGTAAATCGACTCAAGACCGGGAGGTCCCATCCAGATGTATTTCGTCACCTGCTGGAAGCCGAGATCCCAATTGACCGCCGGCCCAGTGTAGTCGGCCGCATCAACCGTCCCCTTTTCAAGGGCAGAGAATACCTCGCCGCCAGGGATCAGGGTCGTGCGCGCACCGATTGCCGCAAACCCTTCGGCAATAATACCACCCGGCACGCGCAGCTTCAGGTCCTTGAAGTCCTCGATCGATCGGATCGGCACCTTGGAGTGAATGATGTTCGGACCGTGATGGATCCGGTTGACGTAGTACATACCCTGCTTGGCGAAAATCTCGCGCGCGATCTTGAGCCCGCCATTGCCATAGAAGAACACGTCCCATTCGTGGGGATAGCGAAGCCCCATCAGGTACGAGCTGAGGAACGCGGTCGCTGGCAACTTGCCCGCCCAATAGAGCGTGAACGAGTTCATCGCGTCGAGAACGCCCGTCTTGACCGCATCGAACATTTCAAAATCGCCGACGATGTCCTTCGGACCGAACGCCTTCCATTCGAGTTCGCCGTTCGTCTTCTCGGCAATCGTGGCGCACCAAGCCTTGAACGTCGCCAGACCCACGCCGGCCGGCCAATTTGTCTGGACCCGCCAAGTCATGGTGGCGGCAGCTGCGGTTCGAACGTGCGGAAATCCAGTCACCGTGGCCGCGGCGGCAACGGCTCCGCCCGTCAGGGCAGATTTGAAGAACTTGCGTCTGGTCGGTTCGGCAGTCGCGATGGATGCCTTTGGCGGCTTTTGCATCGGATCCTCCCTGATTTTCGGATAGCTTAAACTATTCCGGCCGATAGCACGTTCAAGCGTGCTTGGGATGAGCCTAGGCCGAACCGTTCGGGACGAGCAACGTCATTCTCGACTCAACTCCATGTCGCGACGCCCCCCGGCTTGCTTCTGAATTCGATTGCGCAATTTTCTAACGATTTTTGCCCGAGGCGATTGATTCCAAATGGCCGTTCTCCATCGCCCCGATCCGTCGCTTGCCGCGCGCTATGCCCGGGACGGCGTCGTCCACGTGCCCGGAATTCTCGATTCCGGCTGGATCGCGCGCCTGTCGGCCGCCATCGACCGGTCGATGGCCAATCCGGCAAAACGTGCTGTGGAGTTCAACGCCGAGGGCGAGCCCGGCCGTTTCTTCGGCGACATGTTCATGTGGCGGCGCGATGCCGACTTCCGCGCCGCCTTCTTCGAAACGCCGTGTGCCGCCCTTGCCGGCACGGCGATGGCGGCAAGGCAGGTCAACCTGTTCTACGACCAGATCTTTGCCAAGGAGCCGGGTACTGCGCGCCGCACGCCGTGGCATCAGGACTTTCCGTACTGGCCGGCGACCGGCGACATGTTCTGCACGGTCTATCTCGCCCTCGATCCGATCGATGCGGAGAACGGTGCCGTCGAATATGTCGCCGGGTCCCATCGCTGGGGCGACGACTACCGCCCGGCCGCGTTCCGCGCCGGCGGCGAGGGTGCGGTGCGATATCGCGATGCGGCACTCGCACCCGCACCCGACATCGATGCCCTTCGCGGCACGCTCGATATCCGCAGCTTCGTTCTCGCACCCGGCGACGCGGTCGTCTTCCACGGCAAGCTCGTCCACGGGGCGGGCGGAAATTCCAGCACCACGCGCCGGCGGCGCACGCTCGCCCTGCGCTTTGCCGGCGACGACGTGCGCTGGCGCGAAGATGTACCGACCTTCAACGCGCTGGCGAAGGCGCGCCTGAAGACCGGCGACCGGCTCGACGCGCGGCCCGACCTGTTTCCGGTGCTGTGGCGGCAGGACTAGAGGCGGTATATGCGCCCGGCATTCGTCTCGCCGATGGCGCGTGCGAGATCGGGCGGCAGCCGCGACAGGAAGTCCGCCGACATCGCCCGCGTCGCTTCGGCGAGCCGGGCGAACACCGCACCCGGCCCTTGTGCGGGAAAGTCGCCGGCGGCGAAGAACTGGTCGCCGCCAAGAACGAAACGGTCGGGGAATTCGGCCAGCGTCGAAAGCCAGGCAGCGGCGATCGTGCCGTCCTCCTCGAGCACGCGCTGCGGCGGCCCGGCGGCCCCGGCCGGGCCGGGCCCAGTGCGCCCGCCTTGCGGCCCCAGACGCAGGCTGATGCGCAGATTGGCATGGCGCGCGAGCAGGTCGCGGATGGCGGGCGCCGTCGCGGTTCCCAGCGGCCCCGATCCGCCATGCGCCCAGACGATCTTCGCGTCGCGCGCATGCGCCAGCAGCCGTTCGAAACCGGCAAGATTGGCTTTCAGCACCGGCGGGTTTTCGCCGCGCAGCATCGCCGGCGGCGGCATGTCGGCCACGACCAGATCGTGGTGCAGTTCGATCGGAAGCCCTTCGCGCGCGGCGATCTCCGCCAGGCGCAGCAGCAGCGGATGGTCGGCGCCCGCGGCCTCATAGGGATGCCCGGGCACGATCGACACGTGGTGTGCGGCGATCTCGCCGAATCCCGCCGCACCGGCCGCCGCGATCTCGCGTGCGGCCGTCTCGAACCGCGCCAGCCGGCCGGAATCCGTCGGCCCGGCCGCGTGGAGCAGCGGATTGAGGGAACCCCCGCCGGCAAGGAAGCCGAGCCGGTGCGGTGCGCGGGCGACCGCCGCCTTCAGCCCGTCGAGGTCGTAGATGCCCGGCATGCCGTCGATCAGCGGCGGCGGCATCAGCAACGCGCGCGCGATCCCGTCGCGATCCATCGCCGCCAGGGCGGAGTCCGCCGCTTCGACCAGACCCGCGCGCGGATTGCCGCGACCGAGAAGCAGATGGACATGGACGTCGGTCCACGCGAACGGCGGACGGGCAGCACCCGCCCTTCGCGCGGAGCCGAGCGCAAGTGCCGAGGATCCCGCGAGGCACGCGAGCCCGCGCAGGGCCGCCCGCCGGCCGAGCCCCATCGCGAGCAGGCAGCCGCACATGACGGACGCGCGTCAGACGCGGACGACCTTGCCCGGATTCATGATGTTGTCGGGGTCGAGCGACTTCTTGATCGAACGCATGACCGAGACGCCCTCGCCGTGCTCGGCGTCGAGGAAGTCGATCTTGCCGTAGCCCACGCCGTGCTCGCCCGTGCAGGTGCCGTCCATCGACAAAGCGCGCGCGACCAGCCGGTCGTTGAGGCGGTTGGCTTCCGCGACTTCCTCGGGCTTCGTCGTGTCGAGGACGAAGGCGACATGGAAATTCCCGTCGCCGACATGGCCCACGATGGGGGCCGGCAGCTTCGAGCCCGCGAGATCCTTCTGCGTCTCGACGATGCATTCGGTCAGGCGCGAGATCGGCACGCACACGTCGGTCGCCCAGAGCTGGCAGCCGGGGCGCAGCGCCTTGGCGGCATAGGCCGCATCGTGGCGCGCCTGCCAGAGCTTGCGGCGTTCGGCCGGGTCGGTCGTCCAGCTGAAGCCCGTTCCGCCATTGTCGGCCGCGATCGCCTGCACCGTCTCGGCCTGCTCGGCGACCGAAGCTTCCGAGCCGTGGAATTCGAGCCACAGCGTGGGCTGGGCAGGCACGTTGAGCTTGGAGTGCTTGATGATCGCGTCCATCTGGACAGTGTCGGCAAGCTCGATGCGCGCGACGGGCACGCCGGCCTGGATCGTCGCGATGGTCGTGTCGACCGCTTCCTTGACGCTGGCGAAGCCGCACATTGCCACGCTGGTCGCCTCGGGAATGCCGTAGAGTTTCAGCGTCACCTCGGTGATGACGCCAAGCGTGCCTTCCGAACCCACGAACAGCCGCGTGAGGTCGTAGCCGGCCGAGGATTTGCGCGCGCGCCGGCCCGTGCGGATGATGCGGCCGTCGGCCAGCACCACTTCCAGCGACAGGACGTTCTCGCGCATCGTGCCGTAGCGCACCGCATTGGTGCCCGAAGCGCGCGTGGCCGCCATGCCGCCGAGCGAGGCATCGGCCCCCGGATCGATCGGAAAGAAAAGCCCCGTGTCGCGCAGATGCTCGTTGAGCTGCTTGCGCGTCACGCCCGGCTGCACGCGCACGTCGAGATCGTCCTTGTTGACCTCGATCACGCGGTTCATGCGCGAGACGTCGATGCAGATCCCGCCATGCAGGGCCGCCGTGTGCCCTTCGAGCGAAGTACCCGTACCGAAGGGCACGATCGCCAGCTTGTGGCGCGCGCAGATCTTCACGACCGAAGCGACCTCGGCCGTCGATTCCACGAACGCGACGGCGTCGGGCGGGACGGCGTGGTGGTAGGCCTCGCCCCTTCCGTGCTGCTCGCGCACGGCACCGGCCGTCGACAGGCGCTCGCCCAGCAGCGTGCGGATTTCCGCGATGGCGTTCGCGCGCGCGACCGGTTCGGACTGCTTGATTTGGGCGATACTGGCCATGGACCGTGTCTCCGGGGAAAAGCTGTCCGGATGTTAGTCCCGCCGCCCCGGCCCCGCAACGCTCAAGCGGCCGCGCGCGCCCGCACCCGTTCGCGCCAGATCACGTAGAGGCCCGCCGCCACGACGATCGCGGCACCGTACCAGACGTTCGTCGGCGGCCACTCGTTCCAGAAGATCCAGCCGATCAGCGTCGCCCAGACGAGTTCGGTGTAGTGGAATGGCGCCACCGCCCCGACCGGCGCCAGACGGAAGGCGCGGAAGGTGAGGAACTGGCCGGCGATCAGGAAGATGCTGATCGCGACGATCGCGATCCAGATGTCGCCCGACATCGGCGCGAAAGCGCCGGGAAGCAGCAGCAGGCCCACCCACCCGACGACGAGCTGGATGACGCATTGTATCAGCATCATCGACATCTCGCTCTCGGTCGACGACAGCCAGCGCACGGTCGTCAGCCCCAGCGCATAAAGGATGGCCGACGCGAGCGACAGGCCTGCACCCAGAGACACGATGCCGTCGCTCGCCTCGGGTCCCACGATCAGGGCCACGCCCGCGAAGCCCACGCCCACCGCCGTCCAGCGGTGGATGCCGACATGCTCCTTGAGAAGGACGACCGAAAAGACCGTCATGATGAGCGGTGCGGCAAAGCTGATCGCGATCGACGTCGCCAACGGCAGCAGCCGCAAGCTTTCGATGAAGCACAGCATCGAGCCGACCGAGATGATGCCGCGCAGCGCGTGCGCGAACGGGCGGCGCGTGCGCAGGCTCGAAATCTGGCCGGTCGCGAAGATGACGGCAAGCAGTGCGGGGACGATCAGCACCGAGCGCACGGCCATAATCTGGATCGAAGGCAGGAAGGCGATCGCGTATTTCGAGATCGCGTCCATCAGCGAGAGCGCCAGGATGCCCGCGACCATGAACGCGATGCCGCGCAGGGGCCTGTTGGACCGGCCGGAAGCGGGCGATTCGGTTGCGGGGGGCGCCATGACGGACGTGGGTATAGCGGTTTGCGCGCGCACCGGCGAGCCCCGCGATTGTGTCGCTACGCCTTGCCGAAGCCGCCGCCGCCGGGCGTCTCGATGACGAAAAGATCGCCCGGGCCCACGTCCCAACGCGCGGTCGCCCCCTTTTCCTCGATCGTTCCGTCCGTGCGCTCGACCCAGTTGCGGCCCAGCGCCCCCGGTTCGCCGCCGTCGAGACCGAAGGGCGCGATCTTCCGGCGGTTGGCGAGGATCGCGCAGGTCATCGCCTCGAGGAACCGGATCTTGCGGATCACGCCGTCGCCGCCGTGCGTGCGCCCCTGCCCGCCCGAGTGGCGCCGGATCTCGAAGCTCTCGACGCGCACGGGGAAGCGCCATTCGAGAACTTCGGGATCGGTCAGGCGCGAGTTGGTCATGTGCGTCTGCACGCCGTCGCAGCCGTCATAGTCGGGGCCCGCCCCCGAGCCGCCGGCGACCGTCTCGTAATACTGGTGGTGCGCGTTGCCGAAGGTGAAGTTGTTCATCGTGCCCTGCGCGCCCGCCATGGCGCCCAGTGCCCCATAGATCGCATCGGTCACGGTCTGCGAGGTCTCGACATTGCCCGCCACGACGGCCGCCGGATAGCGCGGGCGCAGCATCGAGCCCTCGGGGATGCGCACCTCGAGCGGTTTCAGCACGCCCGCATTCATCGGGATCTCGTCCTCGACCAGCGTGCGGAAGACGTAGAGCACGGCCGCCATGCACACGGCCGAGGGCGCGTTGAAGTTGTTCGGCCGCTGCGGCGACGTGCCGGCGAAATCGAGAATGCCGGTGCGCTTGGCATGGTCGATCGACACCTTCACGCGCACGACCGAACCGTCGTCCATCGGATAGGCGAATTCGCCGTCCTTCAGCACGTCGAGGACGCGGCGCACCTGTTCCTCGGCATTGTCCTGCACGTGGCCCATATAGGCGCGCACGGTGTCGAGGCCGAAATCGCGCACCATCTTGCGCAGTTCCTGGGCGCCCTTCTCGCACGCCGCGACCTGCGCCTTGAGATCGCCGATGTTCTGCGCGGGATTGCGCGCCGGGTATTTCCCCGAGCGCAGCAGCGCCACCATCTCGGTCTCGCGGAAATGCCCCTGCTCGACCAGCAGGAAATCGTCGATCAGCACGCCCTCTTCCTCGACCGTCGTGGAATCCGGCGGCATCGAGCCGGGCGTAAGGCCGCCGATATCGGCCTGGTGGCCGCGACTGGCGACGAAGAACAGGATCTCCGCCTTCGCCTCGTCGTAGACCGGCATCACGACCGTCACGTCCGGCAGATGCGTGCCGCCGTTATAGGGCGCGTTGAGCACGAACACGTCGCCCGGGCGCATCGTGTCGCCCCGCGCGCGCGTCACGGCGGCCACACTCTCCCCCATCGAGCCCAGATGGACGGGCATGTGGGGCGCGTTGGCGATCAGGTTGCCCTGCCGGTCGAACAGCGCGCACGAGAAATCCAGCCGCTCCTTGATGTTGACCGAATAGGCGGTGTTCTGGAGTGCCACCCCCATCTGCTCGGCGATCGACATGAAGAGGTTGTTGAACACCTCCAGCATCACCGGATCGACTTTGGTGCCGACGGCACTGGCGCGATTCAGCGCCACCACACGGCGCAAGACCAGATGGTCATGCACCGTGACCTCCGCGCGCCAGCCCGGTTCGACGACCGTCGTGGCATTGGCGTCGGCGACGATGGCGGGGCCCAGGACGTCCATGCCCGGCAGCAGCCGCTCGCGCCGGTAGACGGGCGTGTCGTGCGTCGCACCGTCCGAATACATCTTCGTGCGCGCGTCGGCCGCAGGTGCGGACGCATCGGTCGTGGGATGGAGTGCATCGTCGGCCGTCTCGGTGTGGCCGACGATCTCGACCGCGACCGCCTCGACGATGATGGCCTTGCCCGGCATCAGGAAGCCGTAGCGCTGGCGGTGGGCGGCGGCGAACGCGGCTTCGACCGCCCCGACCGGCCCCTCGTCGACGACCAGCGTGGAATCCGTGCCCTCGTATTTGAGGTGCAGCTTGCGCAGCGTCTCGATCTTCGCGTCAAGGATGCCCTGCCGGCGTATTTCGGCAAGCCCGTCGATCGCGAGCGCGTCGAGATCGGCGGCAAGGGCCGGCACCAGCCCGGCGGCAAAGCGCGCTTCGACCGCCTTCTCGCGCATCACGCGCAGGTCGGCGAGACCCATGCCGTAGGCCGACAGCACGCCCGCCAGCGGATGCACGAACACCGTCGTCATGCCCAGCGCGTCGGCGACCTTGCAGGCATGCTGCCCGCCCGCCCCGCCAAAGCAGTTGAGCGCGTAACCGGTCACGTCGTAGCCACGCTGGATCGAGACCTGCTTGATGGCATTCGCCATGTTCTCGACCGCGATGCGAAGATACCCGTCGGCGACTTCCTCGGCGCTGCGCGCCTGCCCCGTCGCCTTCGAGACTTCGGCGGCAAGGGTCGCGAACTTCGCCCGCACCGTTTCGGCATCCAGCGCTTCGTCGCCGCGCGGCCCGAACACCTTGGGGAAGAACGCGGGAACGAGCTTGCCGACCATGACGTTGGCGTCGGTGACCGCCAGCGGCCCGCCGCGCCGGTAGCAGGCGGGTCCCGGATTGGCGCCGGCACTCTGCGGGCCGACGCGGAAGCGCGCGCCGTCGAAGAACAGGATCGAGCCGCCGCCAGCCGCCACGGTGTGGATCTTCATCATCGGTGCACGCATGCGCACGCCGGCGACGATGGTCTCGAAGGCGCGCTCGAACTCGCCGTTGTAGAGCGTGACGTCGGTCGACGTCCCGCCCATGTCGAAGCCGATGATGTGCTTGAACCCGGCGATGCTGCCGGTGCGCGCGGCCCCGACGATGCCGCCGGCGGGGCCCGACAGGATCGCGTCCTTGCCCTGGAAGAAACGCGCGTCGACCAGCCCGCCGTTCGACTGCATGAACATCAGCCGCGTGTCGCCAAGCTCGCCCGCCACGCGGTCCACGTAGCGGCGCAGGATCGGCGAGACATAGGCGTCGACCACGGTCGTGTCGCCGCGCCCGACGATCTTCATCAGCGGCGAGACCTCGTGGCTGATCGACACTTGCGTGAAGCCGATGCGCCGCGCGATCGCCCCCAGCGCCTTCTCGTGCGCCGGAAAGCGGTAGCCATGCATCAGCACGATGGCGAGTGCCCGGATGCCCGATGCGAAGACCGCGCGAAGGGCGCTTTCCGCCGCCGCCTCGTCGAGCGGGGCCAGCACGTTGCCGTGCGCGTCCACCCGCTCGCCGATCTCGACGACGCTTTCATAGAGCAGCTCGGGCAGCACGATCCGGCGCGAGAAGAGCTTGGGCCGGTTCTGGTAGGCGATGCGCAGCTGGTCCTTGAAACCGCGCGTGATCGCCAGCGCCACGCGCTCGCCCTTGCGCTCCAGCAGCGCGTTGGTCGCCACGGTGGTCCCCATCTTCACGGCATCGATGGGCGCGCCCTTCAGGCTTGCACCCGGTGCAAGGCCCAGAAGGTCGCGGATGCCCTGCAGGGCCGCGTCGGCATAGCGCTCGGGATTTTCCGACAGCAGCTTGTGCGTCAACAGCCCGCCGTCGGGCTTGCGCGCGACGATGTCGGTGAAGGTGCCGCCGCGGTCGATCCAGAACTGCCAGCCGGTCATGGGACGAGGCTAGCGGTCCCTCACGCCGCGATCAATCGGCTGCCGCGAAGCAACCTCCGCGGCCGGATCGCGCCCTTGACGCCCGCGAAGGCGTCGCGCGCCAGCGCGCAGGCGAGCAGCCGTCCGGGCGTCTCGCCCGGCATGACGAGGCCGAGCGGGGCCGCCGGCGCGAAGCCGAAGCGCGCGTAATAGCCGATGTCGCCCACCAGCACGATCCGCTTGGCGTTCATCCAGACGGCCGCGTCGATCGTGTCGCGCATCAGCGCCACGCCGATGCCGCGGCCCTTCAGCGCCGGTTCGACCGCAAGCGGACCGAGCAGCAGCGCGTCGTGGTCGCCGATCGCCACGTCCCAGTAGCGGATCGAGCCGAGCAGCCGCCCGTCATCGTCCGCGCGCGCCACGCGCGACAGCAGGCCGACCGGTGCCGCCGCCGCCCGGTAGCGGTACGAGATCTTGGTCTGTCGGCCGGGGCCGAAAGCCCGGTCGAGGAGCGCTTCGATGGCCGGCCCGTCGTCGGGCCGTTCGGTGGTCAGGTGGAACATGGCATTGCTCGCGAAAGGAGGGACGGCGTCGGAGGGACGCGCGCTTCCGCGGAGGAAAATGCCAGAAATTGGAAGGAGTTGGTTCCGGCGGTCCGAACGCGAATCAGCGCACGCTGGGGCGAAGGCCCAGCGTTCGTCGTCGCGAGAAAAGGATCGTGCGGAAAACCATGATCGCTAGATACAGGACATTGACGCGATTCGTCAACGTCATACCTTGAATTTCGGGTCGAGCCAGTCACGCAAGGAATCGCCGAACAGGTTGAAGGCGAAGACGGCGGCCGAGATGGCGAGGCCCGGGAACAGGATCATCCACGGCGCCTCGCGGTAGAAGTCGGACGCGTTGCCCGACAGCATCAGGCCCCAGGCGGGCGTGGGCTCGGTGACGCCGAGGCCGAGGAAGGACAGCGACGCTTCCAGCAGGATCGCCTGCGCGATGAAGGCCGTGAACATGATCAGGAACGGGGCCGAAACGTTGGGCACCATGTGGCGGAAGATGATGCGCAGGTGGCTGAAGCCCGCCGCGCGCGCCGCATCGATATAGGGCATCTCGCGGATCGACAGGGCCGCCGCGCGCACGACGCGCGCCACCTTGGGCACGATCGGGATGGCGATGGCGAAAATGAGGTTGATGTCCACGCCCGCGATCTGGTTGCGCCCCAGCATCGCGACGACGACGAGGGCCAGCACGATGATCGGGAACGACAGGATCACGTCGATGAAGCGCTGCACGACCATGTCGATGCGCCCGCCGAAATAAGCCGACGCCACGCCGATGGACGCCCCCGTCGTGCAGCCGAACAGCGAGGAGAAGAACCCGATGGTGAGGGCGGTGCGCGCACCGTAGATCACGCGGCTGAAGATGTCGCGACCGAACGCGTCGGTCCCCATCCAGTGGCTGATGTCCGGTGCGGCCAGCATCGCGCCGAAATCGATCGACAGCGGGTCGTAGGGTGCGACCAACTCGGCGAACAGGCCGGCGAACAGCATGGCGACGATCGCCACGCCGGAGATGGCACCCAGCGGCTGCGCCAGGCAGAAATCGACGAGCGGCGCGCGGCGCTTGCGCGCCGCATAGGTCACGTTGGGCTGGGAAACGGCACCGGCCATGTCAGCGCCCCCCGAAACGGATGCGCGGATCGAGCCACGCATAGAGCAGGTCGACCACCAGGTTCGACAGCATGAACACGACCGCGATCAGCATGACGATCGACTGGATCAGCGTGAAATCGTTGCGGCTGACGGCCTGCACGAAGAGCCGGCCCACGCCGTTGAGGTTGAAGACCTGCTCGGTCACGACGAGCCCGCCGATCAGGAACGCGAATTCGAGCCCGATGACCGTGATCGCCGGCAGCATGGCGTTGCGCATGGCGTGGCGCGAGACGACCACCTTCTCGAACACGCCCTTGGCGCGCGCGGTGCGGATATAGTCTTCCTTCATCACCTCGACGATCGACGAGCGCACCATGCGCGCGACGACCGCCGAATAGCGGTAGCCGACCGCGAGTGCCGGCCAGATCAGCTGGCTTATGTTCGCGACCGGATCGACATAGATCGGCGTGTAGGTGATCGGCGGCAGCCAGTTGAACCAGTAGAGCAAGGCCAGCACGATGAGCATGCCGAGCCAGAAACTGGGCACGGCGAGGCCCGCGATGGTAATGAGGCGCACCGCGTAGTCGATCCACGAATCCTTGAAGAGCGCCGATATGGTCCCCAGCGGGATCGCCACGAGAATCGCGATGATCGTCGCCATGATCGCGACCTGCAGCGTCAGCTCCAGCCGGATGCCGATTTCCTCGGCGACCGGGCGGTCGGTCCACATCGACGTGCCGAGATCGAGCGTGGCGAGCCCCACCATCCACTGGCCGAACTGGACGTAGAGCGGCTTGTCGAGACCGAGCCGCTTGCGCTCCATCTCGATCGTTTCCTGCGTCACGCTGCCGCCGTCGCCGCGCAGCTTGACCTCCACGATGTCGCCGGGAACGACCCTCAGCATGAAGAAGATGAGGATCGCGACCCCGGCGAGCGTGGGGATCATCAGCAGCGTGCGGTTGGCGAGGTACCCGAGCATCGGCGGCGTCGGCCTTTCGTGGGATCAGGTATTGAGCCACACCCCGGCCAGGTCCTGGCCGAGATTGTGGCTGGGCGACATCTGCCAGCCCATGACGATCTTGTGGGTCGGCACGATGCGGTACCACCACAGCAGCGGCACCTGGTAGGCCTGGTCGAGGGCGCGCTTCTCGAACGCGCGGATCAGTTCGAAGCGCTTCTTGTCATCCCGCTCGCGCGACTGGGCGACATAGAGACGGTCGAGTTCGGCGTCGATCGCGCGCGAGCGGTTCTCCGGCGCACGGTTGAAGGAAAGATATTTCGCGAGTGCCAGCGACGGCTCGTCCATGAACAGGTTCGAGAAGTCGATTGCGACGTCGAAGTTGCCGCTCGACATGCCGGCAAGGTACGGCGACGTCTCCAGCTGCCGGTGTTCGACATTGACGCCGATCTGGCGCCACTGGTCGACCACGAAGATGCCGGCCGGCGTGTAGGGCTGCGAGAGATTGCGGTTGTGGAGGACGAACGTAAGGTTGGGAACGCCCGCATCGCGCAGCAGCTTGCGCGCTTCCGCGCGCGCTGCGTTGATGTCGCGCCCGAAGCCCGGCATCTTCGACAGGTCCTCGTCCTTGATCGCAAAGGGCGAACCCGGGCGGATCAGGCCGCCGGCATCGCGCAGCGTGGCAGTGCGGGCAAGGCCCGCGGCTCCCGCACGGCGATCGATGCAGATATGAAGGGCGCGGCGCACGCGCGGATCGTCGAACGGCTTCTTCTCGGTGTTGAAGACGACCATCAGGTTGAGGGTCCAGCTCGACTCCTCGATGCGCACCTTGTCGCCCATGACCTGCGTCAGGCGGTCGCGCTCGGCCGGGCTGATGCCGCGAAACTCGGCAAGCACCTGGCCGCCCTGCAGCGCGTTCAGCATCGCGGCGGGTTGGGTCATGAACACGCCGCGGAACCCGTCGAGATAGGGCTGGCCGGCCTTGAAGTACTTGTCGAAACGCGTGCCCGCGACATGGCTGCCCCTGACATGCTCGCCGAATCGGAACGGGCCCGTTCCCATGATCGTCGTCTTTGGCGCGTTCGCGTCAGCTGCAAGGACGGACGCCTTGTAGACCCAGTTCCACGGGCTCGCGAAATTCTCGAGCATCGAGGGGTTGGCCGCCTTCATCTTGAAGATGACGGTCGTGGCGTCCGGTGTTTCGATCGTATCGATGTCTTCGAATGTCGCCTTGCGCGCGGACACCACGCCGGTGGGCGGGTTGCGCAGACGCTCGTAGGTCGCCTTGACGTCGGCCGAAGTGAGCGGCGAGCCATCGTGGAAGAAGGCGTTGGGTACGAGCTTGAAGGTGTAGGTCATCAGGTCTGCGGCGACTTCCCACGAAGCGGCGAGATCGGCCTTCGCCTTCGGATAGTTGGCAAGGTCGAACTGCAGCAGCGTGGAATAGAAGGGCGAACCGAAATGCAGCGTGGCGAAGGTGTCGGAGCCGTGCGCGTCGTAGTTCGGCGTTTCGGCCGAGATCGCGAAGGTCATCGTGCCGCCGCGCTTGGGCGTGCCTTGCGCGCCCGCAGGCATCGCGTCGAGCAGGCCGATACCTGCGGCGGTGAAGGCGGCGGCTTTCATGAAATCGCGACGGTTCGAGCGCATCGGGCTATTCCTCCTGTCTGGTCCATCCACCCGCTTTTTTCGCGTTCGCGGATGGGATTTTTTGGGGGGCCCGGCTGCCGGGGGGACGGCCGGGGTCGTTCACAATGGACTACGCGGTACCGGCCGGCGTCAAGATTCCAGTCAGACCTTGATGCAGGCGACGAAATGTCCGGGCTTCACCTCGCGCGGCTCAGGCACGATTTCCTTGCATTCGCGGGTCGCCAGCGGGCAGCGCGTGTGGAACACGCAGCCCGTCGGCGGGTTGAGCGGGCTTGGCAATTCGCCCGAAAGCGCCCGGGCGGCCCGGCTCTTCTCGATCGTCGGATCGGGAACGGGGGCCGCGTCCAGCAGCGCCTTGGTATAGGGGTGCAGCGGCTCGGCATAGAGCGCGTCGCCGTCGGCCATCTCCATCAGGCGCCCGAGATACATGACCACGACCCGGTCGGAGATGTGGCGCACCACGGCAAGGTCGTGCGCGATGAACAGGTAGGTGAGGTTGAGCTTGTGCTGGAGGGTCTCCAGCAGGTTGATGATCTGCCCCTGGATCGACACGTCGAGGGCGGAGACCGGCTCGTCGCAGACGATGAACTCGGGCTCCATCGCGAGGGCCCGCGCGATCCCGATGCGCTGGCGCTGGCCGCCCGACATCTCGTGCGGATAGCGCTCGGCCATGTAGGGGAAGAGTCCGACCTGCACGAGGAGTTCGGCCACGCGCTCGGAAGCGGCCTTGGCGTTGGGGACGAGTTTGTAGACCATCAGCGGCTCGGCGATGATCTGGCCGATCGTCATGCGCGGATTGAGCGAGCTGAACGGGTCCTGGAAGATGACCTGGATCTTGCGCCGGATCTGGCGCAGCTCGTTGAGGTCCTTATGCGCGATGTCCTCGCCCTTGAACTTGATCGAACCGTCGGTCGGGTTCTCCAGGCGCAGCACGAGACGGCCGACCGTCGTCTTGCCGCAGCCGGATTCGCCGACGAGACCGAGCGTTTCGCCCGGTGCGATGTCGAACGACACGTCGTTGACCGCGCGCACCTCGCTGGTCGCCGTCGTCCACACGCCGCCCTTGCGCGCCACGGTGAAGAATTTCTTGAGGCCCCGCACCGACAGGATCGGTGCCGCGTCCTTGGCGATGCGCGCGCCTGCGTCGGTGCGCACCACCGCGGCCGGCTTCAGCGTGCCGGCGGCAAGCTCGCGCGCGCGCAGGCAGGCGGAGAAATGGCCTTTCTCGACCTCGACCAGCGGCGGGTCCTGCGCGCAGATGTCGGCCTTGAAGGCGCAGCGCGCGGCAAAGCGGCAGCCCGCGGGCGGGTCGAGCAGGTTGGGCGGCAGTCCCTCGATCGTCTCGAGCTTCAGGCCGCGCGGCCGATCGAGGCGCGGCACCGAGCGCATCAGGCCCATCGCGTAGGGATGGCGCGGACGAAGGAACACGTCGTCGGCCGTCCCCTGCTCGACCACGCGGGCGGCGTACATCACGTTGACGCGGTCGGCATAGCGCGCGACCACGCCCAGATTGTGCGTGATGATGATCAGCGCGATGTTGAGCCGGCGCGAGAGATCCTTCATCAGCTCGAGGATCTGCGCCTGGATCGTCACGTCCAGCGCGGTCGTCGGCTCGTCGGCGATGATGAGCTTGGGGTTGCAGGCAAGGCCGATGGCGATCATCACGCGCTGGCGCATGCCGCCGGAGAACTGGTGGGGGAACTGGTCGAGGCGGCGCTCTGGATCGGTGATGCCGACCATCTTGAGGAGCTCGACCGCGCGGGCGCGCGCCTGCTCCTCGGTCATCTTCAGGTGGATGAAGAGCGGCTCCATGATCTGCAGCCCGATCGGCAGGACCGGGTTGAGCGAGGTCATCGGCTCCTGGAAGATCATCGCGATGTCGCGGCCGCGCCGCTCGCGCATCTGCTCGTCGGAAAGTTCGAGGAGGTTCACGCCCTCGAACATGATCCTGCCGTGCACGACCCGGCCCGCGGGTTTGCTGAGCAGGCGCATGACCGCGAGCGAGGAGACCGACTTGCCGCAGCCGGACTCGCCCACGATGGCGAGCACTTCGCCCGGGCGGACCTCGTAGGACACGCCCTCGACCGCGCGCACGACGCCGCGCGACGTCACGAAATGGACGTGGAGGTCCTCGACCGAAAGCAGGGGTGGGGTGACGACGGGCATGGGGGTGGGCGCAGTCGACTGCAAGGCGTTTCCTCGAAAAGTCTGCCTAGAACATAGGCGGCCTGTTCACGATCGGGTACGCGGGACGATGCCCCGCACCTCGCTTTTAAATCAAGACCCTGCCTATCACGTGTTTCAGATTGTTTCCAGAGTTCAGGCGTTGCTGGCACGTACCGCATCGACGACCGCGTCGGTCACGGTCTTCGTGTCGGCGGTCCCGCCCAGATCGGCGGTGCGGTAGCGCGGATCGGCGGTCACCCGCTCGACCGCAGCCATCAGGCGTGCGGCGGCGGCGGGTTCGCCCAGATGCTCCAGCATCATCACCGCCGACCAGAACGTGCCGACCGGATTGGCGATGCCCTTGCCCATGATGTCGAAGGCCGAACCGTGGATCGGCTCGAACATCGAAGGGAACTTCCGCTCGGGATTGAGATTGGCGGTGGGGGCGATCCCGATCGAGCCCGCGAGTGCCGCCGCCAGATCGGAAAGGATGTCGGCATGC